>PABW01000107.1 GCA_002699625.1 Acidimicrobiaceae bacterium
GCCGAGCCAGCGAACTCCCAGACCGGCGGACGCAACTTCGGACAGGTCCATGGCTCCATGATGCCGCGCCGCCGGGCGGTTCGACAGAGGTTCGAGGTCGCTCACGGTCCAGGGAACGAGGCCGCTCAGATCAGCGGATCTCGGCTTCCCAGTCGCGCGTCTCGAGGATCTCCTGAATCCGGTTGAGGAACGCTGCGGCGTACGCTCCGTCGAAGGCGCGGTGGTCCCAAGCTAGGGCGAGCACACCAACCGAGTGGATGGCGATCGACTCATTCCCGAACTCGTCGGTGACGACGACCGGCTTGCGCTTCACCCCGTCGGTACTGAGGATGGCGACCTGGGGTTGATTGATGATCGGGAACTGCATCATCGTGCCGTACTGCCCGGCATTTGTCAGGGTGAAGGTGCCACCGCTCAGGTCGTCGGGCGTGAGCTGTTTCGTGCGGGTGCGGCCGGCGACATCCGTGATGTCGCGGGCGATCTGCCGCAGACGCTTACCGTCGACGTTCTTCACGACCGGGGCGAGCAACCCCTCGAAATCGATGTCGACCGCAATCGCCATGTTGACCTCGTCGTGGACGACCAGGTGGTCGCCGCCGAAGCTGGCGTTCAGATGCGGGAAATCACGCAACGCGTCGGCAACCGCACGAGCAATGAACGGCAGGTAGGTGAGCGAGAAGCCCTCTTCCGCCTTCCACGCGCCCTTGTGCGTCTTGCGAACCTGCTCGACCCGCTCGTAGTCGACCTCCATGGCGGTGAGGACGTGCGGCGAGGTCGACTTCGACATCACCATATGTTCGGCGGTGCGCTTGCGGATGTTGTTGAGCGGCACGACCTGATCGCGAGCACCCACGGCTGGCGTGGGCGCTGCGGCGACAGGCGCTGGTGCAGCGGGCGCTGCGGCGGCCGGGGCGGCCGGCGCCGCAGGAGCGGGGGCAGCTGGTTCGGGAGTCGAGCCGGCGGCACGAGCCTGGATGATCTGCTCAATGTCGTTGCGGGTGATGCGGCCACCCAGACCGGTTCCGGTGATCTGGCTCGCATCGAGACCGTTGTCGGCGATCAGTCGGCGGACGACCGGTGACAGGATGAGTCCGTCCGTGGCTGCCGGAGCGGGCGCGTCGGCCAGATCGGGAGCTGGGGCGGCCTCAGGCGCCGGGGCGGCTGCCGCAACGGGCGCTGGCTCAGGCGCCGGGACCGGTTCGGGAACCGGGGCAGGCTCAGGGGCGGGAGCGGCTTCGGGGGCCGCCTCCGGTGCCGCGTCGGCGTCACCGACACGGCACAGCACCTGACCGACCTCGACCACGTCACCCTCGGCGGCGAGGATCTCGGTGACGACCCCAGCGACCGGCGACGGCACCTCGGAGTCGACCTTGTCGGTCGAGACCTCGAAAAGGATCTCGTCCATGGCGACGGCGTCACCGACGTTCTTGAACCATTGGGTGATGGTTCCTTCGGTGACGGTCTCGCCCAACTGCGGCATGGTCACGTCGGCCATTGCGCTTCTCTCTGTCTCGGGGATCAGCCGTGGAGACCACGGCCGGTGAGCGACAGGACGGTCTCGCCGAACAGTTCGCTCATGGTCGGATGGGGCTGGATGAAGGCCGCGACATCGTCGACGGTGGCTTCCCAGTTGACGGCCAGATAGCCCTGACCAAGCTGCTCGGTGACCCAAGGGCCAACCATGTGAACGCCCAGGATGCGGCCCCCGGTGCCATCGGGCCGCTTCTCGGCGATCACCTTCACGATGCCGTCGGTATCGCCGACGATCTTGGCTCGACCGTTCCCGACGAAGTGATGCTTGGAGGCCACCACATCGAAGCCGGCTTCTTTCGCCGAGGCCTCGGTGTGGCCCGCGAACGCAACTTCGGGGTTGCAGTAGATGCACCACGGCGTGCCGTGGTGGTCGAGCGGGGCCGGCTCTTCGCCGAGAATGTCGCGAATGGCGAGCATGCCTTCGGCGAACGCCACGTGGGCGAGCTGAGGCGTGTTCACGAGATCGCCGACTGCCCACACGCCGGCTTCGGCGGTGCGACAGCGCTCGTCGATCTGGACGAAGCCTCGCTCATCGACACCGACTGCCGTGCCCTCGAGGCCAAGCAGATCGGCGAAGGGGCGGCGCCCGACCGACACGACGACGGCGTCGACCTCGACGGACTCACCGTCGCCGAAGTGAACCGTGGTGCCCGACCCATCGGGCTTCGGGGTGTGGCCGTTGACCATCACGCCCGTGCGAGTCGTGATGCCACGCTTCTTGAACGACCGCTCGACGACCTTGGCGGCGTCGGCATCACAGCCGTTGAGAATCTGGGGCAGGGCCTCGAGGATCGTGACCTTGGTGCCGAGGTCGCCCATCATCGACGCGAACTCACAGCCGATCGCCCCACCGCCGATGACAACGGCGGATCCCGGAAGCTTCGGCATCGAGAGGACTTCGTCGGAGGTCATGACCACCGAACCGTCGACGTCGAAGCCGGGGATCGAACGGGTCGTCGAACCAGCAGCGAGGACCACGGCCTTGCCTTGCAGGGTGAGTTCCCCGGACTCCCCTCCGCTCACGGTGACGGTACGGTCGGCGCCGAGTGAGCCCTTGCCGTTGTACACCGTGACCTTGCGCTGTTTGAGCAGACCCGAGAGACCACCTACCAGCTGGTCGATGATCGACTGTTTGCGGGCGAGTGTCGTACCCCACTCGATGGTCGGTGCCGACGCCTGGACTCCGAAGTCGGCGGCGTGACCGACGGTGCGGAACACATGGGCCGTCTCAAGGAGTTCCTTCGCAGGAATGCATCCGACGTTCAGGCAGGTGCCGCCCAGGGCGCGGTATTCGATCAGCCCGACGTCGAGTCCGATCCCTGCGCCGTACAGGGCCGCGGCGTAGCCGCCGGGGCCTCCGCCGATCACGATGACGTCGTGGTGTGCGTCCGTCGCACTCACCTCCTCGCTAGAGGTCCGATCCTATCGGACGTCACGAGATGATCTGATAGAGCTGAAAGGCTGATGCAAGCAGGATTGCCATCCCGCAGAGTGCCGAGAGCAGCAGCAATTTTCGGGTACTCACGAGTCTTGCTCCTCCAACCGTGTCGACCCAGGGGATGCACTCAAGTATGGCCTCGGTTGCCCCTACGATCTCACTCGTGCTCACGAACCGCACGAGGGTCCTGCTCACGAGCTTGACGGCTGTCGTCGCCCTGCTCGCCGTGGCTTGTACCGCCGATGACTCCTTCCCCATCGAACGAAGTGCGCCTGACCCCGTCGGTACCGAGTGGCCCCACGACTTCGTCGAGGACACCATCGGCGGCGGTCTCATCGATGCAAACGATCTCGAAGGTCACGACGTCATCTTGTGGTTCTGGGCGCCGTGGTGAGCAACGTGTCGCCGTGGAGCGGGTGCGGTCGCATCCGTGCAGCATCAGTTCGAGGGCCGGGCTCGAATCATCGGTGTCGCCAGTCGCGACACCATCGAGCAGATCGAGGCCTTTGTCGCCGACACCGGCGTCGACACCTTTCCCCACGCCGCCGACCTTGACGGCGATGTCTGGGAGTTCTACGGCATCGGCAGTCAACCGGCGTTCGTCTTCATCAACGACGACGGCACGTTCGACACCCGTCTCGGTTCGCTCGACGAAGATCGGCTCACCGAACGGGTCGAACAACTGCTCGCTTCCTGAGTGTCACGCCCGACATCACTGACCGCTTCGCATGAGGCAACAGAGTGGAAGGCCAACGGCGTCGATCCTGGCGTCAGTTGACCCGCTGCCTGCGCCGACGGATGAGATAGCCACCCAGTTCGCTGAGAACGGCACCCGCCACGGCGGCTAGTACGACCACGACCCACAGCGGCGCAGTGCCCGTGAAGATCAACCAGGTGACCGGAGTCGAATCCGTGTTCTGAATGATGAACGCGCCGAGCCCAGCCGCAACCATCGCAACGGCAAGCAGTCGTTCCCGACCGCCACGCTTCTTCGCCGATCCCTCACCACCGAGAATCTCGTTGCTCACGAGCACGTCTCCTTGCATCCGGGCTTCCGGCTCGGATCGTAGACGTTTCGGGAGGCCCGTCTCATGCGTGTTCTGATCTCTGGTTCCACCGGCTTCATCGGCACGGCGCTCGTCAAGCGTCTGCTCGAGCTCGGCCATGAACCCGTCCGACTCGTCCGGTCCACGTCGCCGGATGACGTGCCATCGGTCCGCTGGGATCCCGCTGCGGAGACGATCGACGAGGGCGTACTCGACAACATCGATGCCGTCGTGCACCTCGCCGGCGAGTCGATCGCCTCGTCGCGGTGGACCGACGCGCAGAAGGCCCGGATCATGGATTCACGGGTGAAGGGAACCCGTACGCTCGCCAAGGCGATGGCCGCCGCCGAGAATCCGCCGGCGATTTTCCTGAGCGGCTCGGCGATCGGCTACTACGGCGATACCGACGATCAGCGTATCACCGAGGAGAGCCCAGCAGCCGACGACTTCGCCGCTCTCGTCACGATCGAGTGGGAGAAGGAGGCGGCTCCGATCGCCACGACTCGCACCCGTGTTGCCTATCTGCGCACCGGTATCGTGCTCGACCCCTCGGGTGGCGCGCTCAAGGAACAACTGCCGTTCTTCAAGCTCGGTATCGGTGGCCGTATCGGTGACGGCACCCAGTGGTTCAGCTGGATCTCGCTCGACGATGAGGTCGGTGCCATCATCCATCTGCTCGAGAACGACGTGTCCGGCCCGGTCAACCTCACCGCCCCCAACCCGGTCACGAACGGAGCGTTCACCAAGGCGCTCGGCCGGGTGCTTGGCCGCCCCACACTGCTGCCCACACCCACCCCTGCGCTCTACCTTCGTCTCGGCAAGGAACTCGCACGGACACTTCTGCTTGGCGGGTCGCACGTGTCACCCACCGTGCTCGAAGCGAGCGGCTACGAGTTCACCGACCCGGAGTTGGAGCCGGCGCTGCAGCGCATGCTCAAGGGCTGACAATCCAGACATCGTCGGGCAGCTCCTGTTCGAGCCCCTGCACGACCTTGCCGATTCGCGGTTCGTCGTGGTCCCACACCACGATCGCTTCCGTGGCGATCTTGCGCAGCCAGCCGTTGCGGCGGTCCAGCGCCTGACCGGCCGCCCGGTTGTCGGCCGGTACCTTCTTTTCGAGCCGCACGATCGCGCTGGCTTCGGCAAGCAGCTCGTGAAAGCGCCGTTGGGTTGCGGCCGGCCACTTGATCTCCGGGTCGGGGAACGGCAGCACGGCGACGAACGGCAACTCCGCCTCTGCTGCCGCCTCTGCTGCAAGGGTCTCGGCACCAAGCCGGAGACCGGTCACGACGACGAGATCTGGATGAAGCTCCGCCTTGGCCACGAGGATCTCGGTGATCTGGCGGCGGACCTCGTCGGCGACCGGGTTGGGGTCGTAGCCACCGAGCTGCGGCGGCTGGACCCCCGTGATGAGGATTGCCGGACCGGTCGGCACCCACGAGGACGAGTACACGCCGTCGGGCCCCGGCTGCGGCGCGGCCGTCGGAACGGATCCACCTGCGTCGATCTCGTCAGGTGGGCCGAGATCGTTGGGGGTGCCGACACCATGGCGTCCCCGACCCGTGTGTGATGCCTCCACCGCCAGACGGTCGGCGATGTCGTTGAACTCGTCACCGGCGTGACCTTTGACCCACGTGAACGTGATCTCCTCCTCACGTGAGCGGTAGAGGTCGATGAGCGGCTCCCAGATGTCGCGGTTGGCGACCGGTTCCTTCTTCGAGTTCTTCCAGCCCCGCTTCAGCCAACCCTTCCACCAGCCGTCGCGGAAGCAGTTGACGACATAGGTCGAGTCGGAGACGACCTCGACCGGGCCCTCGATCGTGCGCAGCGCATCGAGGACCGCCATCAACTCCATGCGCTGATTCGTCGTGTCGGAATCGAAGCCATTGGCCCAGGGACCATCGGGCACAACCCAACCCCAGCCGCCAGGACCGGGGTTCCCTCGGCACGCCCCATCGGTGTACACGACCGTGCGATCTGCGGCACCTGTCACGGAGCTGACCATACCCGCTGATACTCGACCGATTCGCGTCCGAACCACGATCGACCCTGCGATGATTGAGACCATGCTCGACCACTTCGCTCGACAGCTCCCCGACATCGACCCGACCGAGACCAAGGAGTGGATCGACTCGCTCGATGCGGTCGTCGCTGCTCAGGGCACCCCCCGTGCCCGCTACATCATGGCGAAACTGCTGGAGCGAGCCAATGAACTGCAGGTCGGCGTCCCCCCGACCACCTCGACCCCCTACATCAACACGATCCCGGCGGAGAACCAGCCGTTCTTCCCGGGCAACGAGGACATCGAGCGCCGTATCCGGGCGTTCATCCGCTGGAACGCCGCAGCGATGGTGATCCGTGCCAACAAGTCNGCCGANGGCATCGGCGGCCANCTCTCCACCTTNGCGTCNTCCGCNGCGCTCTACGAGGTCGGNTTCAACCACTTCTTNAAGGGGAAGGACAACGGCCTTGCGGGCGACCACGTCTACTACCAGGGCCACGCCGCCCCGGGCGTCTACGCCCGTTCGTACCTCGANGGNCGCCTCACCGAACAGAATCTCGACCACTTCCGCATGGAGATCGGCGGNACCGGNCTGTCGAGCTACCCGCATCCTCGGCTCATGCCGCACTTCTGGGAGTACCCGACGGTGTCGATGGGGCTCGGTCCGATCAACTCGATCTACCACGCCCGCTTCAANAAGTACCTNCACGATCGCCGNCTCGAGGACACCAGCCCGAGCCAGATCTGGTCGTTCTTGGGCGACGGCGAATGNGACGANCCCGAGACCCTCGGCGCNATCGCCCTNGCCGGCCGNTCCGACCTCGGCAATCTCAACTGGGTCATCAACTGCAACCTGCANCGTCTNGACGGCCCGGTNCGCGGNAACGGCAAGATCATNCAGGAACTCGAGGGCGTGTTCCGCGGGGCCGGNTGGAACGTCATCAAGGTCGTNTGGGGCTCGGCNTGGGANGAGTTGCTCCACCGCGATGTCGATGGCGTGCTCCTCAACAAGATGAACACCACNGTCGATGGNGAGTACCAGCGTTACGCGACCGAGAACGGCNCCTACATCCGCGAGCACTTCTTCGGGCCCGACCCTCGNCTGCGCAAGTTGGTCGAGCANCTCTCCGACCGCGATATCGAGAACCTGCCGCGAGGCGGGCACGACTACCAGAAGGTCTACGCCGCCTTCAANGCCGCGGCAGAGACCANCGACATGCCGTCGGTNATCCTCGCCAAGACGGTGAAGGGCTGGACACTCGGTGAGGGCTTCGAGGGCCGGAACGCCACCCACCAGATCAANAAGATGACCAAGAACCAGCTGCTCGAACTCCGTGAGCGGCTGCACATGGAGGACGAGATCCCCGAGGAAAGCCTCGAGGACGGTATCCCGCCGTACTTCCGCCCCTCGACGGACTCCGAGGAGCACCAGTACATGATCCAGCGGCGTCGNGCGCTCCACGGCTTCATCCCGAAGCGCGTCGTGCGCGATCGTCGCCCGCTTGCCGCCCCGTCCNCCGCACCGTTCCTCGANCTGCAGAAGGGGTCGTCGGGNCGCGAGGTCTCCACGACGATGGCGTTCACCTCGCTGCTNCGGGACCTCCTGCGCGATCAGGAGTTCGGCGATCGNGTCGTGCCGATCGTGCCCGATGAGGCCCGCACCTTCGGNATGGATTCGCTGTTTCGCGAGTTCAAGATCTACGCACCGCGNGGCCAGCTNTACGAACCGGTCGACCACGACCTGTTGCTGTCCTACACCGAGGCGCTCGATGGCCAGTTGCTCGAGGAGGGCATCACNGAGGCCGGTTCGATGGCGTCGTGGATCGCCGCCGGCACNAGCTACGCGAACACCGGCGTGCCNATGGTGCCNTTCTACACCTTCTATTCGATGTTCGGCTTCCAGCGCATCGGNGACCTCGCNTGGCTNGCNGCCGACGCCCGCACCCGCGGCTTCCTGATGGGGGCCACGGCGGGCCGGACCACGCTGATGGGCGAAGGCCTTCAGCACCAGGACGGNCACAGCCTGCTGCTNGCNTCGACCATTCCNGCNTGTGAGGCCTATGACCCGGCGTTCGCCTTCGAACTCGGGGCGATCATCGAAGAGGGCCTCAATCGGATGTACCCCGACGGCTCAATCGATGGTGAAGATGTCTTCTATTACATCACCGTCTACAACGAGAATTACGAGCAGCCCTCGCGGCCCGACCATGTCGACAACCGCGACATCACCTCAGGTCTGTACAAGTTCGATGACGGCCCTGACCTCGGCGACGATGCNCACCGGGCGACCATCTTGTTCTCCGGCCCGTCGTACCTCGCCGCCAAGGAGGCCCAGACCATCCTGGCCGAGCAGTACAACGTGGCTGCCGAGTTGTGGAGCGTCACCTCCTACAAGCGCCTCCGCGAGGACGCCATCAACGTTCAGCGACGGAACCGGCTCAACCCACTCGGGGAGCGTCTCGTCCCGATGGTCACGTCCAAGCTGCAGGGCAGCGAGGGGCCGATCATCGCCGTATCGGACTGGATGGCCGGTGTGGTCGGCCAGATCAACCGCTGGACCCCTCGCCCCATGTCGGTGCTCGGCACCGACGGCTTCGGCCGGTCCGACACGCGAGAGGCACTGCGGTCGTTCTTCGAGGTCGACGCTGCCCATGTTGTGGTCACCGTGCTCAACTCACTGGCGCGAGACGGTGAGATCGGACGCGAGGTCGTCGCCGACGCCATCACGACGTTCGGTATCGACCCGAACCGCCCCGACCCGGCCCACCCCGACACGGGTGCAACCGGGATCGGCCGTTAACCCCGAAATCGTGAGCCCTGGCACCCTCTGGATCACCGGCGAATCCGAGGTCGACGATCTCGTCAACACCGATCCCCTCGCGCTGTTGATCGGCATGCTGCTCGATCAGCAGATTGCGATCGAGCTCGCATTCCGCGGACCCTCACGACTCAAAGCGCGACTCGGCAACACCCTCGACGCAGCCACCATCGCCGACTGGAATCCCGACGCGTTCGTTGCGATCTGCGCCGAGAAGCCGGCACTACACCGCTTCCCCGGCTCGATGGCGGGGCGTATCCAAGAACTGTGTCGCCATGTCGCCGACACCTACGACGGCGACGCATCGCGGATCTGGAAGCGCCGTCGTCACGCCGACACGGTCGCCGCAAACCTGGCGGCCGTGCCCGGGTACGGCGAGGAGAAGGTCAAGATCCTGCTCGCCGTCCTCGGTAAGCGATTCGGCGTGTGTCCCCCGGGTTGGGAGGCGGCGTCGGCCCCGTTCAGCGACGACCAACCGCGCTCGGTTGCCGACATGGGCAGTGCCGAGGAACGACTCGCCGTGCGCGCCTGGAAGAAGGCGCAGAAGGCGGCCGGCAAAGCCAAGCACGAGTGAGCCGAGCACGAACGAGCTGAGCAACGGGTGTCCGGGCTAGGTGCTGCGGCCCAGCGCCGAGCGCTGCCGCTCGAGCCACCCGAGCAGGATCGCGATCGCCCGTGGGTCGTGGCGGAGGTGGTGTCCGGCCCCCTGCACGATGCGCAGGTCGGCGGCTCCGTGACCATCGGCGACCGCCCGGGCGTCGAAGACCGGCACCGATTCGTCGTCGCTGCCGTGCACGACCATGAGTTCCCGGGGCGCCAGCCGCGATGCAGCATCGGCGGCGCGCACCGACCGGAGTCCCTCAGCCCACGTATCGAACGACGCAGGGAACGAACGGTCGCGGATGAGGTTCATCTCGTTGGCGAGAACGAGGAGTTTGCGGGGATAGCGGGCCCAGTCCTCGAAGTCGGCCGGTGCTCCGACCGCTGCGACCCCCCGAACCTGCGGGTCGGCGGCGCCGGCCTCGATCGCAAGAGCGCCACCGGTGCCGAAACCGATCAGATACAGCCCATCGATCTCGGCGGACGCTCGCAGATGTCGGATCGCTCCGTTGAGATCGCGCAGCCAGCCGGCCAGCGAAAAGTCACCCTCGCTCTCACCGATGCCGCGGCTTGCGTAGGCGAGCGCCGCCCATCCGTGCTCGGTCGCAATACGGTCGGCGAGCTGCGGAAAGCTCGCCACCGAGTTGATGCCTCCACCGGCCTCGGCCGGGAAGCCGTGAGCGATGACGACACCGGGTCGACCTCCCTCGTTGCGATCGGCCGGCTGGGCCAGGTGCGCGGCGAGTTCGAGACCGTCGACGTTGAAACGACGATCCATGCGGATTTCGATCCGGCTACTCGGCGAGGCGGTAGCCGCGGTTNCGGGCCTCCGCGAGGGTGTCGGGTCCGAACCCGAGAGCGAACGGGCTCTCGGCGAGTTCGGTGATCTTCGCCATCGTCTCCTCGTCGGTGGTCTCGTCGACGTCGTAGACGACCTGGGTGCGCTTGTCGCCCAGGAAGCGGAAGTGTTCGAACCGGCCGTTTCGCTCCATGCGCCGCAATCTAGCCGGAGAACGAAACAACCCCGGGGCCGGAGCCCCAGGGTTGTTCACGTTTTTGCTGGAGACTCGGATCGCAGCCCCGCCGAAGCGGTGAGGGCGTGACTTTTCCCGACCAGATGATCCGAGGGTGGGTGGCGTGAATTCGCCAAGCAGTCCAGCGGCTTGGGGCCTAGCGGCCAGCCACCTCCAAGGTCACAAAAGCATTAATAGGAATCTGGACCACCTCCTCTCTTTGGTGATCTCAGTCAATCACACCCTCGGGTGGGGGTGCCGAGTTTTGCTCCACGACCGTCCCTACGGCGCCGATCTTGCGGAGGTACGCCATCTGCAGGTCGAGAACACAGACGACATCGACGGCATCGATCTGCTCTCCGGCCGCCACGGACTTCGCCACGACTGCGTCGACGGCAGCGTCTTCGACGGCGACCGAACCCTCGTGGAGGACGTTCTCGCCGCCCAGTTCCTCACCATGCTCGGAGGAGACCCCGACGGAGGTGAACCAGTCGAGATGCCAGGTGAGGATCCGGGTGACGTCGTCGTAGGAGATCCGGGCGGTGACCTCGTCGGGCAGTCGGTCAGCGATCCAATCGACGGCGGTCGGCAATTCGTACACCGCCGGAGGCCGTTGGCCCGCCATCTCCCCCGTCGCCCGGCCGACCGCGTAAAGCGCGATTGCCGTGACGAGCACTGCACCGAAAACGAAGAACACCCAGGCCATACGCCGAAGCGTACGACCTGGGTGTCGTCAGAACCGTGCCGGGCTCAAATGCCGATTCGCTGGGCGAGCAGCTCGCGGTGGTAGGTGGGATCACCGAACAGCAGCTCTGAGCTCTTCGCCCGCTTGAAGTACAGGTGAGCGGGGTGCTCCCAGGTGAACCCGATGCCACCGTGGATCTGGATGTTCTCGGCCGAGGCGTGGAAGTAGGCCTCCGAGCAGTAGCTCTTGGCGAGCGAGGCGACCTGGGGAAGCTCGTCGTTCATTTCGTTGGCGCACCAGCCGGCGTAGTAGGCGGCGGACTTGGCCGACTCGACCTCGAGGAGCATGTCGGCGCACTTGTGCTTGATGGCCTGGAACGAGCCGATCGGGCGACCGAACTGCACACGGACCTTGGCGTACTCGACCGACATGTCGAGGCACATCTGAGCGCCACC
>PABW01000108.1 GCA_002699625.1 Acidimicrobiaceae bacterium
TGCGGCTTCTGCGCGATTCCGACCTTCCGGGGTCCGCAGCGCAGCCGCTCGATCGATCAGATCCTCACCGAAGTCGACGAACTCCAGGCGCGCGAGATCGTGCTCGTCGCCCAGGACCTGGCGGCCTACGGACGTGATCAGGGAGTGGGGGAGCGTTCGATCATCCCGCTCGTCCGGCAGGTCGCTGACCGGGTCGATCGGGTTCGCCTGCTGTACCTCTACCCGTCGGACCTCACCGATGCGCTCATCGAGACGATCTGCGACCCCGGCGTGCCGTACTTCGATCTCAGCCTCCAGCACGTCTCACCGCCGTTGATGCGCCGTATGCGTCGTTGGGGCGACGGCGAACGGTTCCTCCGCCGCATCGCCGACATTCGGGCCCGCGAACCCGAGGCGGCGTTCCGATCGAACTTCATCGTCGGGTACCCGGGAGAGACCGAGGACGATCACGATGCGCTCCTCGACTTCGTCGAACAGGCCCAACTCGACTGGTGCGGCTTCTTCGCCTACTCGCCCGAGGCCGGCACCTATGCGATGGAACTCGACGGCGAGGTCGATACCGGCCTCCGCGATGAGCGACTCGCCGAGCTCCGCGAGCTTCAAGACGACATCACCGTCGCAAAACGTGACCTTCTCGTGGGTTCGGAGGTCAGAGTGCTCGTGGATGAGCCAGGAATCGGTCGGAGTCACCGCGAAGCTCCCGAGATCGACGGCGTGATCGTCGTTCCCGACACCCTTGCGGTCGGGGAGTTCCACGACCTCACCGTCACCGCCACGATGGGCCCCGACGTGGAGGCATCATGAACGAACCCACCACCGAGCCCCGCGAGGTCGGCATCACTCACCCGGCCAACCTGCTCACGCTCACCCGTCTCGTCTTTGCCCCCTTGCTCTTCTGGTTCGTGCTCGACGCCGATGCCAACCGGGGTGCGTCCTGGGCGGCGTTCGGTCTCGGTATCGCCTTGGCCGTCACCGACTTCTTCGACGGTCGGGTCGCACGCCGCTCGAATGTCGTGAGCCGAAGCGGCGCCTTCCTCGATCCGCTGGCCGACAAGATCGTCGTGATCGGCGGCGCCTACTGCCTGGTCTACGTCGAGCGGTACTGGTGGGTACCGGTCACGATCATCGCGCTACGCGAACTCGGTATCACGGCCTACCGCAGCCGCTGGGCGCGAGAGGGACTGGCGCTGCCGGACCGCACCTCGGCCAAGTACAAGACCTTCGTGCAGGCGCTCGCGCTCATCCTGGCGGTGATGCCGACGCTCGAGGATCATGACACCGTGATCGCCGTGTCGTTGTGGGTTGCCGTCGGTTGGACGATCTACAGCGGGGTGCAGTATCTCCTCGATGGGCAAAATGCCCTGAGCACCACCGGCGACTGACGCCGGAAGCCTCCGATAATCCGCTCGGAGGAACGCACGTGAACGATCTGGCGGAGGCTGCAAGTGAAATGTGAAGTCGTGGCGATCGGCACCGAGTTGCTGCTCGGCCAGATCGTCGACACCAACTCGTCCTACATCGGCGAGCAGCTGGCCATGGTGGGCATCGATTCCCATCATCAGACCAAGGTCGGTGACAATCACGATCGCATGGTCGCGGTGCTGCGGCAGGCGCTGGATCGCAGTGACGCCGTGATCTGCTGTGGCGGGCTCGGTCCGACCCAGGACGACATCACCCGGGCGGCGATCGCCGAGGTCATGGGAGTCGAGCTGGTGCGCGACGAGGCGATCGTCGAACGGATCAGGACCATGTTCGGCAGCCGTGGCCGGTCGATGCCGGAGAACAACCTGCTGCAGGCCGATGTCCCCGAGGGTGCCTCGATCAACCCGGCGATGCCCGGTACCGCTCCTGGGCTCATCTGCCCGCTGCAGGGCGAGTACGACGGGAAGGTCATCTACGCCGTCCCCGGGGTGCCGTGGGAGATGAAGCAGATGCTCGCCGAGGGGATCCTTCCGGATCTTCAGCGACGGGCCGGCTTCACCGGCGTGATCCAGAGCCGGACCTTGCGGACGTGGGGCCAGAGCGAGTCCGGCCTGGCCGAGCAACTCGACGCGGAGATCCGTCGGCTCGACGAGGTCGGGGGCGCCACCATCGCCTTTCTTGCCTCAGGCTGGGAGGGTCTGAAGGTCCGGATCACCGCCAAGGCCGACACCGAGGAGCAGGTCGCCGAGATCCTTGCTGACGAGGAGCGCATCGTCCGCGAGATCGTCGGCGACGAGATCGTTTTCGGCACCGACGACGACACCATGGAGTCGGTCGTGCTGCAATTGCTCCGGGATCGGGGCAAGACCCTTGCGGTGGCGGAGTCGCTCACGGGCGGCCTCATCGGGGCTCGCCTCACCGGTATCGCCGGCTCGAGCGACGTGTTCCGCGGTGGGGTGACACCCTATGACCGTGCGCTCAAGCTCTCGCTCCTCGGGTGCCCCGACGTGCCGGCGGTCAGCGAGGAGATGGCGCTGGCAATGGCCGAGCGGGTCTGTGTCGTCCTCGGTGCCGACGTCGGTATCGCGGTCACGGGCGTCGCCGGGCCGGCAACGCTCGAGGGCAACGATCCGGGCGATGTCTGGTTCGCCACCTGCATCGATGGCGTGGCCGAGGCGCACTTCCTGAAGATGCCCTTCGATCGTGAGCGCATCCGGCAGTTCACCTGCATCATGACCCTCAACAGCGTGCGAAATCGCCTACTGGCCAAAGGCTGAGGGGTCGTCGCTCGTCGCCGGCCTCGTAAGCCGCCAGATCCCGTGGGGTTGCTGGGGGAAGTGCGGCAGGGTCCGCTCCTCGGACAACACGAAGCCGAGGCGGCGAGCCACGGCCTGGCTCGCCGTGTTCTCGGGCAGGATCACGCTCACAAGTTCGTGGACGTCGTGGTTCGCGAAACACCAGTCGACCGCTGCCTGGCCGGCCTCAGTGGCGTAACCGTGGCCCCAGTGGTCGGGGTGGAGCGTCCAGCCGATCTCTAGACCCGGCCAGCCGACTCGTTCGGGAAGGTGTGAGCCTGCTCGTCCGATAAACGCCCCGGTGTCTCGACGCTCGAGTGCCCACTGGCCCGTGCCGCGCAGCGCCCATTGCCCTCGCCAGAGGGCAAGGTGGGTCCAGGCGTCGTCGCGTGAGAACGAGTCGGCGACGTGCAGTGACCGGCGGACCTCGGGCGTGTCGTAGAGCGCGAAGTACGCCTCGACATCGTCGTCGACGAAGGGCCGCAGGCGAAGCCGGTCGGTTTCAAGCGTGGGGCACTCGGCCATCGTCGTCAGTCTCGCGCTTCACGGTCGGGCGATGGCCGTTTTCGTGTCCGTCGCCTCCGCAGGCCAACATGGGCGCCGACCCCAGACGAGGAGCCCCCATGAAGTTCGGAATCGGATTCGCCAACACCGGCCCGTTCGCCGGTGGACCCGGCGCCACCATGCTCGGCCAGGCCGCCGAGGCAGCCGGGTTCGACTCGGTCTGGACGGTCGAGCATGTCGTGTACCCGGAGGGATACGAGTCGACCTACCCGTACGCCCCCGACGGCAAGATGCCCGGGTCGGGCGATAACCCGATCCCCGATCCGCTGGTTTGGCTGGCCTTCGTCGCCGCCACCACGACCGAACTCGGCCTCGCGACCGGTATCTCCCTGCTTCCCGAACGCCATCCCGTGACGTACGCGAAGGAAGTCGCCACCCTGGACAACCTCTCGGGTGGTCGCCTGCAACTCGGTATCGGTATCGGTTGGCTCAAGGAGGAGTTCGAGGTGCTGGGCGTGCCGTGGGAGCGGCGAGCCGCCCGCACCGAGGAATACGTCGAGGTGATGCGGGCGCTCTGGGCGGCCGACAACGCCAGTTTCGACGGCGAGTTCGTCACCTTCGACGGCATGAGTTCCAACCCCAAGCCGGCCAACGGCAGCGTGCCGATCACGATCGGCGGCCACAGCCGTGCCGCTGCCGAGCGGGCTGGCCGCATGGGCAACGGCTTCTTCCCGGCGAAGGGCGACATGGCCGAACTCGCCGAGATCGCCCGCACCACCGCCGAGGAGCACGGTCGAGATGGCGCCGCCCTCGACATCACCGGTATCCATCCCGGACTCTTCGGCGAGGACATGGCAGGAGCAGTTGAAGAAGCCGCCGCTTGGGGCCTCGACCGTCTGGTCGTGCCCTCGTTCATGTTCTTCCGGAGCCCCGAGGAGTCGATCGCGGCGATGGGTGAGAAGATCGCCCCGTTCGTCGACTGACGCTCCGTCAGTTCGCCGGACGGCGCAGCGGGCGGGAGTGATCCCAGTCCGCAAGCAAGGAACGCAGCGCTGTGATCAGGATCAGTGGCACGTCGAGCATCGGGTGATGGCCGGCGGTCGGGAGTTCGATCACCGGCGCGACCCGACCGAGTTGTTCGTACATGTAGTCGCCGATGTCGGGAGTGACGAGTCCGTACTCGCAGCGCAGCAACGCCACCCGGCAGGTGACCTCGGCGAGTAGCTGTGCGGGTTCGGCTCGACGCGGGATGAAGATCGTCGGGTCGAACTTCCAGCCCCAGCGGCCGTCGTCGAGCAGGGTGAGGGAGTTTCGGGCGACGTGCTCTTTGACGTAGGGCAGGTAGTGCCGCTGCTCCGGGATCGTGCGGAAGCGCGCGATCGGGATGTCCGGATCGTCGTAGGTCTTCGCTTTCTTGAACTCGTCGGTGCGCCGCGCTCGGGCGACCTCGGGGTCCTCGGCCTGCACGGGTGAGTCGATGATCACGGCTCCGCCGATGTGGTCGGCCTGCCAGGCGGCGGTGGCGATGGTGACGAACCCGCCCATCGAGTGGCCGACGACCACCGGCGGTGACGTGAAGCCGGCGTCGTCGATGACGGTCGCGACTTCCTCGGTCCAGGCTCGCAGCGTGTAATCCTCGCGACGGTCGCTGTCGCCGTGCCCGCTTAAATCGAGTGCCACGACGCGGTATTCCGGCAGGAAGCTTGGACCGATGTGGTCCCACCAGTGGGCGTGGGCGGCGCCGCCGTGGACGAGCACGATGCCGGGAAGGTCGCGTTCACCCCATGCGAGGTAGTGGATTGAGGTGCCGCCGACGTCGATCCGACGCGACTCGGGTGTTGTGTCGATTGCTCGGGTGAACCAGCCGGGTGCGTCACTCATGGGGTCAGCGTGCCTCGGACACGACGAAATCCACCCGTTTGTCCAGCGCCAGTTCCAACAGGCCGGCCCGTTCTCGAGCGGTGAAGACCTCGAGTTCGACGTCGAGATCAGCCGTTACGGTCAGCTCGATGGTGAGTTCGTCTCCCAGGTCGACCGAGACACCCTGGACTGCTCGCTGGTACGTGCGATCGAGGCCGATCGCGATCCGCAGGACACCAGCCAGAACCCGGACCCGCTGACGGTCTGCGTCGTCAAGCGCGGCGAACTCCTCGTGCTTCGGCCGTGGGTTGCTCTTGCGGTGGTAACGGGCGACCTGAGCGATCAACTCAAGTTCGTGCTCGTTGAATCCGGCGAGATGCTCACTGTGTCGGATCAGGTAGTAGCTGTGTTTGTGATGGGCGGCGTGGGCGATGAAGCGACCCACGTTGTGCAGGAGACCGGCTGCCTCAAGCACGTTGCGTTCGGCGTCGCCGTAGCCGTGCAGCGCCTCAAGCGCGTCGAAAAGACCGAGTGCAAGGTCTGTGGCGTGGGAGGCATGCGTGAGATCCTCCTCGTAGCGCCGCGCCACCGCCTCGACGCTCGACCGACGCAGGTCGCCAAGATGATGCAGGGCGTCAGCGGTAACCGACTGCCGCCGGAGTTGGTCGAGTACAACACCCTCCCGGAGGGCCGCTGGCGAGACCACCAGTTCGTCGATGTCGAGGCTTTTGAAGATCTGGCGGAGCAAGATGGCGCCGCCAACGATGACGTCGGCCCGATGCGCATCCAGGCCCGGTGTTCGGGCCCGGCTGCTCGCGTTCTCTGCGGCGAGCAGCGACCGGACCACGGTCCGCAATCCGTGGCGGGTGAGTACGAGATTGTCGACCGTGCGGGGGGCATTTCCCGACTCGACAGCTGCCATTCGGGCGAGGTTCTCGATGGTCCCGGAGCAGCCGATTGCCACCTCGAACCTGGCCTCTCGGATCTCTCGGGCAGCAGGGGCAAGGAAGGCTCGCACGTACTTTCGGCATTCGTCGACCGCCTTCTTCGTCACGACCCCATCAGGAAAGAAGCGATCGGTGAGGCGGATATGGCCGAGTTTGAGCGAACGGGTCAGTTCGGGATTCGTNCCCTNNCCGAGCGCGAATTCTGTCGAGCCACCTCCGATGTCGATCACAAGATGTCGCTGGTCGGCNGCNGGNACGGCGCTGAGTGCGCCGAGATGGATGAGGCGGGCCTCCTCAGCGCCGGAGATGACGNTTACGGCGACTCCTGCCTGGTCCCGNGCTGCTTCNATGAANTCGCGTTGATTCTCCGCNTCGCGTACGGCGCTTGTGGCGACCGCAANGATGGTGGNGCCATGGGCGTCGGCGAGGCGTCGAAANCGGNTGAGGGCTTCGATCGNCCTCGCNACGGCCTCNGGAGTGAGTTGTTTCATGTCGCGGCCGCCGGAACCGAGGCGCACCGGGAACTTCTCGCGCNTCACGACCTCGGGCGNACCGCCCGCAACCGGGCGGGCNATCACGAGATGTACCGAGTTNGTNCCGATGTCGATCGCTGCGATCGGCGATGNGTCGGGCGTGTTCACCGGCGACTCCTCGGGCCGATCTCGCGAACCGANGTNGACGGGGCGACATCACCNAGGATCCGGCCACACATGGCGAGNGCNAAGGTGGCGATGCCGGCNGAGACGGCAAACGCNGTCGATCGGTCGAANGTGTCGGAAACCAAACCGATCACCGGGCCGCCGAGGCCGAAGGCGAGGTCGAAGAACATCGACAGGGTGCTGATGGCATGNCTTCGCTCAGCGTCGGGAGCATCGTCGACGACGAGCGCGAACAGCGCAGGGAAGAGNAACGACTGNGCGACGGCGAGGATCGCAGCGCCCACGTAAACNCCCACGGGCTCGGTCCACACGGCGAGNACGGCAAGGCCGATGGCTCCGCACGACAACGAAATACGNCTNGTNCGNATCGGCCCGAGNTGGTCGGGCAGNTTCGCCGCGAAGATCCGNAGGAAGATGATGACNAGNGCGAACACGGTGAAGACCGTCCCGGTGTTGGCGATGCCGACCTCCTCNGCNTGNAGGGCGGCGAANGCCAGAAAGCCGGTGTANCCCAGCAAGCCGAGGAACANCACNGCGCCGGGACGAAGGGCCGCACGGTGNAGCAGAACNCGGCGTTCCGGNTTGGGTGGTGGTTCGGCCGGTGCTCCCGGCGCCACGATGCCGGTGCTCGCCGCGACNACNGCGAGNCCNCCTGCGAGNACCCATGCCGTGTCGGTGCCGAAGGTCTCGGANATCCACTCGCCGAGCGGAGGCCCGAGGAACAACGAGCTGTAGATCGCAAGCGAGAAATAGCTCGCTGCCTCGCCCCGNCGNTCGTCGGTGGCGAGATCCTGGGCAGCGCTGGCNGCGCCGACAAACACCGCNGCCTCGCCGAGNCCNGCGAGCGCCCGGAAGGCGATCACCATGCCGAGGCTNGTCGCCGTCGCCGTGGCGANCGTGGCGAGNCCGGCGACGATCGCGCCNCTGACGATGAGCCGNTGGCGNCCGTGTCGGTCTCCCANTGGNCCGATGATCGGACGGATGCACGCNGCGGCNAGNCCGAACGAACTGACGGCGATGCCGACCTGGGCNTCGGTGCCGCCGAGNTCGCCCTCGACGAAGAGCGGCAGNACCGACAACGTCATGTTGAGGCCGAGGAAGTAGAGGGTCACGCCGGACACCAACGCCACNAAGCGAGGCGNCAGCAGGGTGGGGCGAACGGTAGGTGAGGTCACCAGGGAGCGTCTGTCTCTTCGGGGGTGAGGGTCCACGGAGTGAGCGCGATCTGATCGGCTGCGAAACGGTCCAGCAAATCGGNTGGTGTCGNCTCNTCGTCNGGGANNTCGAACCCGAGCGAGCGGGCGAGCACGGCGACCACNCGACCCGGGGTGTCGCCGACGGCGAGNCGATCATCGAGGGTGACCGCNCCGTGGCGTTTGGCCAGNCGATCACCATCGGNGGCGAGAACCAGAGGNACGTGGGCCCATGTCGGCCGNGGGNTGCCGAGCANGTCGGCGAGGTGGGCGTGACGAGGAGTCGACGACAANAGGTCGTCGGCNCGCACGACCTGTTCGACACGCTGNGCGTCGTCATCGACGACCACGACAAGGTTGTAGGCNGGNGTGCCGTCGCCGCGCCGNAGCACNACATCGTCGACGACNTCGGTGTGNTCACCGTGCAANCGATCGACGATGGTNACCGATGGCTGTTCNGTTCGCAGNCGGANGGCCGGCGGCTTGCNCGNNGCCTCCCGCTCGGNGATNTGNGCCGCCGTGAGATNNCGACATGTGCCGGGGTAGTGCCCGGGCGGNAGGTGGGGTGCCGACACCGCCTCACGGATCTCTCGACGCGAGCACCAGCACCGGTAGGTCAGCCCGGCGGCGCTNAGATCGGNGAGCGCGTCCTCGTAGCGATCCATCCGCTCGGACTGCCGNACCGGTTCGCCGTCCCAATCNAGGCCGAGACGNTCGAGNTCTCGACGCTGCCCGTCCTCGTGCTCGCGTCGAGCGGTCGCCGTATCGAGATCCTCGAACCGCAGCAGGAACTCGCCCNCGGNGCTGCGGGCNAANANCCAGGCGGCAAGCGCCGTCCGCAGGTTCCCGATGTGGAGGNTNCCCGTGGGGCTCGGGGCGAAACGACCTCGACTCACCCGCCGAGTGTCGCGCGGACCTCAGCCGACCGGGNGCACCNGCCCCGGTTGTNGCGTGTTGCCGNGCCGTTTCNCCCNACGATCGCGCTGTGACGGTCGACCATCGTGCCGNCTGACGCCTTCCCACGGCCGTCATGGCAAAANGNNNTCGTGCACGGCACCTCTGATCAGCATGANGGCCTCCAGATGGTCCACCACCACCGNGANGTCCAGGGCGGAAACGCTCGGGCGGCGGTCTTCGGGGTGAGCGACGGNCTGGTCTCCAANGTCGCCCTGATTCTCGGCATCGCCGGCGCCTCGACCGATGGTTCGCTCGTGCGTCTAGCGGGCGTNTCGGGTCTGTTGGCNGGNGCGATCTCGATGGCCGCCGGCGAGTGGGTGAGCGTCCGGGCGCAGAACGAACTCATCGAACGGGAACTNGAGATCGAGCGNCGTTCGCTGGCCGANAANCCCGAGGCCGAAACTCGCGAGCTNGCGGCGATTTTCCGAGATCGNGGCCTCGACCCCGAGCAGGCAGCCCAGNTCGCCNANGGCGTCATGTCNGATCCCGACGTCGCCCTCGACGTGCACGCGCGCGAGGAACTTGGCGTCGATCCCGACGGGGGAGCCAGCCCCTTCCAGGTGGCGCTGGCGTCGTTTGTGGCGTTCGCGATCGGCGCGTTGGTGCCGCTGCTCCCGTGGTTCGTTGCCGAGGGAACCACCGCCACGGCGTGGTCGGTTGCCCTGGGTGCAACCGCTGCTGCACTCGTCGGTTGGCTCGTCGGCACCCTCACCGAACGCTCCCGAGTCCGCACCGCCATCCGGCAAGTCCTCGTCGCCGTGCTCGCATGCGGTGCGACCTACACGATCGGCAGCGTGCTGGGCGTTTCGGTTTCCTAGCTCCGGGGCTGTCGCGCCGGCCACCTACACTCTGCGCCACACACCAGCGGGTGATGGGGGAGCGCATGGCCGGACCACTCAGCGACGTTCGCATTCTCGAATTGGCGGGCCTTGGTGCCCTCCCGTACGGCAGCCTGCGGCTCGCCGACATGGGCGCCGACGTGATCCGGATCGATCGGGTCGCCGAGGTGCCAGCCTCTGACGACCGAACGGCGAAGCCTTACTCCTCGTGGGATCGTGGCCGCCGTTCCATTGCGGTCGACCTGAAGTCACCGGCCGGCGTCGAGACGGTGCTGCGCTTGGTCGACGAGGCCGATGTCTTCCTCGAGGCATTCCGGCCGGGGGTCACCGAGCGCCTTGGTCTTGGACCGGAGGAGGTGCTCGGCCGCAAACCCGACATCGTTTATGGCCGACTCACGGGGTGGGGGCAGACCGGTCGGCTCGCACCGACCGCAGGTCATTCGTTGAACTATGAAGCCATCACCGGCGTGATCGATGCGATCGGCCCCAAGGGCGGCGCTCCTGTTCCGCTGCTCCAGATTCTCGGAGATTTCGCCGGCGGTGGCCTGACACTCGCCTACGGCGTCATGTGTGCCCTGTGGGAAGCGAAGCGTTCAGGGGAGGGCCAGGTTGTCGATGTCGCCATGACCGACGGTGTCGCATCGATCGCGTCGACCTTCTTCGGTATGGCCGCGAGCGGTTTCCATCGCCCTGAGCGCGGCACCAACCTCTTCGATGGTGGTGCCCCCTTCTACGCGGTTTACGAGTGCGCCGACGGCAAGTACCTGTCGGTCGCCCCGATCGAGGGGCATTTCTACGCTCGTTTCCTCGAACATCTGGGCCTCGCCGACACCGACCTGCCTGCGCAGTATGACCGGGAGCGATGGCCTGAACTCCGCGAACGGATCGCATCCGTGCTCGCGACCCGCACCCGCGACGAGTGGGCCACCGTCTTCGAGACCACCGACTGCTGTGTGGCACCGGTGCTGACCTTCGACGAGGCCCGTGTGTACGGTCACCATCTCGACCGCGGCACCTTCGTCGACGACACCGAACTCGCCGTGATCCCCCGGCTCTCGCGAACGCCCGGCGAACTCACGGGCCGGTCGCCGTCGTGGGCCGGAGCCGACACCGACGAAGTCCTGCTCGCAGCCGGATGGAGCACCGACGAGATCGCCTCGTTGCGCGCCGACGGCGTGATCGACGGTTAGGAGCGCCGTTTCGCCCGGCTGGTCGGGGTCGCCGTAAGCGGATCCTCGGGCCAGTGATGCTTCGGATAGCGGCCTCGCAACTCCCGACGGACCTCCGCATATCCCTCCGCCCAGAACGACACAAGATCCTGGGTCACCTGGACGGGTCGGTGGGCGGGCGACAGAAGGTGAAGGGTCAGTGGCACCCGACGGCCGAGCACCGCCGGCGACTCGATGAGTCCGAAGAGTTCTTGGAGCCGGACGGCGAGCACCGGCCCGTCCTCGAACGAGTAATCGATCGGGATGCGACTGCCAGACGGAACCTCCCAGTGGGTCGGAGCGATCCGATCGAGTTCTCGCCCTTGGCGCCAGTCGAGCAGGCCGGAGAGCACATCGCTCGCCGCCATCGACTCGAGGTCCTTGCGACGACTGGTGCGGTCGAGTCGGGGCGGCAGCCACGAGTCGGCCGTGGCGAGCAGGTCGTCGTCCCCAACGGCCGGCCAGGTCTCCGGGTCGTGGGCGTGGACGAATGCCAACCGCTCTCGAAACCGGCGATCCGAGTCGTCCCATCGCAGCAGCCCGAGCCCTTCGCGTCGAAGGCCCGCGACCAGAGCTGCTGCCACCGCCGCCTCATCGGGTGCGGTCTCGGGGCGACGCTGCAGGATCAAGGAACCGAGGCGACGTTGCCGCTCGAACGCGACATCGCGGGCCCTGCGGTCCCAGCCGCCCTCGTCTCGCTCGACGATGCGGTGGGCGTGGACGGCCTCGAGGTCGTCGAGTTGCAACGGAGCCGCCGTGAGGATCCGCGCGTCGGCACCGACACCCTCGGTTTCGGCGACTGCCAGCCATTGATGACGAGCGATCCCGTCGTCAGGATCGATGGCCACGCCTGTCCCCGACGCAAGTAGGAACGACCCGCCGTCGTTGCGACGGTGGGCGATACGGTCGGGAAAGGCGACCGACGTGAGCAGGCCAGCGAGGTCGAGATCGGCCGCAGCGGCGTCGGAAGCACCGAGGCGGCGCTCCAACCTGCGGGCGGTGTCACGGGCGAGCCGCAATGCCTGCGGATCTGCGTCGTCGCGGCGAGTGCCGAGCAGAGCATCGAGCCGAAGTCGGAGATCGACCGGTCGGCGTCGCCCTCGGAGCAGGTCGCGGTCGGCGAGCGCGGCGGCGAGAAGACACGCAGTTGCGACGGCCCCCGGGTACGCCGCTTCGAGTTCGATGCTGCGGGTCAGCAGGTGAGCGAGACGCGGGTCGGTCCCGAGGCGATGGGCGTAGCGTCCGTGGTCGGTCAGACGATGTTCGGCGTCGAGGAGTTCGAGGTCGGCGAGGAGGGCCCGCGCCTGACCGAGCGCCGGGGCCGGGGGTGCATCGAGCCAAGGCAGCTCGTGGATGTCGGTCGCGCCCCAAGCGGCGACGTCGAGCGCCAGCGAGCTGAGGTCGGCGGTGGTGATCTCCGGCGGTTCGTCGGCTGGACGGTGAGCATCGTCGGCGGCATGCCAGAGGCGGATGCAGGTGCCGGGCTGCTGCCGACCGGCACGCCCGGCTCGTTGGTCGGCCGCTGCTCGGCTGGCGGTGACGGTGCGCAGCACACCCATGCCGCGGCCGTGATCGATCTCGGGCCGTCGGCGTTGGCCGGTGTCGATCACCGTGGCCACACCGTCGATCGTCACACTGGTTTCGGCGAGCGGGGTCGCCAGCACGATCTTGCGTCGGCCACGCGGGTCGCGCCGCAGCGCCGCGTCCTGGTCATCGCCGCGCAACGAGCCATGGAGTGGCATCACGACGAGCTCATCATCGAGACGACTCCCAAGGGCCCGACGCACGAACCGTTCGACACGAGTAATGGCACCGACCCCCGGGAGGAAGACGAGCAGATCACCGGCGTGGGCATCCGAGCCGACTGTGTCGACAACGGCGGCTGCCGCCGCGTCGGGGAGATCCTCGCCCGGCTCGGGCGGGCGATGGCTGATCGTGACCGGGTGACGTTCGGCCTCGACCTTCACGACGGCGTCGGTGCGGAGTCGGGCACCTAGCGCTTCGGCGTTGAGCGTGGCCGACATGACCACGATCCGCAGGTCCGGGCGCAGCGCGCCCACGGTCTCGCGCAGGAAGGCCAGGGCGGTGTCGGTGTGAATCGACCGTTCGTGGAACTCGTCGAAGAGCACAACCGCGTAGCCCTCGAGTGCCGGATCGTCGAGCAGCATGCGGGTGAGCACGCCCTCGGTGACGACCTCGACACGGGTGATTGCGGACACCCGTGTGTCGTTTCGGGTGCGCAGGCCGATGGTGTCGCCCACCTGCTCGCCGCGTTCCTCGGCCATCCGAGTGGCGGCCGCCCGGGCGGCGACCCGACGGGGCTCCAGCATGAGCACCTTTCGTTCACCGACCCATGGCTGCTCGATGAGCGACGGTGGGACGCGCGTGGTCTTGCCGGTGCCGGGCGGCGCCTGCAGGATGACGCGACGCTGGTGGTCGAGCGCGGCGTGGAGCTCGGCGAGCGCGCCGTCGACGGGGAGCGGCACGTGGGTGGGTGCGCTCAGCTGTCGGCCTCGAGTTCAGCGATCACCGTGGCAACAGCGTCAGCGACCGATTCGGGGTGGCTGCGCATTACGAAGTGGCGGGCGTCCTCGACCGTGGTGCGGTGGGCGTGTGGGAGCTTGCGCTCGAGGTAATCGTTGGCACCGAGAAAGGCCCGGTCGCCGTCGCCGATCACGAGGGCGACCGGGAGGGTGAGATCAGCGAGGCGTTCCATCACGAGCGAGTCGTGGTGGAACGCAATCGTGGCTGCGGCCTCGCTCACCGTGTACTCCGGGGCGTTGGCTCGCACCCGGTCGTTCCAGGAGTTCATTGCGTCGGGGTCGCGAAAGCCGGGTCCGGTCGACACCAGAACCAGTGCATCCGCCGTTCCTTCGGCGCGAGTCAGCGCGTGGGCTAGTCCGAGGTAACCACCGAGGCTGTGGCCGACCCACACGATGGGTGCGCCAGGCGACTCGGCTCGGACACCGTCGAGCACTGCGTCGATGTCGGTGAGCACCGGTTCTCGGCGGTAGTCGCCCTCGTCGTTGGAGACAGGGGAAGCACCGTGCCCGAGCAGGTCGACCGCCACACATCGGTGCGATGCCGAGACGAGTTCGATCGCCGGATCCCAGACGGAAGCGTCCGAGTCGACACCGTGGATCCAGACGACGACTGCGTTGCTGTCGCCGGCCGGAGGGCCGCTGACAATCGTGTGGAGTTCGTGGGGCATGAGAGGACCTCGTGGATGGAGTTCAGGCCCCACGAAAGCGGGGCGGACGCTTTTCCGCAAACGAGCGGACGCCTTCGCGGAAGTCGTCCGACGATGCGCAGGCGGCCGCGGCTTCGGCAGCCTCAGGAGCGAGTTCGGAAAGGGGAATGTCGGCGGCCGTGCCATGGGCGATCACGGCATCGACGACTCGCTTTGAGGCTCGATGGGTGAGCGGTGCTCTGTGCGCAATTGTGTTGACCATGGCGGCGACATGGTCGGTGTGGTCGGCAGCAGGGACAACCTCGTCGACCAGGCCGATCCGTTCGGCCCGTGGGGCGTCGATCGCCTCGGCGGTGAACAGCAGCCGCTTGGCCTGTGAGGGTCCGACGGTGGCGACGAGGCGGCGGGTCGCCTCGGGCGGGTAGGAGAGGCCGAGGTTGGCCGGGGGCACCGAGAAGGTGGCGTCATCGGCGGCGATGCGG
>PABW01000006.1 GCA_002699625.1 Acidimicrobiaceae bacterium
CGCGTGATGGCCGATGGTGTTCGCGCCGGCGCTCTCGGCGTGTCGACCAGTCGCACGATTCAGCACCGCAGCCGTCACGGCTACGAGCCCGGGACGTTCGCTCTTGATGAGGAGTTGATGGCGATCGCTGACGAACTCGCCGGAGTGGGTCGGGGTCTCTTCCAATTCGTGTCGGACAAGACCTACGCCCAGGCCGAGTGGGAATGGCTCGAGCACCTCCAGTCAAAGGGGGTCAATGTCACCTACACGCTCGCCCAGGATCCGGGTGCACCGGAGGCGTATCTCGCCAATATGGACGCCAACCACGCCGCCACGCTCGCCGGCACGCCCACGGCGCCGCAGGTCCCGACCCGTCCTACCGGGCTGCTCTATGGCCTGCAGTCGACGCTGCATCCCTTCCGGGCCCACCCGAGCTACCGAGAGATCGCCGACCGTCCCCATGCCGAGCGCCTTGCGGCGATGCGTGACCCTGCGTTCCGGGCCCGTCTCCTGGCCGAGGAGCCCAAGACCAAGGACCGCTTCATCTGGTACCTGGTCAACAACTTCGCCCAGATGTACCGGCTCGGCGATCCGGCCGACTACGAGCCGCCGAAGGAGCAGGGCGCCGCGGCCGTCGCCGAGCGCGAGGGCCGTACGCCGCAGGAGGTCATCTACGACTGGCTGCTCGAGGCCGACGGCACGGCGATGATCTTCATGCCGCTCGGCAGCTATGTCGACCACGATCACGAGGCGATCCGGGCGATGATCGAACACCCCGGTTCGATCTTTGGGCTCTCCGACGGCGGCGCCCACTGCGGCCTGATCTGCGATGCCTCAATGCCCACGTACATGCTCACGCACTGGGCCCGCGACCGGAAGCGAGGTCCGCAACTGCCGGTCGAACTCCTCGTGCACAAGCAGACCCAGGCGACCGCTCGGGTCTATGGCCTTCACGATCGGGGTGTGCTCGCACCCGGCATGCTCGCCGACATCAACGTGATCGATCACGCCAACCTCACGCTCCACAAGCCCCACATGATCCACGACCTGCCGGCCGGTGGTCGTCGGCTGGTGCAGGACGCCGACGGCTATCTCGCCACCGTGAAGGCCGGTGAGATCGTCGTCGAACACGACGAGGTCACCGATGCCCGCCCCGGTCGCACACTGAAGGCCAACGACACCGGGGTGACGCGGATCTGATCGTCAGGTGGCGGAGCCTGTTCACGGGCCGCTCGCCGGGCGCGCAAACGCCGCCAGGAAAAACCGGCGGCGTTCGTCAGGTCTGATTGTCCGAAAGAACGAAGGTCAGCTGTTGCGGCCCAGGTTGGGCTTGCGGCCGTGGTTGGCCTTGGCGCGACGGACCTTCGCCTTCTTCTTCTGGGTGCGCTTCGACATAGGACCTAGAGGGTAGCGAGCACGCTCGTGTATCCCTCACGGAAGGTCGGGTAGGAGAGTTCCCATCCGAGGTCCTTGAGTTCGCTGTTCCGGCAACGCTTGCCGGTCGGGGCGTCGATCGGGGAGGGGTCGGGGCCGAGATCGACTCGCACCTGCTCCGCAATCCACGTCAGCACGTCGTCGCGTGGTACCGGCTCGTCGTCGACAGCGATGGCGACTGCCGGCGGACTCGGATGGGCGACGCACAGGGCAAGCGCAGCGGCGAGATCGTCACGATGCACGCGATTCGTCCAGCGGGCGGGCATCCCGGGGGTGACGCCCACGACGCCGGTCAACACCTGATCGATCAGACGGCGGCGACCCGGTCCGTAGATGCCAGCCGAGCGGACGACGGTGGTCGGGATGCGACGGGCGAGTGCCGCCTCACCCTCGACCACGATCGCGGCGGTCGAGCGGGAAGGGTCCGGTGGGGTCGTCGCGGTGACCCACCGTCCGTCGTCGGCACCGTAGACACCGGTGGTCGAGGTCAGTACCGCTCGGGTCGGCTCGGAGGGTAGAGCGTCGAGTAGCCGCTGGGGTCCGTCGAGGTAGGCGGTGCGATAGCCCTCGTCGTCACGCGACGGCGGGGCTGTGGTGAACACGACCACGTCGGCAGACGGCAATCCCACGAGCGATGCCGAGTCGGCGAGATCTCCGACGAGTGCTGTTGCCGCATCGATCGAACGACCCGATCGGTTGAGTGTCGACACCCGCAACTCGGCGCTGCTCAGCATGGTCGCCAGGCTGAGGCCGGTGTCGCCGGCCCCGACGATCAGAACGTGGGGGACTGCATCGCCCATGAAGGGCGACCGTAGCCCTCGTCGGGCGTATGCTGCGCGCATGGCCGAGCCCACGAACCACAACGACGAGTTCATGGTCCCCTGGACCGAGATGCAGTACGGCACCCGGGAGCACTACGAGTACCTCGGTCCTGCCTTCTACGAGCACGCTCGCGAATCGCTCGTCGACAACCTGATGATGCTGCTCGGCCTGCTGAAGGGCCCGAAGCTCGGCTACCAGACCGACCGCTATTCACACTCGCTGCAGTCGGGAACCCGGGCCTATCGCAACGACGAACCTGTCGACATGGTTGTCGCTGCGCTGCTCCACGATGTCGCCGACGGCTTCGCCCCCGAGAACCACAGCGACGCTGCCGCCGCGCTCCTGCGCCCGTATGTCGACGAGGAGACGCACTGGGTCATCAAGTACCACGGTCTCTTCCAGGGCTACTACTACTTCCATCATCACGACGGCGACCGCGATGCCCGAGAGATGCACAAGGACTCGCCGTACTACGACCGTTGTGTCGACTTCTGTCACGAGTACGACCAGAACTGCTTCGACCCGAACTATCCGGTGATGGATCTCCAGGACTTCCGCCCGATGCTCGACGAAGTCTTCAGCCGCCCGTCGAGTGTCCCGGGCGTGGCACCACTTCCGGGCTAACGCTTGCCCGCGGTTGCCTGCAGGATCGCAGCGAGGAGCGCATCACGCTGGGCGCTGAGTTCGGCGGTGGTCTGTTCGCCCGTCGCCTCGGCGATACCGGCTACCAGTTGCGCTGCGACCTCGGAGTCGAGGTGGAGTTCGCCGAGGTCGTCGAACCAGCGGTTGAAGCTGTCGGTGTAGCGCTCGGTGAAGCTGGTGAGGCCTCCCTCACCGGCACCAAGGTGAAAGAGCATCGTCGGGCCCATCACGGCCCAGCGCAGGCCGGGTCCGGCCCAGACGGCGGTGTCGACATCCTCGACCGAGGCCACGCCGTTGGCGGCCAGGCTGATCGCCTCGCGCCAGAGCGCGGCCTGCAATCGGTTGGCGACGTGGCCCGGCACTTCCTTGCGGACCTCGATCGTGACCTTGCCGACCGACTCGTAGAACGCCCGGGCTGCCGCCACCACGCCATCGTCGGTGTGGTCGTTGCCGAGCACCTCGACGAGCGGGATGAGATGCGGCGGGTTGAAGGGATGCCCGAGCACGAACCTGCCAGGTGAGCGCCAGCCGCCCTGCATCTCGGTGAGGGTGAGCCCCGATGCGGACGAGGCGACGATCGCCTGCGGCTCGAGTGCGTCCTCGATGTCGCGGTAGAGCTCGTGCTTGATCTCGAGTCGCTCGGGCACGGATTCCTGAATGAACCCGGCACCGTCGACGGCGGCCCGAGCGTCGGCGTGGAACGTGACGGCGTCGGGGTCGGCGCCGTCGACGACGAGGCCGAGTTCCTCAAGTGATGGCCAGGCGGTTGCGATGTAGTCGCGCACCTGGCGTTCGATCTGGGGAGCCGGGTCGAACACGGCGACGCTCTTGGCGCCGGCCAGGAACAGCGATGTCCAGCTGGCGCCGATGACGCCGCCGCCCAGTGAGCAGGTGTGTCGGTTCGTTTCCATGTCGAGGCTCATGATCCGTGCGTCATCATGACGTGCTGAACGGCGTCCGGTGTGTTCTCCAGGTAGGCGACCTCGTCGATGTCGCCGTCGACACACCGGTCGGCGAGCGCGGCGACCTCGTCGCCCAACCAGTCCACGAGCTGCTCGGTGTCGGCGTAACCGCCGGTGCCCTCGATGTCGCTGCCGATTTCGACGCGTGTGTCCGAGTGCAGGACGACCGCCTGACCTTCGGCGTCCCACATCGTGCCGGCGGGCCAGACAATCGGGAACCGGGAACCCTGGAGCGACACGAGAAGCAGGCACGCATCCTCGAGTACGAGTGTGCCGAGGATCTCGGCGGCGTCAGACGCCGCATCGAATGGCGGCAGCTGCCGCATCACCGGACCGTCGATCGTGCCGTCGGGAAACGCTGCGTCGACGGTGGACGATGCCGGCGCGGACTGTTCGTCGTCGCCGACGCCGAGCCCCACGACGAGCCCGACGGCGACCGTGAGCCCGGCGGCGAGGGTGCCGAGGCTTGCCCCCTTGTACTCGCCGGTGATCATGCGATGTGGCGGAGCACGGCGTGGTGCGCGGCGGCCGGTGGCATGGCGTGGATCGTACCCACGGGTTCGGCGGTCAGATCGCGAGATCGTGCAGGTTGTAGTTCGTCACGACCCGATCGATCGTCTCGCCCTCATACCGGTAGTCGTCGGCAAGGTTGGCGAACGGGAGATACTCGAAGGGTGCCTCGTCCGGCAGGTGCCGCGAGCGGGCATCGATGGCAACCTGGATCATCGCTGCTCGCGCCCGGATCCGCTCCTCGTCGTAGACGGGATCGGGGGTGTCAGACGCGGCCAACCGGAGCTTGCCGGCGACCCCGAGCACGGAGGCTCGCTCGTGGAACCCGAAGGTGATCGACACTCTCGGATCGGGCGAGCTGTTCGCGAACGAGCCGTGCACGATTTGGCGGTTGGTGATCGTGACGTCGCCGGCGTCGCAGACGAGCGGGACGGCATCGGGAAGCATGTCACTGCCGCCATTTGTGGCGACCATGGCCTTGATGTCGGCCTTGCCGTGATGATGGCTGCCGGGCACGACCCACAACGCGTTCGCAGCAGTGGTCGCATGAAGCTGCACCTGGAAGTTGAAGCCGTGGATGTCGGCATGCCACGCCGGGCTGTCCCAGTGCGTCGCGCCGTCTTGATGCCAGCCGACCGATGCGCCCAGACCGGGCTTCTTCACGAAAATCGCGTCGTTGTAGGGAACGAAGTCGTCGCCGTTGATCGACGCAGCAACGGCCAGCAGGCCGGGATGCCCGTAGAGGCGCAGGGCCTCCGGCATCAACATGCACATGCCGAAGATCAGATGCACGATGTAGTCCGGAGCATCGGAGGCAGCGGTGGGCTCTGCCATCTTTGTCGGGTGGCGGCCGGCAAGCAGCGTGGTGCCGCCCCACGGATCCGACAGCGGCTTGGCCAACACGAACGGCTCGATGGCGTGGTCTCGGCCGATCGCTGGTCGTCCGTGCACGTCGAGTTCGGATTTGGGTCGAGCCGGGGCTCGGTCGATCACATTGTTGACGGCGTTGCGCAGTTCGCTGATCTCATCAGGGGCGACCACGTTTTCGAAGACGTAGAAGCCGTGTGTGCGGTAGGCGCGCAGGATCTCTTGCGCCAGACGGCCGTCGGTGTCGAGCTTGAGCGGACCTCGTGCGGCGAGCCGGGTGGCAGCCTGCTGCCGCTCGATCGCGTACTCGCGCATTGCGTCGGCGTGGGCGGCGCTCGAGAGCGGGGAGCGCGTCATGAGGTAAGCGCCGCTTCCCGCTGGTCCGCAGGGCGTTTCGCGGCCAGCGCTTCGACGCCGGCGAGGATGAACCGGACCGTGCGATCGATGTGCGCGTCGCGATCGGGGATCGACCTCGCCCCAGCGATGTCTGCGGCTTCGATCGATGCGGCTGAGCCGAGGCGAAGCACGAACTCCGTGGTCGACCGGTCGGCGACGTACTCGGCGGCCAGGGCCTGGACGAGTACCCGCTCGGCCCCGCGGCCTTCCCCTCGCCAGCGATCGGCGTGCCGGTCCGCAAGCTCGGGGACGCCTCGAAGCTGGCCGATCGCACTGGCACCGGACACGAGATCAAGGTTGGCAGCGACGAAAACCCGAACGACCTGCTCAAAGCTCGTGGCCTCGGCGAGCCCGGCCCGAATGGCGGATTGATAGCGGGCATCCTCTCGTTCGAGGAGCGCCCCGAGCAGCGACATGCGAGTGCCGAAGTACTTGTGGACGAGTTGCGAAGTGACGCTGGCGTGCTCGGCGACCCGTTCGACGGTGCACGCGCTGACACCATGGTGTTCGACCGTCGACTTGGCGATGTCGAGTAGCTGCGCTCGGCGATCATCAGGGGAGAGACGCCGGCGTTCGGACATGACCAGGATCGTAGCGGTTGACGTCACTGTTTGTCTCTACTCAAATAGGGATTGGCGGCCATTCCACCGAACAACGAGGAAATTCATGACGTATGCCGGGAACCGACGGATCATCGATGTTGACAGCCACCTCTTCGAACTTGATGATTTCCTCACTGCCGTCGCCTCGGACGACGAACGTGCGCTCCTTCGCCCGATGGACGAGCAGGACGAGCTCCCGGTATCGCTTGAGGCGATCGCCAAGGGCCGCCAGCACCTTGCGCGGCGCAACGCCGACGGGGAGGTGATGGCGAAGTTCGAGGCAGGCATGTTCGACATCTCTCGGAGTCCGTGGTCCCGCCTNGGCGCCTTCGACCCNGCCGANCGATCCCACGCCCTCGACGTGCTCGGGTTCGAGGCTCAGCTCGTTTTCAGNACCTTCTCGTTNCACCAGATCGCCCATCANGCTGATCCGAAGGCCCTTGAGGTCGGNGCNCGNGTCCACAACCGGGCGATGGGTCGATTTTGTGCCGACGACCATCGGCTGCTCGCAGGGGGGTATGTCCCGCTGTCCCTTGGCCCGGAGGTCGCAGGCGAGCTCCTCGACGAGGCGTTCGCCGATGGCTGCTTCACCGTCATGGTCGACACCAATGAAGCTGACCCGGAAGCCCGTTCCTTCACGCATCCCGATTTCGATCCAGTGTGGGCCCGTTTCGCTGCACGCGACGTGCCGGTCATCTTGCACATCGCCGTGAACGGCCACTACGACCCGGTGTCACCAAGCTTCAAGAACAACGGTCGGGGTGCGACGGCGGTCGGCGGCGATGCGCCCGACTCCAACCTTGGTCTGGTGGCGATGAACAACTCGGTGGAGCTCTTCCTCTCCGCAATGATCCTCGACGAGGTGTTCGAGCGTCACGACGGCCTTCGGGTCCTGTCGCTGGAGCACGGCGCGTCATGGGTGCCGGGGTGGCTCCACAAGCTCGATTTCGTCGAGCGCACCACCCGTCGCGTGGCACCGCGCGATCGCCTGGCGTCGGACGTGGCGCGAGAGCGCATCCGGTTCGCACCGTTCGCAGGTGAGCCGGTTGGATGGATCATGGAGCAACTGGGATCCGAGATGTTGTGCTTCGCCTCGGACTATCCGCATCCCGAGGGTTCACGCGACCCGATCGGCAAGTTCGAGGCGACGATGGAGGATGTCAGCCAGGCCGACCTCGACGCGTTCTTCGCCGGCACCATTGAGGCGTTCCTCGGGTCGAGCGTTACCTGAACCAGCTCACCGAATCGGCGGGCGAGGTCGCCTGCTAGCCCAGGAGCTCGACGGTATCGAGCACGACCAGCACCGTGAGCAGCACGATGATGCCGAGGTTGATCGCGGTCATCGGCCACTTCCACCGGTGGTCGGCACGATGGAATCGGCGGATCGACACGAGGTTGGCGGCGATGGCGACGAGCCCGACCGGGAGGCCGATCCAGGGACCCACGCCGGCGCTCAGGCCGATGAGCGGGAACCCGAACGGGATCAGCAGGTAGGTGAACGTGCAACGGACCGCCGAGACGAGGATCGACCTCGAGAAGGCATGCTCAGCATCGGTCGCGGAGACGGCCGCTTCGGTCGACGGGGTGGCGTGCACGTCGGTCACGTCCGTCACCGTACTCGCAGCGAGATCGGTAGCCTCGTCCGAGCTATGGAACGTTTCGGGTTCGTCGGTCTCCCCAACGCGGGCAAGTCCTCGCTGTACAACGCGCTCGCCGGAGGCGGCGCCCACGCAGCGCCCTATGCCTTCGCCACGACCGACCCCAATGTTGGTGTCGCCAAGGTGCCCGACCACCGCCTCGACGCCCTCAGCGAGATGTCGCAAAGCAAGCAGACGATTCACGCCGCCGTGCAGTTCACCGACATCGGCGGGCTCGTCGAAGGTGCGAGCCAGGGCGAAGGACTCGGCAACGCCTTCCTCAGCCACATTCGCGAGGTTGACGCGATCGTGTTCGTCCTGAGGGCGTTCGGCGACGACGACGTCCCTGGGCCGCAGGATCCCCTCGAGCACCTGCGGGTGGTCGAGATCGAACTGGCGCTCGCTGATCTCGCAAGTGCCGAAAAGGCTCGAGACAAGACCCAGCGCATGCTCAAGGGCGACGCCTCACTGAAGCGCACGGTCGACCTGCTCGACAAGGTCGTCGACACGTTGGGGGAGGGGACGCCTCTCTACCGAGCTGGCCTCGACGACGACGCACGCAGCGATCTCAAGGAGTTCTTCTTCCTCACCAACAAGCCGGTCATGGCCGTGCTCAACATTGGCGAGGATCAGATCGGCGACGAAGCAGCGATCGCTGCTCCTGTGCGCGAGGAACTCGCCGGTGCCGAGGTGGTGCCGTTGTCGGTGCAGCTCGAAGCCGAAGCTGCGGTGATGGCGGAGGAGGACCGTCAGGAAATGCTCGAGGCGCTCGGTCTCGGCGACGGTGCCGTGCCTGCGTTCCTGACATCGGCGTACCACATGCTCGGTCTGCGCACGTATCTCACCACCGGGGAGAAGGAGTCACGTGCCTGGACCTTCCGCGCTGGCTCCACTGCGCCGGAGGCCGCCGGCGTGATCCACACCGACTTCCAGCGCGGCTTCATCCGCGCCGAGACGATCCAGTGGGACGAACTCGTCGCCGCCGGTTCCTGGGCCGCTGCTCGTGACGTCGGCAAGGTTCGCTCCGAGGGCAAGGACTACATCGTCCGCGACGGTGACGTCATGGAGTTCCGCTTCAACGTGTGAGCCTGGCGCCGCCGCTGTCTGTCGGGTCGCGCTTGGTAACCCATCGTCTCGTGTTGGGGTCAGACCGCCTGTGACCCACGTCTCCAAACGATCGTTTCGCCAGTCGTTTACTCCCTGCCGACCGGCAGGTAGGGTGGGAACCTGATGAGCACGCCACCTGATGCCCACCTCCGCGAGGTGCTCGCCGAAACGGCCGAGTCCCTTCTCAACCGTCACCTCGAGACCGCGCAGGAATGGCATCCGCATGCGCTCATCCCCTGGTCGGCAGCCGAGGACTTCCCCGAGGACTACGAGTGGTCCCCCGAGGAGATGAAGATCTCCGCTCCGGTTCGCAGCGCCCTGTTCGTCAACGTGCTCACCGAGGACAACCTGCCGTACTACTTCCGCGACATCGAGCGGATGTTCGGCCGCGACGGTGCCTGGGGTGAGTGGGTGCGCCGCTGGACCGCCGAAGAGGGCCGCCACGGACTCGTGATCAACGGCTACCTCATGGCCACTCGAGCCATCGATCCGGTCGAGCTCGAACGCGGCCGCATGGCACAGGTGCAGAGCGGTCAGGTGCCCGAGCCGCCAACCCTCGCCGAAGGTCTCGCCTACGTGTCGCTCCAAGAACTCGCCACCCGCATCAGCCACTTCAACACCGGCAACATGCTCGACGACGAAGCCGGCCAGGCCGTCATGCGTCGGGTCGCCAAGGACGAAAACCTCCACTACCTCTTCTACCGCGATGCGATGACCGCGATCTTCGAGCACGATCCGTCGACCGCCGTGCTCGCCGTCGAGAAGCAGGTTCGCGATTTCCAGATGCCCGGCACCGGTATCCCTGGGTTCGTCGAGCATGCCAAGGCGATCGCCGATGCAGGCATCTACGACTTCGCCATCCATCACGACAAGATCCTCCAGCCGGTCGTCCTTCGCGACTGGAAGATCGAATCGCTTGAAGGCCTCAGTCCCGAGGCCGAGCAAGCTCGCGAAGCACTCGTCACACAGATCAGCCGCATCGGCAAGATCGGTCATCGCCTGGCCGAGAAGCGCGAAGCCCGGAAGGCCCGTGAGGCCGAGGGCGAACTCGTCGACGCCTGAGCAGCCGAGATGGTGCCGCGATGTGGCGCCGTCGTCCGCGCCCGACGCGTCCGAAGGTCGTGCGCCGTCTGTGCAGATTACGCTTCGGCCATGCCGTGGCTGGTGCACGAGGGCCGAGTGCTCTCCTCGTTGGAAATCGCCGAATCTCGGCGCGAGCGGCGAGTGGGCCTGCTCGGCCGCGACGGCATCGACGGCGCGATGCTGCTCCGTCCAGCCAGGTCGGTGCACACCATGAAGATGCGCTTTGCCATCGACATCGCCCATCTCGACCGTGACCTCGTCGTGTTGTCGACCACCACGATGTCGCCGTGGCGGGTCGGTGCGTGGTCGCCACGGGCGTCCGCCGTCATCGAGGCCGAAGCAGGTGCCTTCCGCCGGTGGGGCCTCAAGCGCGGCATGCAACTGGAGATACGCGAATGACCGGCGTCCTCACCCTCGTGTCGACCCCGATCGGCAACCTCGGTGATCTGGCCCCCCGCGCCGTGGAAGCCCTCGAGGCGGCGGATCTGGTTTGCTGCGAGGACACTCGCCGGACCGGTTCGCTCCTCAAGCAGATCGGCGTGCGAGTCGACGAGCTCCGTCGTCTCGACGACCACACCGAGTTCGAGTCGATCCCCGTGATTCTCGACCGGCTTGGTGCCGGGGAGCGGGTCGTGCTCGTCAGCGACGCCGGGACACCGGGCATCAGCGACCCGGGTGAACGCCTCGTCGCCGCCGTGGCCGAGGCCGGCATCGAGGTCACCACCGTGCCGGGACCGGTTGCCGCGATCGCAGCGCTCGTCAGCAGCGGATTGCCGTCAGGTCGGTTCGTGTTCGAGGGCTTTCTCGCCCGCAAAGGCCAGGAGCGCTCGGCCCAGCTCGCGGCGATCGCAGTCGAGTCGCGCACGACGGTCTTCTACGAGTCGCCCAATCGGGTGGCAGCGACACTCGCCGCCCTTGGCGAGGCGTGCGGGCCCGAGCGTCGGGCTGTGGTTGCGCGCGAGCTCACCAAACTTCATGAGGAGCTGCGGCGCGGGACCCTCGACGAGCTGGCTGTGTGGGCGTCGACCGGCGTGAAGGGTGAGGTCGTGGTGGTGGTCGATGGAGCGGACACATCGGTCGACCTCAGCGACGGTGAACTCGTCGAACGCCTGCGGGCCGCGCTCGCCGAGGGTTGTTCGAAACGCGATGCGGTCGACCGGGTCGTGGCGGCGACGGGCGCCCGTCGCGGTCGGGTCTACGACCTCTCGCTCACGATCTGAGTCCGTCGGTTCGCAGCGCTGTCACACACCCTTCGTACCTTCAGGGCATGGAACCCATGCTCGTGATCGCGCTCCTGATCGCCTTCGTCACTATCGCTGCGGTCGGCCTCTGTGCCGGTGTTCTCGTCACCCGCCACCGGGCGGGAGCTGAGTCGGGCTCGCTCGACGGTGTCGTCGAGCGGGTCGTGAGCATCGCCGGCGAAAGCTTCGACAGCCGTTTGCAGACGGGCACGGCCGAACTCGAGCATCGACGTCAGGCGATCGACGACCACCTTGAGGCCGTGGTCACATCCCTCGCCGAGAAGATCGACTCGGTCGACAAACTCGTCGCCGAACGCGTCGGTGGCATGTCCGAGACCGTCGGCGAGCGGGTCGGTGGGATGTCGAAGAGCCTCGGTCACCAGGTCCAGACGATGGGCAACGAGCTCACCCAGTTGCGCAACCTTGTCGCGCAACTACAAAGGGAGCGCGCCGAACAGCACGGCCAGTTCGTCACGTCACTCGAAGCGGCCACCCAGCAACAGCAGGTGCTCGCCGAGACCACGCAGCACCTCCGCGAGGCGCTTGCCAGCCCCCAGGCCCGTGGCCAGTGGGGTGAGCGTATGGCCGAGGATGTTCTGCGCGCCGCCGGCATGCGCGAGGGCATCAACTACCGCAAGCAGCGAGCGATCGAGGGCGGCACCCGACCCGACTTCACGTTCTTGTTGCCCGACGATCAGCACCTGCACATGGACGTCAAGTTCCCGGTCGACAACTACCTGCGGGCGCTCGAAGCACCGTCCGAGGCCGAGGCGGTCATGCGACGTGATCGTTTCCTGAAAGATGTGCGCGACCGGGTGAAGGAACTCAACGGGCGCGGCTACACCGCCACCGACGCCACCGTCGGCTACCTGCTGCTCTTCATCCCCAACGAGAGCGTCTACGGCTTCATCCATGAACACGACGCATCCCTGCTCGACGACGCCCTTGCACAGAAGGTCGTCCTGTGCTCGCCGACCACCCTCTTCGCGGTGCTTGGCGTCGTCCGTCAGGCCATGGACACCTTCGCCGTCGAACGCAAGACAGGTGAAATCCTCGATGCGCTCGCTGGCTTCGGCGCACAGTGGTCGAAATTCTCTGAGCAGGTCGACAAGGTCGAGAAACACCTCGGCACCCTCAACAACAGCTTCAACGACCTTGCGGGGCCGCGTCGCAACCAGCTCGAGCGCCAACTTGGCAAGCTCGAGGCGATCCGCTCCCGGTCGATCGAAGCCGAGTCGACGGAGGCCGCAGCGATCGACACGGCTTCGTCCGGCGACGGCACCGTGCCGATGTTGCGCGAGGTGTCCGACCGCAGCGCCTCGTAGGCACCGGTAGCCTCGGCGGGGTGAGCACCCCCGTTCTCGTCGCAGTCGCCTGGCCCTACGCATCTGGGTCGCGCCATCTCGGTCATCTTGCCGGCGCCTATCTCCCGGCTGACGTCTTCGCCCGTCATCAGCGAATGGTCGGCAACGAGGTGCTGATGGTGAGCGGCTCCGACGTGCACGGCACGCCGATCACGGTCCGCGCCGACGCCGAGGGCGTGACCGCGCAGGACATCGTCGATCGCTACCACGGCGAATTCGTGCGGCAGTGGGACGAGATCGGTCTGCAGTGGGACCTCTACACCACGACCGGAACCGATCATCACGCCCGGGTCACGCAGGAGATGTTCCTGAAGCAGCTCGAGCAAGGCTTCATCGACAAGCGCACCTCCGAGCAGTTCTTCGATCCCGAAGCCGACCGCTTTCTGCCCGACCGTTACATCGAGGGCACCTGCCCGCACTGCGGCTACGGCGAAGCCCGCGGTGATCAATGTGACAATTGCGGCCGCACCCTCGATGCCACCGATCTGATCGATCCTCGCTCGAAGATCTCCGGCGCCACTCCGGAGCTTCGGCCCACCGAGCACTTCTACTTCCGGTACTCCGACTTCACGGAGCGGGTCGGCGAGTTCCTCGCCGACAAGCAAGGGTGGCGCAACCACGTCCTCAACTTCGTGAAGAGTTGGATCAACGAGGAGGGGTTGCTCGATCGGGCGATCACGCGCGATCTCGACTGGGGAGTCGAGCTTCCGGTCGACGACCTTGGTCCCGGCAAGCGCATCTATGTCTGGTACGACGCCGTCATCGGCTACCTGTCCGCCTCCCGGGAGTGGGCCCAGCGTCAGGGCAACGACGAGCGTTGGCGCCACTGGTGGTACAACGACGACAGCCGTCACGTGTACTTCATCGGGAAGGACAACATCCCGTTCCACTGCCTGTTCTGGCCGGCGCAGCTCATGGGCTACGACCCCGAGATCCACCTGCCCGACGACGTGCCTGCCAACCAGTACATCACCTTCAAGGGCGGTAAGGCCTCGGCGTCGCGCGGCGTCGGTCTCACCATCCAGGAAGGTCTCGACCTCTTCCAGGCCGACGGGCTTCGCTACGCCCTGGCCGCCAGCTTCCCCGAGCAGGCCGACACCGACATCTCGATCGAGGAGATCGCCCGGCGGATCAACGAAGAGCTCGTGGCGACGTGGGGCAACCTCGTCAACCGTGTGCTGTCGATGGTCAACAAGAACTTCGGTGAGCAGCCGTCGGTCGAGGGCCGAACGGACGCCGACCAGGCCGTGCTCACCACCGTCGACGAGTTGCTGACCACCGCCAACAGCCAGTTCGAGCGGGTCGAACTCAAAGCGGCGCTGCGCACCGCGATGGATGCGGCCCAGGCGGTCAACGCCTACCTCAACGCCACCGAGCCGTGGAAGGTCGCCAAAGAGGATCCGCAGCGTGCTGGTGTCCTCCTTGGCACTGCCCTCGACGCGATCAACGGCGTGCGCATCGGCTTCGCACCGTTCCTGCCGTTCAGCACGGAGGCCCTGTCGGAGATTCTCGGCCCGATCGAGGGCTGGAACCGGGTTCCGGTGCCGACGGGAACGCCGATCGCCAAACCGACGCCGATCTTCACCAAGGTCGACGTCGAGGCCCTGCTGGCCGAGGACTGATCCGGCGTGGCCTGGATCGATCAGCACTGTCACATCGACCCTGGTCCCGATGGCGTTGCCCAGGTCGCCGACGCCAACGCTGCCGGCGTGATGCGCATGGTGTCGGTTGGCTGCGACCTCGAGCAGTCCACGCAGATGGCGGCGATCGCGCTCGAACACGAGGGTGTGTACGCCACCGCCGGAGTCCACCCCCACGAAGCGAGCGGCGGACTCGACGGAATCGCTGCATTGCTCGACCTCCCGCAAGTCGTCGCCGTGGGGGAGGCGGGCCTCGACTATCACTACGACCACTCGCCGCGAGCCGAACAGCGCGACGTGTTCGCCGCCCAGATCCAGTTGGCAAATGAGCGTGATCTTCCGCTGGTCATCCACTCACGCAGCGCCTGGGACGAGACCTTCGAGATCCTCGACCGTGAGGGCACGCCCCGGCGCACGGTGATGCACTGCTTCACCGGTGGCCCCGACGAGGCACGCGAGAGTCTCGCCCGCGGCGCGATCGTGTCATTTGCCGGGATCATCACCTTCCCGAGCGGACAAGACCTCCGCGACGCTGCTGCTGTCACCCCGCTCGACCGACTGTTGGTCGAGACCGACTCGCCCTACCTGGCACCGGTTCCCAACCGGGGCAAGCGGAACCAGCCTGCATGGGTGGTCCATGTCGGCGAGGCCGTGGCCGCAGCGAAGGGCGTCGATCTCGCCGAGGTCGAAGCCGCTACCTGGGCGACCGCCGCCGCCTTCTACGACCTCGACACCGTTGATGCGGCGAAGTCGGCCATCTGACGGCGCGTGCCGACCGGCACCGCATTCGTGTTTCGACGCTCCTAGCGTTTGCTCCATGGCCCAGATCAGCCCCGAGCGGAGTCGGGTCGACGGCGCCACGATTGGCGGCCGTGATGGTGTCGCTCTCCGGCCGCATCCCGGAGCGTTTCCGTCGTGACCCACAGCGGTGCTGACATCCGAGCGTTGCTCGATCGCCACGGCCTCGAAGCGCGTCGCTCTCTCGGCCAGAACTTCGTCGTCGATCCCAACACGGTCCGCCGGATCGCTGCGTTGGCTGAGGTCGGCCCCGGCGACCCGATCGTGGAGATCGGCCCGGGTCTCGGCTCGTTGACCCTCGCCTTGCTGGAGCACGATGCATCGGTCACCGCCATCGAGATGGACACCGAACTGGTGCCCATCCTTCGCGAGGTCGTCGCCGGACGCGACGTCTCGATCGTCGAGGGCGATGCCCAACAGGTCGACTGGGGTGTCGTGCTGGCGTCGCATCCGGCGTGGAAGTTGGTCGCCAACCTGCCCTACAACGTCGCCACGCCGCTGATCCTCGATCTGCTCCGTGATGTCCCTGCTATCACCGAGATGCTCGTGATGGTGCAGTTCGAGGTCGCCGAGCGTCTCGCCGCCACGGCACCCGATCCGGCAATCGGGATCCCGTCGGTGCTTGTCGCCTACCACGGTCGAGCTGAGGTGGTCGGACGGGTCCCGCCGACGGTCTTTCATCCCAAACCACGCGTCGACAGCGCGCTCGTCCGGATCGTGCGTCACGAGCATCCACCGGTCGACACGTCGCTCGATCGACTCGAGCCCCTGGTGCGGGCCGCCTACAACCAGCGCCGCAAGATGATCCGCAAGTCGCTGAGTGGTCTGCGGACGGTCGAACAGATCGAAGCCGCCGGGGTCGACCCGCAGGCGAGGCCCGAGACGCTCGACCTTGCCGCGTGGGGCAGGCTGGCCGACGCCTGACTCAGGTACGGGCTGCCGCCCAGCGTTCAGCCATCAGGACGAACAGTTCGGCCATCGGTGTCGCCTCGCTCCGACCCTCGAACTCCCGGTAACAGGTGTCGAGGAGCGTCACGATGCGTTCCGGCTCACCCCAATCGGCCCACCGGTCGAGCGAGACATCGGCTGCTGCGGTGGCGAGATCCATCTCGGCGTCGAAACAGCGTCGTGCCTCGGCGTGGCAGTGCTCGTAGTACGCCCGGATCTCCCGCACGCCGGTGAGATCGGTGACCGGCCCGTGCCCCGGCACGATCGTGTCCGGTTGCCACGCCTCGATGCGGTCGAGGGCCCCGAGAAGGTCAGGGATCGTGCCCGCCCACAGGATCGGATGCCCCTCCACGAAGAGAATGTCGCCGGTGAACACCGTGGCGCGGTCGGCGACGTGGATCAGCACGTCGCCACCGGTGTGTGCCGGGCCGACCTCGACGAGGTCGACGACGGTGTCACCGACGGTTCGAGTCGTTGCCCCGCTGAACGTCGACGTCGGTTCGGGTCGATGCACGCCGCCGAAGTCGAAGCGCCCGAAACAGTGTTGGAAGAACTCGCCGACCACACCCATCGTCGGTGCGGCTTCCAACAGCCCGACCATCATCGCCGGGTTCTCCCGGGTCATTTCCTCGGCGGCGATCACCGACGTGAGGATCTCCGCCCCGTCGAGCAGTTCGTTGCCGTTGCAGTGGTCACCGTTGCTGTGGGTGTTGACCAGCGTCGTGATCGAGACGCCGGGGAGCGCCGCCTCGAACCCGTCGAGCATCGTCTGCGTCAGCGGCACGTCGTAGAGCGTGTCGACCAGTAACGCTTCGTCGCCATCGACGATCAGGCCAGCGTTCGACCACCCCCAACCACCGTCAGGTTGCAGCCACGCGTAGCTTCCCTGGCCGACATCACAGAGGCCGGCGACGTACGGGTGTGTCCCGAGTCCCATTCGGCGACCGTAGTCTGCGCTCGTGGACACGCCATCGACTGAGGCCGACGTTGCGCCGGAGACGCTCATTGCCCCGGCCAAGCTGACCCTTTCGCTGCGCGTCACCGGCCGGCGTGACGACGGTTATCACCTGATCGACGCCGAGATGGTGTCGCTTGATTTCCACGACCGACTTGAGATCGCGCCGGGTGATTCGCTGACGGTTGTGGGACCTCACGGCACCGAGACGGTCGGGCCAAACGAGGACAACCTGGTGCGACGGGCGCTCGCCCTCGCCGGGCGCACTGCGTCGGTCACGCTCCACAAGCAGATTCCGGCCGGTGCCGGCCTGGGCGGGGGATCGGCCGACGCTGCTGCGGTGCTCCGCTGGGCGGGTTTCTCGGACCTTCGTGCGGCAGCGGCGCTCGGCGCCGACATCGCGTTCTGCCTCGTCGGTGGCCGAGCCCGCGTCACCGGCATCGGGGAAATCGTCGACCCGTTGCCCCATGACCGACGGACCTTCACGATCGTCACGCCACCCATCTTTTGTTCCACCCCCGCCGTCTACCGGGCGTGGGACGAGATGGGTGGACCCACCGGCGACAACGGCAACGATCTCGAACCGGCGGCGCTCGTCGTTGCTCCCGAACTCGTGCGCTGGCGCGACGAACTCGCCGATCAGACGGATCGGCGGCCTCAACTTGCGGGGAGTGGCAGCACCTGGTTCGTCGAGGGGGCGTTCCCCGACGTCGGACGCGTGGTCACGACGGTGCCGGCGTCCGAGTGGAAGCGCAGGGGCGACTGAGCGCCCCGAGCATCACTTCCGCTGGTGGCGCGTCCTCCGGAGCATCTTCTTGTGCTTCTTCTTGCGCATGCGCTTGCGGCGCTTCTTGATGAGTGAACCCACGGCAGGCGACGCTACCGCCTCGGCGCCAGTGTCCCACCCTCTCGCTGATCAGGACGCGACGGCGATTGCCGCCGCTAGGTTGAGCCGCGCCGTGGCCCGTAGTTCAACTGGTTAGAACGTCGGACTTTGACTCCGGATGTTGCAGGTTCGAGTCCTGCCGGGCCAGCCCATCGTGCTCGCCGCCGCGCCGTGAAACCCGAGCCGAACTTCGCGCGGCGTCGACCGGGTCAGCGAATCATCGCGCGGGGTAGGGTGCTCCTGGGACGGAACCACCGGGGGCACGGGATGCAACTCCTGAACCACAAGAAGCTGCACATTGTCGCGGGGCGAGCTACCGCAGAACTCGTCGCCGACATTTGTCGAGAACTCGACGTCGCACAGGGCACGCCGAATATCGCCGAGTTCGCAAACGGCGAGATCCATGTCAAATACGGCGAGTCGATCCGCGGCTCCGACGTGTTCATCGTGCAGACCCACACCGCATGGGACGATCGTTCGATCAACGACTCGATCATGGAGCACCTGATCATGGTCGACGCCGCCAAGCGGGCGTCGGCCAAACGCATCACCGCCGTTGCCCCCTTCTTCGGCTACAGCCGCCAGGACCGCAAGGCGTCGGGTCGTGAGCCGATCACCGCCCGACTCATCGCCGATCTCTTCCTTGCCGCCGGCGCCGATCGACTCATCTCGGTCGACCTCCACAGCGGCCAGATCCAGGGCTTCTTCGACGGCCCGGTCGACCACCTCACCGCGATGCCGGTGCTGATCGACTACCTCGCCGGCCTCGACGAGGACGACATGGTCATCGTGTCGCCCGACGCCGGACGCATGAAGGTCGCCGAGCGCTACACCAATCTGCTCGACGCTGACCTTGCGTATGTCCATAAGCGCCGCTCCACGGAGGAAAAGAACGCCGTCGAGGCCAAAGAGATCATCGGCGAGGTCGCCGGTCGCTGCTGTGTTCTGATCGACGACATGATTGATACGGGGGGCACGATCTGTGCCGCTGCCGAACTTCTGCACCAGTACGACGCCAAGCGCATCATCATTGCGACGACGCATGGGGTCTTCTCGGGTCCGGCCATCGACCGAATCAAGAACGCTCCGGTCGAGACCGTGCTGGTCACCGACACCCTCCCGCTGCCGAGTGAGAAGCGGGCCGACAACATCACGGTCTTGTCGGTTGCGCCGATCATCGCCCAGGCCATCTCGGCGGTCTTCGAGGACACGTCGGTCAGCGAGATCTTCCAGGGCAACCACCTCGCCTAGTTCTCGCCGGGCGTCGTCGGGAGGCCCTGCACGACGTGCCTGGTCCGAAGTCCGACGTTTCGAACCGTCGGCACCGGTGGTTCTGGCCCGTTGCCCCGGTACCATCATGCGTCGGCCCGTCTGGGCTGTTGGTCGATTTTCACGTGCCCACTTCGGAGCCGAATTCTCATGTCTGACCTGCTGTTGAGCGCCGAGACCGGACGCACGGAAGGCACCCGCCCGTCCCGTCGCCTCCGTCGCGAAGGCAAGATCCCCGCCGTCGTCTACGGCCTTGATGCCGACCCGATCGCCGTGTCGGTCGCCTGGCCTGAGCTGCGTCGCTGCCTCACCACCGATGCGGGCATCAACGCCCTCATCACCCTCGACATCGACGGTGCCAACCACCTGTCGGTCGTCAAGGACATCCAGCGCCACCCGACTCGCCGCGACGTTCTCCACGTCGATTTCCTGCGGGTCACCGAGGACCAGCAGATCGAGGTCAACGTTCCGGTCGTCCTGCAGGGTGAGGCCCGTCAGGTCACCCAGTTCGACGGCATGGTCGATCAGTCGATGTACGAGATGGCGATCTTGGTGAAGCCCACCGCGGTTCCCCAGGAGATCATCGTCGACATCACCGATCTCGAACTCGGCGCCACGGTCAAGGTCGCCGATGTCGTCCTCCCCGAGGGTGCCGAATCGGCTATGGATCCCGACGAAACCGTCGCGATCGCACTCATCACCCGCTCCACCCGTGAGGCCATCCGCCGCGCCGAGCAGGGCGAAGCTGCCGAGGTCGACGGTGCCGATGGTGCCGACGGGTCCGACGAGGGCGACGAGGGCGAGAGCGGCGACGAGGGCTGACGCCCGCCCGCCTGACCCATGGTGGTCCGGCGTCGCAACCCCGAGCGCACCGGGACGCCTGCCGACCTGTTGGTGGTCGGCCTGGGCAATCCCGGTGACGACTACGAGCAGACGCGCCACAACGCGGGCTTCTGGGTCATCGACGAACTGGCCCGCCGACATGGCGGCCGGCTTCGGCGCGGCAAACGCGAGTACGCCGAAAGTGACCTGTTGCGGGTTGGCGACAAGCTCGTCGCCGTTGCTCGGCCGACCACGTTCTACAACGAAGCCGGTCGAGCGGTCAGCGCCCTGGTCAAGCGGCACGGCATCGACGACTTCAGTCGGCTGGTGATGGTTCACGACGAACTCGACCTCGAGGTCGGGCGGATGAAGCTGAAGCTCGGCGGTGGACTCGCCGGGAACAACGGGCTCAAGTCGGTTCGGGCGCACCTGCGGACCGACGACTTCGCCCGACTCCGCATCGGCATCGGGAAGCCCGAGCAGGGCACGATGGCTGGCCGGGACTATGTTCTGAAACGTCCGTCACGCGCCGACCGTCCTGTGCTGGAGGAGGTCGTGGCCGACGCGGCCGACGCCCTCGAGTATCTCGCTGTCAGCGATATCGAGGCGGCGATGAACCGCTACAACCGCTGACCCACCCC
>PABW01000007.1 GCA_002699625.1 Acidimicrobiaceae bacterium
TCCCAGATGCCGTCACCGACGAGGAAACCCGAATCGAAGACGGAGATCTTGGCTTCGTCTCGAGGAAAGAAGTCACCGTTGATGTAGATCTCGATCGTGGCGTTGCGCTCGTCGGCGAGGGCTTGGTGCGTACTTCGGCTCATGGGCAGCACGCTAGGCGAAGCTCACCGGGGCCACTGCCCTGGTAGAGGATTCCCGAACCGGTGCCGGGTGATACTCACCGACTGCTCCCGCACGAGGTGCAGCAGTTCCACGCGTCCCTGTGGCACGGGTGGCTGGTCAGCCAGATGGACCTGTGCGGCGTTGGCAGCGCGACGAAGGCTGGTGCCTGCGGTGACGCCGACGAGCCGGATCCGCTCGATGTCAAGATCTGGAAGCCGTGCCGCCAGCGCCTCGTCGCTCTCGTGCCGGGTGTCGCTCTCGATGACAGAGACGCCCGCCACGTGCGCAGCACGTCGGGCCAGGTCAAGTTCCGTGGGGTCGGTTGATGGTCCGTATCGGAGCACGATGCGGTCGAGGGGCCGGTAGCGGAAGAGATTGGCTTCACAGGCGAGCCCGGTTGGGTCGTGCTCCACCGAGAAGTGCTCGGCCCACACCTCGTCGAAGTCATCGGGGGCCGAGGCGGCGGTGTGCCACGTCCCGAATTGGGCGACATAGTTCGGGCCACCCGCCTTCGCCCCTGGCCCGATGACCGAGCGCTTCCAGCCTCCGAATGGCTGGCGCTGCACGATCGCGCCGGTGATCGGTCGATTGACGTAGGCATTGCCGACTTCCACGGCATCCATCCATTGTGCGATCTCGGTCGGATCGAGTGAGTGGATGCCGCCGGTCAGTCCGAAGGCACTGCCGTTCTGCAACTCAATGGCATGGTCGAGAGTGTCGGCCTGCATGAGACCGAGGACGGGGCCGAAGCACTCGGTTTGGTGGAACCACGAACCGGGGCGAACACCGGTCCGAATCCCGGGGCGCCACAGGTGGTGTGCATCATCGAGGAGCTCCGGCTCGACAAGCCAGGACTCGCCCTCGTCGAGCTGGTTGAGCGCCCGTTCGAGCCGCTCGTTGGGTGGTCCGATCAGGGGTCCGATGTTGGCTTGGAGGTCGGTGGGGAGGCGGACTTCGAGCGTTTCGACGGCATCGATGAGTTGGTTGAGGAAGCGGGGCGACGTGGCTGTGCTGCCGACGAGGATGGCCAGGCTCGCGGCCGAGCACTTTTGCCCGGCGTGGCCGAAGGCCGACCGGACGAGGTCCTGCACCGCAAGGTCGATGTCGGCTCTCGGCGTGATGACCAATGCGTTCTTTCCTGAGGTTTCCGCAAAGATCGGAAGGTGCGGATCCCATGACCTGAACAGGTCTGCGGTCTCACTCGAACCAGTAAGGATGACGGCGTCACCAGCCTCAATGACGCGACGCCCGGCTTCGTCGTCGTCGGTGGGGACGAAGGCAACAAGGCCGTGGGGCAGGCCGGCCGCAAGGAGTGCGTCATGGATGAGGGAACCGCACCGGCGTGCTTCTGGTGCCGGTTTGAAGATCACGCTGTTGCCTGCGGCCAGAGCGGCAAGGATCCCACCGCAGGCGATGGCGACGGGGAAGTTCCACGGTGGGATCACGGAGATGAGACCGAAGGGCGCAAAGCGCAATCCAGGCCGCTCCAACACCACCGCCTGCTCGCCGTAGTAGCGGGCAAAATCGATTGCTTCACAGAGTTCGATGTCAGCTTCAGCCAAGGTCTTGCCGCATTCGTCTGCCATCGTTCGCAGGAATGCCGTTCGCCGGTTCGCCACTTCGTCGCCGACCCGGTGCAGCCGTTCCCGGCGCTCATTTGCGCTGAGAGACCACCATTCCCGTTGCGCAACACGTGCGGCCGCCGCCAAGCGATCGACATCTCCTGGCACCCTGATCGTCGCTGGGGCTGCGGGCACCGAGGCGGTGCGAAGGTCGGTGGCCAACCAACGGCGATTCGCAGGGAGGGCGGGATCGGTCTCGGGTTCGTTGCGAAACGGTTGACCGGGCTCGAACGCCCGTGTAGCCAGCACAGATCGATCTTGTGTCCGTCGGGAGCCACATGACGGCCGGTGTCGTTCGACGACTGACGCCGTGAAGCGCGCCGCCTCGGAGGCGAAGGTCGGTGACTCTGGCTCAAGAGAGAACAGCGCTCGCAAGAAGTTGTTGGGGGCCGCAGTCTCCTCGAGTCGTCGGAACAGGTAGCCGATCGCCACGTCGAAGTCCTCTCGGTCGACTGCCGGCGTATAGAGCAGTGGTCGGTCAGCCCCAACCGCCTCGGCGATGGCACGTGCCTGTGCCTCAGCCATCCCTTGGAGCATCTCGAACTGCACCTGGTTGGTGACACCGCGTCGCTCCGCCATACGGAGCGCCCACGCCACGTGGAACAGGTTGTGGCTGGCAACCCCGATTCGCATGCCGACGAGTCGTTCAGGACGCAAGACCCAGTCGAGGCAGCGTGTGTAGTTCGCATCCGTGTCGGCCTTGTTGTCGTAGGGCGCCAGAGCCCAGCCATGCATGGCCGCGTCAACCCGTTCCATCGCCAGATTTGCGCCCTTGACGAGCCGGACCTTGATCGTTCCGCCCCCGTCGCGGTGACGGTCGGCCGCGAACGTAGCGAGGCGCTGGAGCGCCGGAAGTGCATCGGGAAGGTAGGCCTGGAGGACGATCCCTGCATCAAGGTGCCGCCGCTGCGGCGCCCCCAGGACCCGCTCAAAGGCGTCGAGGGTGAGTTCGAGGTCCCGGTACTCCTCCATGTCGACGTTGACAAAGGTCGGCGGATGCACCGAGGCGGCCGTGTCGATCAGTTCGGCGAGTCGGTGAGAGACGGCGTTGACTGATTCGTCGTGGGCCCAGGGGTTTAGCTGGGCCTGGACGCTGCTGAGTTTCACCGAGACATAGTCGACGTCGGGCTGGTGCAGCAGCGACTGGAGCTGGGCCAGCCGTGCTCCGGCTTCGCGACGGCCGAGGACGGCTTCACCGAGCAAATTGACGTTCGAATCCCACCCGGCGCTTCGCTGTCGGGCGAGGTGGCGTTCGAGCCCGGCCGGTTCGGCCGGAGCGACGAGATGACCGACGATGCTCCGCATACGTCGATGGGCGAGCGGCATGACGAGGCGTGGGACGATCGGAGCCAGCCGAGAGCCGGCGCGGAGGAGGAGACGGTCGATCGGGCCGAGGAAGTCGGGCAGGCGGGGGGTTGTGTCGATCAGCGTGCGGAGCTGCCGAGCGGCAACGAGGTGGTCGTCTGGTCGAGCGACCCGATCAATGAACGCCATGACGAAGTCGACGCCGGCGTCGTTCGCCACGACGCCGTGGAGGCGCTGCATCGTTTGTCGGGACCGTCGGGTCTCGAGCGCCTTGGCGCGGTCGAGCCAGAGACGGACCAGCGTGATCGCTTCATCAATGGCACGTTCTGCATCGTCGGAGGTGGGGTCCGGAGCAGCGTTGCGTTCGATGGCGGGTGGCAGGGGTTCCATGTCCCTCATCGTGCAGGCCGGGCTCGCAAGGGTCTTGTACGATGCCGCAAATCATGGTGGGTGTTTCGCACAACGCGCCGCACGAAGGCCTGTTCTCCTGTCAGCCAGAGCTGATCGGATTGTTCGAGACGCTGGTCAACGTGATCTTTTGCGCCAAGGACCTCGAGGGGCGTTACGTCGAGGTCAACAGCGCGTTTGTCCGCCGGACGGGTCGGTCTTCGAAGGGCGAGGTGATCGGCACCACCGCCCGCGATCACTTCATCGCCGAGCTGGCCGAGCGGTTCGAGGAGCAGGACGAAGAAGTGTTCGCTTCGGGCGAGCCGCTTTTCGACGAGCTTGAGCTGATTCGCCGACCGAATGGCGAGTTGGGCTGGTACCTGACCACCAAGCTGCCGGTCAGAGGCGGCAGCGCTGATCGCTCCTTGGTCGGTCTGGTTTCGGTGAGCCGCGATCTGGTCGTCCCGTCCGATACCGACATCGGGGCCGGGGGTCTGCGTGAGGTCGTGCGGCACGTCCAGGATCACTTCGGTGAGCCGATTCGGGTTGCCGATCTCGCCCGTGCGGCTGGGTTCGGTGAGGCGCAGCTGGAGCGACGCATGAAACGGGTCTTCGGGGTCACGGCGACGCAGCATGTCCTGCGGGTGCGAGTCGAGGCTGCCACTCGTCTGTTGGCTGATACCGACGAGCCCATTGCTGCCGTGGCTGCCCGATGCGGCTTCTATGATCAGCCCGACTTCACTCGCCGGTTCGCTCGCTTGACCAATGCGACGCCCGCCCAGTTCCGGAGTTCGTCTCGAGCGGCGGAAGCGAGGCCGGGACCGACTGGCTCGTAAGCTNGCGAGATGCTCGATCCGGTCATNACCTCTGAGGGCGTNGCTGTCGTCCATCTTTTCTGCNCCCGNNCCCCGGGGACCGACGACGAGGCGGTCNTTGCGNCGGTCAAGGCGGCTCAGGCCGACGACGTCCAGGTCGTCACNGTGGCGGTGCTCGGGCACAAGGCCGAACTCTGCTTCATGGCNCTGCACCCTGATTCGTGGAAGCTTCGCGACCTNCAGACCGGTCTNNCCAACGCNGGCCTGGTCGTGGTCGACAGCTTCGTCTCGATNACCGAGGTNTCCGAGTACGCCCAGGGTGTNCCCGANGANATGAAGAACATGCGGCTCTANCCGGANCTGCCGCCGGAAGGGAAGTCGGCGTGGTGCTTCTATCCGATGACCAAGCGCCGNGAAGCNGAGCACAACTGGTACCGACTCGAGTACGACGATCGCAAGGANCTCATGTACGANCACGGCGCGTCGGGNCGACAGTTCGCCGGCCGGATCGTGCAGCTCATCACTGCGAGTACGGGCCTCGATGATTGGGAATGGGGCGTCACGCTCTTCGGTGTGAAGATGGACGACCTCAAAGACACCGTGTACACGATGCGGTACGACACGGCGTCCGCCCTCTACGCCGATTTTGGGCCGTTCTACACTGGAATGGTCGGCCCGGTCGATGAGATCATGGCCCGTACGGCCTGAAACGACAGGGTTTTTCGGCCATCGGCGAGATGGGGCAAGCCTCGTCGCAACACCGCAATTGGGTGATCGAACGCAGCGAAACTGTCGTTCCGGGCGATCGGCGGCTACCCTCTACTCCGCAACACGGCCCCGCGGTGCCGTGCCCCATCCACCGCGACCTATCCCAAATGGAGGGGATTTACCCATGAAGCTTTCACGCAAGCTGACCATGGTGACCGCCGCGCTGTTGTCGCTCTCGCTGCTCGCTGCAGCGTGTGGTGACGACGCCGACAAGGCAGTCACCGACGACGCTTTCATCGTCGTTGATGAAGGCGAAGAGATTCAGATCCGGTCGCTCAACGCGATTACCGGTGACGTTGCCTTCCTCGGCATCCCGAACCAGAACGCGGTCATGGCCGCTATCGCCGACTACGGCGACATCGAGGGCTTCTCGGTCTCGATGGGTCAGGGTCTCGACGATCTCTGCTCCGCCGACGGTGGCCAGGCCGCCGCACAGACCATCGTGGCTGATGCCCAGATCGTCGGTGTCATCGGCACCTCGTGCTCTGGTGCTGCCACCGCTGCTGCTCCGCTGATCAGCGAGGCCGGCATCGTGATGATCTCCGGCTCGAACACCTCGCCCGCCCTGACCTCTGACCTTCTGGGCACCGCTGGTGACAACTACCACCCGGGCTACTACCGCACGGCGCACAACGACCTCTACCAGGGCGCCGCTATGGCTGCCTTCGTCTACGGCGAACTCGGCATGACCACCGCTGCGGCGATCCACGACGGTGACCCCTACACCGAGGGTCTTGCATCGGCCTTCACCAACGCCTTCGAGGAGCTTGGTGGCACGGTCACCGGCTTCACCGCTGTTGCCAAGGAAGACACCGACATGGTCCCGGTCCTCACCGAGATCGCCGCGGGCTCGCCCGAGGCGCTGTTCTTCCCGATCTTCCAGCCCGCTGGCGACTTCATCGCCGAGCAGGCCCCGGGCGTCTCGGGTCTTGAGAACACGCAGCTCCTCGCTGCCGATGGTCTTTTGAACACGGACTACCTGGCACTCAGCCAGTCCGAGGGCATGTACTTCTCGGGTCCTGACGTGCGCTTCGGCACCAACACCAACCAGGGCACCGGCAAGTCCGCCGCCGAGGTTCTGGAGGACTACGAGGCCAACCACGGTGAAGCGCCGTCGGCTCCCTTCTGGGGCCACAGCTATGACGCCACCGCGATCCTCCTTGAAGCGATCGAGAACAACGCCAGTGTCAACGACGCCGGTCAGCTCGTGATCGACAAGGCTGGCATCCGGTCCTACATCACGGCGCTGCGCGACTACAGCGGCCTTATCGGCACCCTCAACTGTGACGACTTCGGCGACTGTGGTTCGCAGAAGATCACTGTTGTGCACCACACCGACTCGAGCATGGTCGACGCTGGCATGTCCAACGTCGTCTTCTCGTACGCCCCCTGATCGGCTCCTCGTCGAATCAGTGGTGCTGAGCTGACCTCGGTCGGCTCTACCAATCACGGAGAATGGCCCCCCTTCACTAGTGGTGGAGGGGGGCCATTTGCGTTACTCTGCCCTAGCCACCGCGGTCGTATGGAGGGGAATTTTGACCACTGCAATGAGACACAAGGCCGCGCCGCGGACCGGTGTGGACTGGTTTCTCCTCGTCCTCAAGGTCGCGCTGTTCTCCGTGATCGGGTTCGGTCTGTTCGCCTTCGTGTTGCAACAGCTCGACCCGAACAACTGGCTGGCCCAGCGGATCAATGACGATGCCACTGGCCTCACTGCCGACCAATTCGAGGGTCTGGTCATCTCCGGGCTTTCGCAGGGGGCGATGTACGGCCTGATTGCCCTCGGCTACTCAATGGTCTACGGCGTGCTCGGATTCATCAACTTCGCCCACGGCGAGGTGTTCATGGTCGGCGCAATGACCGGCATGATCACGAGCAACAAGTTGTTCGAAGCAGGCGCTTGGGAGAGCAACTTCGTCGCTTCGCTGCTGTTCATCGTCCTGGTGGCGATCATCGTCTCGACCCTGACCGCCGTGGTGATGGAGCGGGTGGCGTATCGGCCTTTGCGAGGGTCCCCTCGTCTCATCCCGCTCATTACGTCGATCGGCATCTCGTTCTTCATCCAGAATGTGTCGGTCGTGCTGCTTGGGCCGGGTGCGAAGTCCTACCCCGACCTGCCGGACTGGTGGACCGAGGCCCAGACGATCTGGTTCGTCGAGGTCCAGCGAACCCGACTTCTGGTCGTGCTCGTTGCCGCAGTGGCGATGGCGGCGCTGTGGTATCTCGTCGAACGCACCAAGACCGGCAAGGCGATGCGAGCGGTGGCCGAGGACAAGGAGATCGCCTCGCTCATGGGCATCAATGTCAACCGGATCATTGTCACGACGTTCGCCGTCGGTGGCGCGATGGCTGGTGTGGCCGGGATCCTGTGGGGCGTCATGTTCCGATCGGTCATTCACACGACCGGCTTCCTCCCCGGCATCAAGGCCTTCTCTGCTGCTGTTGTCGGTGGTATCGGCAATCTCGGTGGTGCGATGGCTGGTGGCGTCACGCTCGGTACCGCCGAGTCTGTGGCGCCACTGCTGATCCTTGAGCCTCTGGGTGTCAACGGCGTCTCGCAGCTGCGAGACGCGGTGGCGTTCGCTGCACTCATCTTGGTGCTACTGGTGAAGCCAACCGGCCTCTTCGGTGAGCGCCTGTCAGCGGAGGATCGAGCATGAGTGAAACGATGAGTCCCGAACTCGCCCCCCCCCGCGCCGTCCTCGATCAGGACTGGCGTCGCATCGGTCGCTACGGCGGACTGATCGCCCTTTCTCTCGTGTTCGTCGCCCTGTCGAATATGCCGGTGTCGATGGAGACCTTTGATCTCATCGCCGACCAGGTCACGCTCGGCGACGTATCCCTCTGGTGGCTCCTGCTGGTGGCGGGTTTCGCCGTCGGGAAAGAAGTGGTGCTGGAGGGTATGACCGCCCATGCTCGCGGCTTGCGCGACGTCGTGGCCGGCGCCTGTACGGGTGCGATCGCCGCCGCTGGGTTGTCGGTGCTCGCCGTGTTGATCGACAACTACGACCTTCGGGATCCGCTGATCAACTGGAGTCCACAAACCCTCGAGAAATTGTCGCTCGGCGGGAGTGTCGGAAGTGGTGTGGTGTTGTGGTTGGCTGCCGGCGCTGTCATTGGCGCTCTTGGCGGATCACTCCACGTGCTTTCCGAGCGAGTGCGTCGGCTCGTCGTCACGATGCTGGTCGCCGTGTTCCTCATCGCCATCCTCAAAACCGTCCTCAGCGACATCGCCGAGGACATCGCACTTGAGTGGCTCACCGACATCGTCTACGCGAAACGTGGTGGTCTCACCATCGTGGGCGTGGTGATCGTCGCGGTCCTCTCGGGCGCTTACTCGTGGTGGGGTCGAAGCCGGGCAAAGGATGCCAAGGAGCGGTTCCAGGCGCTCGAAGGAGCGGATCGTGCCAAGGGAAATGCCGTCGCGTTCGGTGTCGTGGCCGTCGCCACTGTCGTCCTGCCGATGGTTCTCGGCGGTATCACCAACGAGCTGCTTGCCAACGTCGGCCTGTTCGTCCTGCTTGCCTTGGGGCTCAATATCGTGGTCGGCCTCGCTGGCATTCTCGACCTCGGCTATGTCGCGTTCTTCGCAGTCGGCGGGTACACCACCGCAATCCTCACATCGCCGAACCGTGGCGAGTCGTGGCCGGAATGGATGCCTAACACACCATGGTTCGTCGCCCTCTTGGTGGTGGTCGTCTTCGCAGCGCTCACCGGCCTCTTTATCGGCGCACCGGTAATCCGGATGCGTGGCGACTACCTCGCGATCGTGACACTCGGCTTCGGCGAGATTATTCGTCTGTTGTTCCTGTCGGACTGGCTCGGTGGCTACACCGGCGCTGCGCAAGGCGTGACCAATATCCCGGGCGTGAACGTGTTCGGGTTGGCGACGGTGAAGGGCACGAACCCACAGGCCGTCTTCTACCTCGTTGCGGCGTTCTGCGCGATCGCGATCTATGTGTCGTGGCGCCTTGAGAAGTCGAGGCTCGGTCGGGCCTGGATGGCCGTTCGCGAAGACGAGTCGGTCGCTGAGGCGATGGGCATCAACACCGTGAACGCAAAGCTCATGGCGTTCGTGGTCGGCGCCGTGCTCGCCTCGTTCTCTGGGGCGATTTTCGCAGCCAAGGTCGGATCGATCTTCCCGACATCGTTCATCATCCTCGTCTCGATCGTGATTCTGGTCGTCGTGATTGTGGGCGGCATGGGCAATATTGCTGGCGTGATCGCTGGTGCGGTGGTGCTCATCGGCGTGCTTGGCGGTCCCAAGCAGCCGGGTCTGCTGCAGGAGTTCTCGAACTTCAAGCTGCTCATCTATGGCGCGCTCCTCATCTGGATGATGCTGCAGAAGCCTGAAGGTCTCATTCCGAACGTCCGGCGCACGAGAGAACTCCACCAGGATGAGTTCCTTCAGGATGCGTGGCTGCGAGGAGAGATCGACACCGATGACGATGCTTCCGATGGAGGGGTGGCGCCGGTATGAGTGAACGCCTTCTCACCATCGACAACCTGAGCGTCACGTTCGGTGGCCTACACGCATTGCGCAACCTCGACTTCCACGTCGATCGTGGCGAGATCGTGTCGGTCATCGGTCCAAACGGTGCCGGGAAGACCACCTTCTTCAACATGATCTCGGGCATGGTCACCCCGACCGAAGGAGACATCCAGTTCAAGGGTGAATCCTTGATCGGACTTGATCCCAATCAGGTCACGGCCCGTGGCATCGCCCGGACCTTCCAGAACGTTCGGCTGTTCGCCAACATGACGATCCTCGAGAACGTGATGGTCGCTCAGCACTGCCGGACGAAGCAGGGCATCTTCGGTGCGCTCTTCAACACCAACGCTTTCAAGCGGGAGGAAGAGGAGATTCGGGAGTGGGGCGAGAAGGTGCTCGGCTTCTTCGGGTCCCGCCTCGTCGGCTACCGACTCGAACAGCCTGCGTCGGTGCTTTCGTACGCCAACCGGCGGCGGCTCGAGATCGCTCGGGCGATGGCGACCAGGCCCGAGATCATCCTGCTGGACGAGCCCGTCGCCGGCATGAACCCCAAGGAGTCGGAGGAACTCACCGGCCTGATCGGCAAGCTCCGCGACGATTGGGGCTTCACGATCGTGATGATTGAGCACGACATGGGTGTCGTTCGAGACGTTTCCGATCGAGTCGTCGTGCTTGACCACGGCGAGACCATTGCGCAGGGCAGCTACGAAGAAGTGTCCACCAATCCCGACGTGATCGAGGCCTACCTCGGTCGTCCCGCGGAAGAGGCATCGTGACTGACACATCCACCGAAACGCGCACGCCGCTGCTTGAGTTCCGCGGCATCAACACGCACTACGGCGCGGTTCACATCCTCAAGGATGTCAACTTGGCGATCTATCCGGGGGAGCTCGTTTGCTTGCTCGGCGGCAACGCCTCCGGCAAGTCCACGACGCTGAAGACCTTGCTCGGCATGGTCACGCCCACCACCGGCGACGTGGTGCTCGACGGGGAGGTCGTCAACCATCAACCCACGTCGTATCGGGTCGAGCGAGGCGTCACGATGGTTCCGGAGAATCGGCGGCTCTTTAAGCGTCTTTCCGTCAAGGAGAATCTCCAACTCGGGGCATATCTTCGCACCGACAAGGACGGCATCGAAGCCGACCTTGAGCGCATCTACGAGATGTTCCCTCGGGTGAAGGAGCGGCTGAATCAGAAGTCCGGCACCCTGTCGGGTGGCGAGCAGCAGATGGTCGCCATGGGTCGCGCCTTGATGGCCAACCCTCGCGTGTTGTTGATGGACGAACCATCGATGGGGCTTGCGCCAGCGCTCGTCCAGACCAACTTCGAACTGATCCAGCAGATCCACGAAGAGGGTGTCGCGATCTTCATGGTCGAGCAGAACGCCAACATGGCGTTGTCGATCGCTGACCGCGGCTGGGTTCTGCAGACCGGGCGTGTCGTTCTGGACGACTCGGCCGAGGCTCTGCTCGCCAACCCGGAACTTCGCGCCAGCTATCTGGGCGACGGCAACCGCTAGCCGAGGTCGCGATCAGGTCCGGTCGCGGGCCTGATCGATCGACTCCCACGGGGTCAACATCTCGGCGGGCATGTGGAGGTGCAGGAGCGCGCCGGTCGGCGACGCCATGGCCCGCTCGAAGGCGGGCCCGAAGGCGTCGGTCTCTCGGACTGCTTCGGCGTGCATGCCGTAGGCCTGTGCGATCGCGACGAAGTTGGGGTTGTCGATCGGTGTGCCGCTGATCCGCCCGGGGTAGTTGCGCTCTTGGTGGGCGCGGATCGTGCCGTACATGCCGTTGTCGAAGACGAGCACGATCGGCTCGTAGCCGGCTTGGCGTGCGGTGCCGAGTTCCTGGATCGTCATTTGGAGATCACCGTCGCCGGCGAAACACACCACGGTCCGGTCGGGGTGGGCGGCTTTCGCCGCGATCGCAGCTGGGAGGCCGTAGCCCATCGTGCCGTTCTGTGGCGCCAGCAATCGAGCCTGGGACCCGTAACGGAAGCCCTTGTTGTTCCAGACCGAGAAGTTGCCGGCACCGTTGGTGAAGATCACATCGGCCGGCGCGTTGGCCTGCAGCCATCGCATGGCTTCGCCCATGTCGAGTGGACCCGGCTGCGGCGGGATGCGTGAGCCGTCGACGAACGCGGCTCGGCGGGCCGAACACCACGTACGGCGCGGTTCGCTGGTCGGGATGCTCATCTCCCGCAGGGCGCCGATCGTCACTGACGGGTCGCCGCACACCCCGACGTCGGTCGGGTAGATCCGTCCGAGTTGGGTGCGTTCCGGGTGGATGTGGACGATGCGTTGTGTCGGTTCGTCGAGATCGATCAGGGTCCATCCGGCGGTGGTCATCTCCCCGAAGCGGATACCGAGACCGACGATGAGGTCCGCCTGGGTGATCGTGTCGCGAACCGCCTGCGGCATCGCCAGCCCGGCTTCGCCGCAGTAGATGTTGCTGAGGTTGTCGACGACGTCGTGGAATCGCCAGGCGGCGAGTACCGGAAGGTCGTTGTGTTCGGCGAAGGCGGTGAGGTCGGTCCGGGCATCGAGGGTCCATCGGCCACCGCCCGCGATGATGACGGGACGTTCGGCATCGGCGATGGCGGCGACGATCGCATCGAGTTCGTCGCTGGTCGGGGTCGCCCGTTCGACCGTCACCGGAGCGACGTCGGTGTTGGTCGTGTCGTCGCGCAGCATGTCCTCAGGCAACGCGATCGCGACCGGTCCGGGTCGGCCGCTGGCGGCGATCTTGAACGCCATGGAGATCGTTTCGGCCAACTCGTCGACATCGTCGACCTGGGTCGCCCATTTGGTGATGGGGCCGAGAAAGGCGCGGTAGTCGATCTCCTGAAAGGCCTCTCGCCCCATCTCGTCGGTGGCGACCTGGCCGATCAGCACCACCATCGGTTGTGAGTTCTCGCGGGCGGCGTGGATGCCGACCGACGCGTTGGTGGCGCCCGGCCCACGGGTCACCATGCAGACCCCCGGGTCGCCCGTGAGGCGCCCCCACGCCTCCGCCATGTACGCCGCGCCACCTTCTTGACGACAGATGACGAACTCGATGTCGGTGTCGTGGATCGCATCGAGAACGGCGAGGTAGCTCTCGCCGGGCACGCCGAACACATGGCTGACGCCGTGGGCGACGAGCGCGTCGGCGACGATCTGGCCGCCCGTGCGGGAACCGGTCATGGGATCAGAGGTCGTCGACCGACGGGAAGGTGTCGGGATGCACGATGTCGACCGTGGCCGACCGCTGCTGGGCGAGCATGCCGCCGTCGACCTTGATGACGTCGCCGGTGACATAGGAGGCGTCGTCACTGGCGAGAAAGAGGGCGGGTCCCGTCATGTCGTGCGGATCGCCGATCCGTCCAGCCGGGATGTTCACGCCACGGTAGGCCCGGGCGTCGGCGTCGAGCCCTGCCGTGTCGATCGATCCGGGCATGAGGGCGTTGACGCGAATGTTGTACGGCCCGAGATCGAGCGCCATCGCCCGAGTGAGTGCTTCGATCCCGCCCTTGCTGGCGTCATAGGCCGTGAAGCTGCGATGGGCTCGGGTGGCGCCCCCGGAGCTCATGTTGATGATCGATCCGCCGCCGTTCTTGGCCATGATGCGGGCGGCTCGATGGCAGCACAGGAAATGGCCGGTGAGGTTCACGTCGATGATCCGCCGCCACCATGCCTCGTCGGCATCGAAGAAATGAAGCATTGGCGAAACGAGTCCGGCGTTGTTGACGAGCACATCGACGGTGCCGTGGGTGGACATCACGGTGTCGAACATGGCGGCGACCTGTTCGCCATCGGACACGTCGGCGGGCGCTGCCATCGCCGTGCCCCCGGTATCGACGATGCCGTTCGCGACGGCGCGGGCCGAGGAATCGTCGACGTCGTTGACGACGACCGATGAGCCGGCGGCGCCGAAGCGTTCGGCGATCGCTTGGCCGATGCCCTTGCCGGCGCCCGTGACGATCACGACCTTCCCGGCCAGATCCGGATGACTCGACATGTGTCTCCCTCCGGGACCGATCCGGTCCCTTGCGTGAACGGTCCCTAAGCTAGCGCCGCGCCCCGATGTGAGGAGGAGCGATGAGTTGGATCCGAACGGTTCCCGATGATCAATGGGAAGGCGAGCTCGAGCCGTTGCACGGCCGGGTCGTCGATCGTGACCTCGGCCGGGTCGACCACATCATGGCGGTGCACTCCATCAACCCCCGAGGATTGGCCGCCCACGACGGCCTGTACCGGTCGGCGATGGCGGGGACCGGGACATTGCGCAAGGTCGAGCGGGAGTTGATCGCCTACGTCGTCTCGCTTGAGAACGACTGCCACTATTGACTCACCCATCATCGGCGCGGTCTGCGCCGACTCCTGAAAAACGATCCGCTCCTCGCCCAGATCGACATCGATTGGCGAACCGCCCCGATCGGCGAGCGGCGCACGGCGATGTTGACCTATGCGTTGAAGCTGACCTGTACGCCCGGCGAGATGGTCGAAGCCGATGTCGAGGCGCTCCGGGCGGTCGGATTCAGCGATCGAGATGTGCACGACATCTGTGAGGCGACGGCGTACTACGCGTACGTCAATCGGATCGCCGATGGACTCGGGGTCGCCGTCGAGGACTGGTATCCACCGGATCCCCCTGATGGGCATTGGCCTGGCGACGCGACGGGTGAGCCGGAACAAGGCAACGATCCATGAGGTTCTTCACCGATGCCGATATCGGCGCCGTGCTCGGCTGGGCGGAACTGATTCAGGCGATCGAGCAGATCATGGTGGAGCCTGAGGCGACGGCCCCGGCTCGAACGTTTCATACCGTGCCCGACGGCAACGGCAACGATGCGGCATTCCTGTTGAAGCCCGGTTGGGTTGCCGGGGAGATCATCGGCGTGAAGGCGGTCACCGTTTTCCCTGACAACGGCAAGCAGGGTCTTCCAATGGTGCAGGCCGGGGTGTTGCTGTTCGACGGCGTGACCGGCTCGTTGGTCGGTGCGTGCGAGGCCAACACGTTGACGACCCGGCGAACGGCTGCTGCGTCCGCCGTCGCCGCGAAACGTCTTGCCCGAACTGACGCCTCCCGGCTGTTGGTCGTGGGCACCGGCGCCTTGGCGCCGATGGCGGTCCAGGCCCACGCACACGTGCGTGACTTCGCCACGGTGCAGGTCTGGGGCCGTAATCCCGCCAAGGCTGCGAGCGTGGTCGAGGAGGTCGCTGCGCATGGATTGATGGCCGAGGTCGTCACCGATCTCGACGCGGCGGTCGCCGACGCCGACGTGATCTCGTGCGTCACTGGCGCGACCGAACCGATCGTTCGCGGTGCGTTGGTGAAGCCCGGATGTCATGTCGACTTGATCGGCGGCTTCAGCCCTGAGATGCGAGAAGCCGACGATGATGTCGTTCGGCGCGCCTCGGTCTTCGTCGACACCTATGACGACGCAGCAATTGCCGGAGACATCGCCCAGCCGCTGGCGTCGGGGATCCTCACGTCGGCTGATCTGTTGGCCGACCTCGCCGAGCTCGTCGCTGGCGAGCATCCGGGTCGGCGGGACGACGATGAGGTGACGCTGTTCAAGTCGGCAGGTACTGCGCTCGAGGATCTTGCTGCTGCTCGGTTGGCCGTCGGTTGATCAGCGGGGGTCGATCTGTCCGTCGGCCGAGATCTGCGCAGCGGTCAGCGATGCGACGTCTCGATAGGTGGCGTCGTCGACCAGAAGGATCGGCATCACGGTGCCGTAGATCTCGTCGGCGACGATCGCTCCCAGCACGATGATCTCGTCGGATTCCTGCAGGATCAGTGCCGCCGGGGCAGTGCCGTCGCGGATGGCCTCTGCGAGAACCGACGACGCGGAGCTTGATCCGCGCCCGACGGTCATCATGACGATCTTTCCTACAAGCGACTGGCCGACCTGAGGGTGGGCCTGATCGATGATCGTGCCGGTATCGGATTCGAACCCACCCCAGAAGCTGAGGGGCTCGTCGAGTTCGAGAATCTCGCCGTGGGCTTCACCGGCGATCAGTGTGCGCGTGGCCTCAGGCATCGGCCCAGACTCCTTCATCCCGAACCACCTCGCCGCGGACCGCTGATTCGACACAATCCTCGACCGAACCGAAGGCGACATCCAGGCCGAGGTTCCCCGGGGCGTAGTAGGCCCACTTGGCGGAGTCGGTCATCGCCGTCCCGTGGATGTCGGCCATGACCGGCGTGATGTAGGTGCAGGTGTCGGTGACGAGTTGCACGCCGGCGTCAGCG
>PABW01000008.1 GCA_002699625.1 Acidimicrobiaceae bacterium
GCGCGGGCGCGCCGTGTCGTCGTTGCGCCGAGCCGATCGAAACGGCGAATGCTGACGGGCGAAATGTCTGGTGGTGCCCGGTCTGCCAGCCCGAGACCATGGACCTCGTCGAGCGCTAGTTCGCCTCGCCGCTCTTCTGGTGTCACTGCTGCGGCGGTACGGTTCGGACCGTGAGCGACGACCCCGATCTCACCCCACGGAATGGTCTGGAGCGCATGTTTCGGCGCGCCGGAGCGGAGCCGACTCCCGAGCGTCTGCTCCGCGATGCGGGTCTATGCGCACTGTTCACCGTCGCCGGATTCGCGATCGGTGCGGGTGGGGAGTGGTGGGGTTGGGCGGGAGCCGCCATGTTCGCCCTCGCCGGCATGGTCGTCTTTCTGCAGTGGTTGCGCGTTCGCGACTGACGTCCGCCGCCGGGCTGCTCACCGGCAGGGGCGGCCCATCACAAGCGCGCACATCGGACAGCATGGGAGCTTCCCTGCGTCGGGGCGGGGCGTGATCCGGAGTCCGCACAGCGTCGTGAACGAACCATCAGACCCCTGCGGTTGTTCGTCCCCGACGCGTGCGTGGTGGTGCACCCGATCGTTGGCGTCGTCGTCGAGGCGCGTCTCGCCGTCGAGTCCGAGGTCGGTGTCGCTCATGCTCGTCGGATCCTGATCGGGCCCTTGGCGGACGAGGGGTCGACGACCGCCCCCTGTTGTGTGATCACGACGTCGCCGGAGGCGACGAGTCGCCGGGCCGCGGACCGGGCGGGTTCCATCAGCGATCGCCAGTCGTCGGCCTCGACGGCCTTGGCCGCTTCGCTCGGACAGATCGTGGCCGCGCCCGACCGTTGAGAGAGCAGGCGGAGGATGGCGGCTTCGAGGTCGTGGTCGACCGCTTTCAGCTTGCGACTACGGCAGGCGCTCGAGCAGTAGCGGACGTCGGCCCAGTTCTTTGCCCACGCCTTGCGCCAGGCCATCGCCCGTCCGCAGGAGGCACAGATCTTGACGTCGCCGGGACCCCCACTCATCGCCGATCGACCTTCTTGCGCCAGGCGCTGAACGACCGCACCGAACCCGGCTGCGGCTGGCGAAGCCATGGCCACGGGTGAACTTCGGCCGGGCGGATCACCGATGCTCGATCAGCAAAGCCGGGCACGGGGGCATGGGTGACGGCGAGGCTGCGCCCGACGAGTTCGTCGACCGGGTCGCCGAGCCGGAGCTCGAGATCGTGACCCTCGGCGAGTTCAGCGAGCGTCTCGGTGAGGAACACCAGTCGCTTGCTGTCGAGGCGCAGCCGGGCGAGCAGCGGCTCGTCGAAGACGAAAACTGCGGGCAGGCCCGGATTGAGCGACAGGGCAGGGTCGGTTGTGCCCAGTGACTCTGCGGTCAGCCAGACGGTGTCAGGTGCTGCGTGGGTGACGATCTCGTCCGGTCCGGTGAGGTCGATTTCTGCAGGCCAGTCGACCGAAACGAACGACGGCTCGTCGGGCCAGGCGTCGATCGGGCAGGCATCACGGTGGGGGCAGCGCTTGCACAACCCCGGCGCTCGTTTCTCGACCTGCCAGCGGCTGAAGCCGTAGGGCTTGTTCGAGCCGACGCCGGTGGTCCACTGCCAGCCGAGTCGGTTCGCCGCCCGAGAGCCGTCGAGCAGATGGCGAAAGAAACGGTCTTCGCCTCGACGCCAGTCCTGACCGTGGCGCACGGTCCAGTCGCCAGCGAGCCACATGCGGGTCTGGTTGACGAGCCAGCCGTCCTGCTCAAGCTCGCCGACCACGGCGTTGAGGCACGGCAGCATGCGATCCCACCCGTCGCCGGGCCGGACGTCGGTCGGAGCGTTGCGGACCGGATCGGTGGTGGCTCGCCCCAGGCGGGCGTACCAATGGCGGCTGTACTCCTGCCACAGCAACTCGTCGCGGAACTTCTCCACATCGCGGTTGGGTCCGCCGCCGACAGCCCTCCAGACCTCGGGGAGTGGCAGTAGCCCATGGCGGATGTAGGGCGAAAGGCGGGAGGCGCCCCGGCGCTCGATCGGCGCGACCTCGTTTCGGGTTGCGGCGTACCCACGAACATCGAACGCGGCGAGGGCTGCGTCAGCAGACCGTTGACCACCGCGAAAGGCAGGAGAGCCGATCGCCGGACCATCGAAGAGGTGGCCGAGATGGTCGTCGACCCAGGTCTCGACCGCGTCGCGTGTGGGGGAGGGGAGGGGGAGTGTCGCCACACGGCCACAGTGGCAGCGCAGCACGGCCTGTGCCCACTGCGGCGGCAGGAACGGCCGGCGGACTGCGCGGTCTCCGAATCAGTTCTGTCGGGTCAGTTCTGTCGGGTTGCGCGTTCGATCGCGTCGCAGACCTGCAGGACGTGAGCGTCGTTGCCGAGCGGCCCGTTGACGAGCAGACCCAGCGGGAACCCGTCGCCATCGGTGCCGAATGGCACGGTCGCCGAGGGGTGGCCGGTGACGTCCCACAGCACGAGGTTGCCGACCCGTTCGAACGGGTCGGCGGCGAGGCCTTCGGCGACCGTGCGGGTCCGGGTTCGGTTGGTCGGGCAGATCACGATGTCGAACGGTGCGAGCGCGTCGCACACCTGCCGGGTCAGGGCTGCCTTGCGCTCGGCGGCGGCGGCGTAGGTGTCAGCGTCGATGCGTGCATACCGCTCGTACCAGGTCCACAGCTCGGGACCGAACGCATCGTGTCCGGCCCTGCGGATCTCCTCGCCGTATTCGTCGAAAAGATCAGCGCCGAGCGGAGTGGCGATCTCCTCGTCGATGGCGCGGAGGTCGAGCCGGAGGTCGAGTTCGTGGATTTCGCATCCGAGTGCTTCGAGGTGGCGGGGCGCCGGTTCGAAGGCGGCGAGGACTTCGGCATCGCAGGAATCGAGGAACTCACCCGTCAAAACCGCAACGCGAGTTCCGATGATCGGTGCGCCGATTCGAGCCCGTGGGTCGTCGGCTCCGTCGATCTGGATGGCCGCAAGCGTGTCGGCAGCGAGCGTGCTGCTGATCGACATCGGTCCCACATGATCCATCGATCGGGTGCAGACGCTGACGCCGTCGTTGGCGGTGCGCCCGAACGTCGGCTTCAGGCCGACGATGCCGCACGCGGCGGCCGGGTGACGGATCGAACCGCCCGTGTCGCTGCCGATCGCGTGGTCGACGAGCCCGGCAGCGACCGCCGCCGCCGAGCCCGATGACGAGCCGCCGGGGTAGCGGTCGTGGCCGAGCGGATTTTCGACGTCGCCGTAGTGCAGGTTGTCCCCGACGGTGCCGCAGGCGAGTTCGGTCATGTTCGTCTTGCCGACGATGACGGCACCGGCAGCCCGAAGGCGGCGAACCACGTCGGCGTCCCTGTCCGGGATGCGGTCTCGGTAGATGCCGAGGCCGAAGGTGGTACGGAGGCTGGCGGTGTCGAGGTTGTCCTTGACCGCAATCGGCACGCCGTCCAGAGGCCCGAGCAGGCGGCCGGCAGCGCGCCGTTCATCCGCTGCTTGTGCCGATGCCATGGCGCCGTTGCGGTCGATGGTGATGAAGGCGTTGAGGCCGTCCTCGTCGTTTGCGATCTCGATCGCGTCGAGGGCCGTGCTGATGTGATCGGCGATGCGCATCGCTGCAGAGTCTGGCTGATCGTGCGGCCTGCGCAGCTCTGCAGCGGTGTCGGTGCGGTCGAAACCTTGCATCATGTGGCCGAGCCGGGTGGACTGACGCCGTGAACGACTGGACTGTCACGCCGCTCGCTGCGTCGCTCGGCGCGCGCGTCGACGGCGTCCGCCTGACCGACGCAGGCGACGTCGAACTCGGCGCGCTGCAGGATCTGCTCGACGAGCACCACGTCCTCGTCGTGTCCGGACAAGACGAGTTCTCGGTGGCCGACCACGTTCGTGTCGGCGAGTCGTTCGGGGACCCGTACGTGCACCCGTTCATCGACGCCATCCCCGAACACCCTGCGATCCTCCAGGTGATCAAGGAACCCGACGACACGGAGACCTTCGGCGGCGAGTTCTGGCACTGCGACATCTCCTTCACGTCGCCCCCTGCCGCCGTGTCGATCCTGCATGCATGCGAGCTGCCACCGATCGGGGGCGACACGCTTTTCGCAAACACGGCGCTCGCCTTCGATCGGCTGTCGCCTCGCCTCCAGTCGTGGGTCTCCGAACTCACCGCTACGCACGTCTACCCCGAGAAAGAGGAGGGTCCGTCGACGGCAGCGACGCACCCGGTCGTGCGCATCCACCCGCGGACCGGTCGTCGGGCGCTGTACGTCAATCCGGCATTCGTGACCCGGATCGAGGAACTCGAACATGCCGAGAGCGATGCCCTCCTCTCGTTCCTCTACGCCCACCAGACCCGGCCCGAGTTCCAGGTCCGAGTCCGCTGGGAAACCGGCCAGGTGGTGCTGTGGGACAACCGCACGACCGTGCATTACGCGATGAACGACTACCCCGGTCACCGTCGTCGGCTCCAGCGGGTCACGGCCCTCGAACAGCCGGGCTGACGGGCGGAAGTGCGCCGGCCTGGGGGGGGGTATTTCGCGACGCGTCCGACTCGGTGCAGATCGTCACCCCGAGTTGGCCCACGGCCAACTCGTCAAAGCCTTGACCATCTCCGATCGGGACACCTAGATTGCGCTCCGCCTACGTCGACCGGGGGGAAGCACGAATGGCCGCAACGATCGAGGANATGTCCTCGACGACGACGACGGGNACGAAGACCGTCGCATCACTCGCACGGNACTGGGCGCTCACCATGCCCGGCAAGGTTGCGATGCGAGAGAAGGACTTCGGCATCTGGCAGGAATACAACTGGGCACAGACCTGGGACCTGATCGAGACCGCCGCCCACGGCCTGCTCGCCACCGGCCTCGAAGTAGGGGACCGAGTCGCCATCCACTCCGAGGACAACCCCGAGTGGATCATCCTCGATCTCGCCACGGTCGCCGTGCGAGGCATCACGGTCGGGCTGTACCCGACCAACCCGTCCGCCGAGGTCGAGTACCTGGTCGGCGACTGCACGCCGAAGATCTACTTCGCCGAGGATCAGGAACAGGCCGACAAGGTCCTCGAGATCGATCCCGAGGTCGGCAGCGCGATCCAGCGCATCCTCTACTCCGAGCCACGTGGTTTCGGTGATTACACCGACGAACGCCTCATGTTCTGGGACGACTTCCTTGAGCTCGGGCGTCAGCATCGCGAGGCGAACCCCGGCGCCGTCGAGAAGCTGATGTCAGAGGCGACTCCCGACGACATCATGACGCTCGTCTACACCTCGGGCACCACCGGTCCGCCGAAGGGCGCCATGCTCTCCAACGCAAACGCTGCGTTTGCGATGGAGAAGATCATCAACGAAACCGCTCGCGTGCCCGACGGAAAGGGCCCGGGTCCCGACGACCTCATCCTCACCTATCTCCCGCTGTGCCACGTCGCCGAGCGGATCTTCTCGACCTGGACCATGTGTGCGGCCGGTCCGTCGCTCAATTTCGCCGAATCGATCGACACGGTGACGTTGAACCTGCGCGAAATCCAGCCGACCGTCTTCTTCGCCGTGCCCCGTATCTGGGAGCGCCTGCACGCCGGCGTCTACATCCGTGGCAACGATGCCACCCGGTTCAAGAAAGCGCTCTTCGGCTTCGGTATTCGTCTTGCTCGCACGATCGGCAAGGAGAAGGTCGCCAACGGTGGCGACCACACGGTGAAGAGCCGGGTCCTGTCGTGGATCGGCGAGCCGCTCGTCTTCCGGGCGATCAAGGAGCGCATCGGTCTCCGCCGCTGCCGTTATTCGGCGTCCGGTGCGGCGGCCATCGCCCCCGAGGTTCTCGAGTTCTTCATGGGCATCGGTGTGCCGGTCTTCGAGCTCTACGGCATGACCGAGAACTCCGCCGTCGCCACCTGCAACTTCGCCGGTCGCATCAAGCTCGGCACGGTGGGGGAGCCCTATGCCGATATCGGGCTGCGCCTCGACCCCGACACCGGCGAGATCCAGACCAAGCATCCCGGGGTGTTCGTCGGCTACTGGAACAAGCCCGACAAGACCGCCGAAACCTTCACCGAGGACGGCTGGCTCATGACCGGCGACGTCGGTGAATGGGTAGATGGCACCCACGTCAAGATCATCGACCGCATCAAGCACATCATCATCACCTCGGGCGGCAAGAACATCTCGCCGTCGGAGATCGAGAACTCGCTGAAGACGTCGATGTTCGTCAAGGAAGCGATGGTGATCGGCGATGGCCGCAAGTTCCTCTCGGCCCTGATCGGCATCGAGATGGAGACCGTCGGGGACTGGGCGTTGCGCAACAACATCCCCTACACGACCTATCGCGACCTCACCGAGAAGCCGGAAGTGATCGAGCTGATCCAAGGTGTCGTCAACGAGACCAACGAGAAGTTCGCCCGCGTCGAGAACGTGCGGAAGTTCCGCATGATTCCGAAGGAGCTCGATCACGAAGACGGCGAACTCACCGCCACGCAGAAGCTCAAGCGGAGTGCAATGGACGAGATGTTCGGCGACCTGATCGAGGACATGTACACGTGAACAACTTTTTGTTGAAGCTCCGACAGGAGCCCGCCTTGATGTTCTTGTTCGGGATCATGGTCCCGATCACGATCTTCTTGATCATGCAGCTCTTCAACGATCCGGAGATCTTCTTCGCGACCCTGATGCGATCACTCGGGATGGGCTCGACCTACGCCATCGTGGCGCTCGGCTTCGTGCTCATCTTCAAGGCCACGCAGACCGTTAACTTCGCCCAGGGTGCCCTCGCCGTGTCGGGCGCGTTGTTCCTGTCCTTCGCCGTGGCCGACGACCACATCCCGTTCACCACGATCGACAACCCGATCAACAGCCTTCCCGGCCCGGACTGGTTCCACTGGGGTGTGAGCCTTGTTCTCGCCATGATCTTCGCCGCCATCCTCGGCTTGGTGATCGAGCGCCTGACGATTCGTCCGATGGTCGGTCAGCCGTTGTTCTCGGTGGCGGTGATCACGCTCGGGCTCGAGATTGCCCTCCGTGTGTTCAACAACGACACGGTGAAGGTCGAGTTCCGCAATGTCGAGGTTCCCTGGGGCATCGACGGGTTCCAGGTCGGCAAAGAGACGATCAACTACTCGATCATCGCTGCGATGGTGACGGCGGCCATTGCCTTCGTTGCGGTCTTCATCTTCTACCGAAGCCGCCTCGGTATCGCGATGCGGGCCGTGGCTTTCGACCAGGAAGCCGCCATGGCCCAGGGCATCAATGTGGGCCGCGTGTTCGCCATCGCCTGGGCCGCCGGCGCCGTGCTCGCCATGATCGGCGGTGTGTTCGCCACCCAGCCCCCGGTGAAGCAGTCGCTGGCGGTCGACAATGAGACGGCCAACATCGCCTTCCGAGCGTTGCCGGCCGTGATCCTCGGCGGTCTCGACTCCGCCACCGGTGCCCTGCTGGGCGGCTTGATCGTCGGCGCCGCCGAGATCTTCGCTGGTCAGTACGCCGCCGGCGAGACCGACATCCTCGGCGCCGGCTACCCCGTCATCGTCCCCTACGTCGTCATGATGATCGGCCTGCTCATTCGGCCCTATGGCCTGTTCGGTACGCCCGAGATCCGCCGGGTCTGAGGAGGGACTGACTCATGTACAAGCGACCCAATCTCTACACCTCCTACGAATCCGAGAGCCAGATCCTGCCGACCTGGACGCAGAAGGCGCTCATGGCCTTCTTCATCATCCAGCTCTTCCTGCTGCCGTTCTCGATCCCCGTTCTCAACGACGACATCCCCGGGCTCAGCTGGCTACCACTCATCGGCGACGGTATCCCGCTGTTCCGCTTCCTCGGCGATGGCGAGTGGATCCGCGCCTCCACAAAGGTGCTGATGCTCATCGTCGCCGCCCACGGCCTCAACCTGCTCAGCGGTGTGGCCGGCCAGGTCTCACTCGGCCATGCCTTCTTCATGGGGGTCGGTGCGTGCACCGCCACCTACCTGGGCAGCGCCTCAGGCAGCACCACCTGGGGTCACAGCCTGCCGATCTGGGTGTGGCTGCCCGGTGCGGGTGTCGCCGCTGCCCTCATCGGCATCTTCGTCTCGCCGGTGGCGGTGAAGCTCCGAGGTTTATATCTCGCGATCGTGACACTCGGCCTCGTCTTCCTCGGCATACACCTCGGCAACACCAGCTGGGGAGCCAAGATTGCCGGTCCGCCGGCCCTCGGCCGCAAGGCTCCCGAACTCGACATCCGCCTTTGGAAAGAAGAGGATCCCCTCATCAACATGTCGGACGACGGCCGCTGGCTGTGGTTCGACATCGCCGAAGAGGGTAAGCGCTACCTGCTGTATCTCGTCCTCGCGATCGGCTTCACCCTTCTCGCCAAGAACCTCATCCGCACCCGCACCGGCCGGGCCTGGCAGGCGATCCGCGACCGCGACATCGCCGCTGAGGTCATGGGCATCGCCGAGTTCCGCTACAAGGTCCAGGCCTTTGCCATCAGCTCCTTCTTCGCCGGCGTGGCGGGTGCGCTGTTCGTCGGCCTCTCCGGCCAGACCCTGGCTACCGACTTCGGTCTGTTCTTGTCGGTGGAGTTCATCGCCATCCTCTTGATCGGCGGTGCCGGCACCACGTCAGGCGCCATCGTGGGCGCCTTCCTGATTTACATGATGCCCCAGTTCGTGGAAGAGGCCACCAAGTGGCTGTCGGATCAAGAATCGGGTGTCACCGGTGTCGTCGGCGACACCATCCTCACCGAAGGCGACGACCTCGGCTTCATCAACACCTCGACGGTGACTCCCGGCTGGACACTTTCCGTGTTCGACTGGAACATCGTTCTCTTCGGTGTCCTGATCATCGTGTTCTTGATCTTTGAACCGCTCGGCATGTACGGCATCTGGGTCAAGATCCGCAACTACTGGAAGCGCTGGCCGTTCAGCTATTAAGCGACTTCTGCTCAAACTCGTTTGTCAACCACAACAGATCTCGGTCCCACCAGGGATCGTGAGTCCAACCAACTGGAGGAAAACCCCATGAAGCAACTGCGCCTTCTCCTTGCGCTGTTGCTGGCGTTCTCGCTCGTTGCCGCCGCCTGCGGTGACGATGAGGACAGCAGCGACAGTGGCAGCGATGCGGCCTCGACCGACTCGGATTCCGGTTCCGATTCTGGTTCCGACGACGACACGGCCGACGCCGGTGACGACACGGCCGATGCCGGCAGTGAGATGCTCACCGGTATTGGCGTCGACGCCGAGAACAAGGTCATCCGCGTCGGTCTCAACGCCGACCTCTCCGGCACCTTCGCCGCGCTCACCACGGTGATCGTCGAAGGTCAGCTGGTGTTCTGGGAGCGTTACAACGATCAGGGCGGCTACAACGGCTGGACCGTCGAGCCGGTCGTGCTCGACAACGCCTACGACGTGCCGACCCATCTCGAAAACTACGACGCCTTCGCCGGTGACGGTGACGAGTCGGTGGTCATGCTGACCAACTCGACCGGTTCGCCGCACACGGCGGCGATCGCTGAAGCACTTGTCGACGATGACCTTGTGGCAATTCCGCTCAGCTGGTATTCGGGCTGGACCGATCCGTCGATCGGCCAGAACGTGCTCGAGGTGCAGGCCAACTACTGCATCGAGGCCATGAACGGTGTCACCTACATGAGCGAGACCTACGGCAACAAGATGGCCATCGCCTCGTTCCCAGGCGACTACGGCCAGGACGGCGCTATCGGCGCCAAGATCGCTGCGGAAGCGCTCGGCCTCGAAATCGTCTACGACGGCGAGGCTGCGGTCATTCCTGGCGCTGACCAGACGCCGGTCGTCACCGGCATCGCCGAGTCCGGCGCCGACTTCGTGTGGCTGACCACCGGCCCAGGCCAGACCGCCGAAATCGTCGGTGGCGCTGCTGCTGCGGGCTTCACCGGTCAGTGGGCCGGCAATAGCCCGGCGTGGAACCCGGCCCTCCTGGGCACCGGCCTCGCCGACGTGTTCGACGCCTCCTACACCCACAGCACGTACACCACGCTCTGGGGTATCGGTGACTCGCCCGGTATGCAGGACCTCATCGCCACCATGCGTGAGTACGCCCCCGACAACATCGCCGACGACGTCTACATCATCAGTTGGATCGAAGGTCTCATCGCCCAGCAGGTGATCGAGAACGCCATCGACAATGGTGACATCACCCGTGCTGGCATTGTGGCCTCGGCCAACGAGATCACCGTCGACCTGCAGGGTCTCGCCCCGAACCAGAACTGGGGCGTGGAGGCGAACGATGCGATCGTTCGCGGCACCTACCTGTACGACGTCGATCTCAGCGTCTTCACTGCGGACGGCACCGTCTCCGACGACGACGCCAACCGTGGCTTCACCCTCCTTGAGGGTGACTATGTCTCCCCGACGGCTGCCGCCTGGGAGTACGAGCCCTGCTTCAAGGCTTCCTAAGCCTGAAGCGACTGGGGTCACGTCGCTCGACGTCGTGACCCATTGATCGAACGAGCGGGGCGGCACCCTTGGTGTCGCCCCGCCGGTCGATCGTCATTTCACCCACCCGCATCCCCGCCCGAACAAGGAACGTCTCTTGCTCGAAATCGCGAATCTCGAGGTCGTCTACAACGAAGTGATCCTCGTCCTGCGCGGCTTGTCCATCGAAGTGCCCGAAGGCGACATCGTCGCCCTCCTGGGTGCCAACGGTGCCGGCAAGACCACCACCGTTCGGGCCGTNTCTGGTCTGCTCGATGTCCATGAGGGNGAAGCCACCAAGGGNTCGATCACNTGGAAGGGCAAGGACATCACCCACGCAAAGCCCTCCGAGATCGTGGAGTCGGGAATNACCCAGGTGATGGAGGGCCGGCGAGTCTTCGCNGANCTCACCGTCGACGAGAACCTNGCGACGGGNGGCTTCACGGTGCAGGACAAGGCCAAGACCGCCGAGTCCTACGACCGGGTCATGGATCTCTTCCCCATCCTGGCCGAGCGGCGCAAGCAGACCGCCGGCTACTTGTCGGGCGGCGAGCAGCAGATGCTCGCCATCGGCCGTGCGCTCATGTCCGACCCCGAACTCCTCATTCTCGACGAACCGTCGCTCGGTCTAGCCCCGATGCTGATCGAACAGATTCGCGACATCATCGTCGACATCAACAAGCAGGGCGTGTCGGTGCTGCTGATCGAGCAGAACGCCATGATGGCGCTGTCGATTGCCAAGCACGGCTACATCCTCGAAACGGGCAAGGTCGTCATGGACGGCGAGGCCCAGAAGCTACTCGGCGACGAGGACGTCCAGGAGTTCTACCTGGGTCTGCACGGCGAGGGTGGCGAACGGAAGTCGTTCCGCGACGTCAAGCACTACAAGCGCCGCAAGCGCTGGTTGTCCTGAGCTGAGGAGACAGCACGATGACTGATCCCATCCTCGAAGTCGAAGACATCACGCTGCGGTTCGGCGGTGTGACCGCCATCAGGAACGTGGCCTTCCACGTGAACCCCGGCGAGCTGTTCTCGATCATCGGTCCGAACGGTGCCGGCAAGACCTCGATCTTCAACACCATCAGCCAGGTGTATCGCCCGCAGGAGGGTGACATCCGCTGGAAGGGCTCGTCGATCATGGGCACCCGGCCCGACAACGTCGCCGCTCTGGGCATCGCCCGTACCTTCCAGAACATCGAGCTTTTCCCGCAGATGACAGTGGTCGACAACCTGCTCACCGGGCGGCATGTGCGCATGACGCAGAGCTGGTTCGACGGCATGATCTGGCGCGGCAAGGCCAAGAAGGAGGAGATGGCGAACCGTCGCCGGGTCGAGGACATCATCGACTTCCTCGAGATTCAGGAGTGGCGCAAGCACCCCGTCGCCCTGCTTCCGTATGGATTCCAGAAGCGGGTTGAGCTCGGCCGAGCCCTCGCCATGGAACCGGAGCTGTTGTTGCTCGACGAACCGGTGGCCGGCATGAACCTCGAGGAGACCGAGGACATGGCCCGCTTCATCCTCGATATCCGCCGAGAGCTCGGTATCTCGATGATCATGGTCGAGCACGACATGGGGCTCGTCATGGACATCGCCGATCGCATCATGGTGCTCGACTTCGGCGAGAAGATCGCCGAGGGCACGCCTGAAGAGGTCCAAAAGGATCCGAAGGTGATCGCTGCCTACCTCGGCAGCAGCGACCTTCACGCCGACTGATCTCCGGGGCTCCCGCGCTCGGCCGTCGTGTCCGGGACAGGTATCGCCTGCGGATCCGCAACCCATCACGATTGACATGATCAAAGCTTTGATCATATGCTCCAACGGAGGGATCGGTCATGCGCACGTTCGAGAGCCACATCGCAGGTCGCTGGCACACGGGCTCGGGTGACCGGCACGTCGCCGATGCGATCACCGGCGAAACAATCGGTGTTGTCGGTGCCGGCGGCCTCGACCTGGCAGCCGCACACGAGTATGCGCGCACCGTCGGCGGCCCGGCCCTTCGAGCGCTCACCTTTCACGACCGCGCCGCGATCCTGCGCGCCGTCGGCAAACTTCTCCTGGACGACACCAGCGAGTTGTACGCCCTGAGCCACCGCTCCGGAGCCACCCGCGCCGACGCAGCGATCGACATCGACGGCGGCGCAGGCTCGCTTCTCGCCTACTCGGGCATCGGCCGTCGCGAGCTCCCCAACAGCACGGTCTGGCCCGACGGTGATATCCAGTCGCTGAGCCGCGACGGCAGCTTCGTCGCCCGGCACATCAACGTCTCCCGCACCGGCGTCGCCGTCCAGATCAACGCCTTCAACTTCCCCGTGTGGGGGATGCTCGAGAAGTTCGCGTCTGCGTTCCTCGCCGGCGTCCCGACGATCGCCAAGCCGGCCACGCCCACGGCCTACGTCGCCGAGGCGGCGGTGCGCACCATCCTCGCCTCCGGTCTGCTTCCGGAGGGCTCGTTGCAGTTCGTCGCCGGCGACATCACCCCGATCTTCGGCCTGCTCGACGAACAGGACAGTCTCGCCTTCACCGGTTCAGCCGCGACCGCCCGGTCCCTTCGCACGATCCCTGCCGTGCTCGAACGAGGCGTGCGCTTTTCCGCCGAGGCCGACTCACTCAACGCCGCCGTCCTCGCCCCGTCGGCCGGACCCGACACGGCCGAGTTCGGAGCGTTCTGCGACGCCGTCATCGGTGAAATGGTCGCCAAGGCCGGCCAGAAGTGCACCGCTATCCGCCGGGTGATCGTGCCCGACACCCACCTCGACACCGTCAGCGACGCCCTCGTCGCCCGACTGGAGGCGATCACGGTCGGCCACCCCGCCGACGACGCCACCGACATGGGGGCCCTCGTCGGTCTGGAGCAGCGAGCCGATGTCCACGCCGCCGTCGCCGGCGTGGGGGCCCGCACGGTGTTCGCACCGGAACTCTCCGGGCTCGACACCGAACGCGGCGCGTTCATGGCGCCGACATTGTTGCGCGCCGATGATCCTGCCTCGTCGGCCGCTCACGTCGTCGAGCCGTTCGGCCCGGTGTCGACCCTCCTCGGCTATCAGGACCTCGACGACGCGGTTGCGCTCGTCGCCAAGGGCCGCGGCAGTCTTGTCGCCTCGGTATTCGGGCCCGACACCGACGAGACCGCGCGGATCACCCTCGGGATCGCACCGTTCCACGGCCGGGTCCACACCATCGACGCAACATCCGCCGCTGCGTCGACCGGCCATGGCTCACCGCTTCCTCAACTTGTTCACGGCGGGCCCGGTCGAGCGGGTGGCGGTGAAGAACTCGGTGGCGTTCGCTCGGTACTCCATCACATGCAGCGCACCGCGGTGCAGGGCTCGCCCGATCTCGTCACTGCGGTCACGGGCGAGTGGGTCGATGGTGCTGCTCGCCGCGACAACGGCCATCCGTTCACCCTGTTCTTCGACGAACTCGAGGTCGGCGACTGTCTCGACACGGAACCCCGGGTGATCACGCTCGAAGACATCGAGCACTTCGCCCATTTCACCGGCGATCTCTTTTACGCCCACATGGACGACGAGGCCGCGAAGGCCAGTCCGATCTTCGAAGGTCGAGTCGCCCACGGCTATCTCGTGCTTTCGATGGCGGCCGGCCTGTTCGTGTGGCCCGATCCGGGCCCTGTGCTCGCCAACTACGGCGTCGACAACCTCCGGTTCGCGACACCGACCTACCCGGGGACCGAGATCCGGGTCATCTTCACCTGCAAGCAGAAGTCCCTCCGGGCGGGCGCCGGCTACGGCGAGGTCCGGTGGGACACCAAGGTCATCGATCAGGACGACAACGTGCTCGCCAGCTACGACGTCTTGACCATGGTCGCGCAAAAGGAGCCGGCGTGAGCCAAGCAGAGTTCGACGCACTCATCGATGCCGACGAGCGGATCGAGCCCGACGACTGGATGCCTGACGACTATCGCAAGACGCTCGTGCGTCAGATCGCACAGCACGCGCACAGCGAGATCATCGGGATGCAGCCGGAAGGGGAGTGGATCACCCGGGCGCCGTCGCTGCACCGCAAGGCAATCCTCACCGCAAAGGTGCAGGACGAGGCCGGCCACGGCATGTACCTCTACGGAGCGGCCGAGAGCCTCGGTGTCGACCGGGCTGAGCTCCTCGACCGCCTCCACAACAAGACGCAGAAGTACTCCTCCATTTTCAACTATGCGACGCCCGAGTGGGCCGACGTCGGTGCGATCGGATGGCTCGTCGACGGCGCCGCGATCGCCAATCAGGTTCCGCTCTGCCGCTGCTCCTACGGACCCTACGGACGGGCGATGGTACGGATCTGCAAAGAGGAGAGCTTCCATCAGCGCCAGGGCTTTCAGATCATGCTCACGCTCTCGGACGGAACTCCCGAGCAAAAGGCGATGGCCCAGCGGGCCCTCGATCGGTGGTGGTGGCCGAGCATCATGATGTTCGGCCCTCCCGACACCGACTCACCCAACACCGCCCGCTCGATGGCGTGGGGAATCAAGCGCTACACCAACGACGAACTCCGCCAGCAGTTCGTCGACGCCACCGTTCCGCAAGCAGAGCTGCTCGGCCTCACCGTCCCTGACCCCGATCTCGTGTGGAACGAGGAGCGGGGCCACTTCGACTTCGGCGAGCCGGACTGGGACGAGTTCGCGACGATGGTCAAGGGTGAGGGCGAGATCCCGGATCTGCGCATCTCCACGCGCCGCAACGCCCACGCCGAGGGCGAGTGGGTCCGCGAGGCGGCGGTGGCGTACGCCGAGAAGCAACAGCAGCGGGAACGAGTCGCATGAATGCTGCCTGGCCGCTCTGGGAGGTGTTCGTCCGGGCCCGGCGCGGGCTGAGCCACACCCATGTCGGTTCCGTGCATGCCGCCGACGGCGAGACGGCGCTGCAGGCCGCGCGGGATCTCTTCACCCGCCGCCAGGAAGGTGTGAGCCTCTGGGTCGTGCCGTCGGCCGACATCGTCGCCTCCGACCCGTCGGCCGAGGCGGAACTCTTCGAACCTGCCGTCGACAAGGCCTACCGCTTCCCGACCAGCTACGAGCTGCCGGCGGACGTCGATCACATGTGATGCCTGCCGATCTCCTCACGCACGTCCTGCGGCAGGCCGACCGAACCCTCGTCCTCAGCCACCGACTCGCCGAGTGGCTCACCCACGCCCCCGAACTCGAGGAGGACATGGCGTTGGCCAACATCAGCCTCGATCTCCTCGGGCAGGCCCGCCACCTCTACACCTACGCCGGCAAGCTCGAAGGCCATGGCCATGACGAGGATCACTTCGCCTACGAACGCGACGCGACCGACTTCCGGAACCCCTTGATCGTCGAGCAACCCAACGGTGATTTCGCTGTCACCATGGCGCGGCAGGTGCTGCATGACCATGCTGCCCTTCTGTATTGGGAATCGATGTGCAGCAGCACCGATGAGACGCTGGCGGCGCTTGCTGCCCGCGCCGTCAACGAAACGCGCTTTCACCTGCGGCACTCCACCGGCTGGCTGATCCGTCTCGGTGACGGCACGGACGAAAGTCACCGACGGGCTCAGGCGGGCCTCGACACCATGTGGCCCTTCGCCGAAGAGCTGCTCGGCGCCGACGACGAAGACGACCTCCGCACCGCAGGGCTCATCGGGCCTCGCTTCGACGGTGCGTGGCGAGCAGCCGTCGGCGCAACCGTGGCCGAGGCGACGCTCACCATGCCGCCCGAGCCACCCACGCGGGTGGGTGGTCTCCACGGTGATCACAGCGAGCACCTCGCGCCGATGCTTGAGGTCGCGCAGGGCCTCGCTCGTGTGCATCCGGGAGCGACATGGTGAGCGAGCTCGATCTGCTCGTACGGGCCGTCGACGACCCAGAACTGCCCCACGTTACGATTGGTGACCTCGGTATGGTCCGTTCGGTCGAAGTCGACGGACGCTCCGCCCACGTCCGGCTGACACCGACCTATACGGGCTGTCCGGCGACGGAACAGATCCGGTCCGACGTCGAGGCTGCCGTCGTTGCCGCCGGGTACGAACCATCCGTCGAGTTCGTGATGAGCCCGCCGTGGTCGACCGACGACATCACCGACCAGGGCCGAGC
>PABW01000119.1 GCA_002699625.1 Acidimicrobiaceae bacterium
CTGGATCCGGTTGCGTCCCACCCTTGGGATCTCGATCTCGACGAGCTGCTCTCGGCCGTCATCGGCCTCGATCGTCGAGCGGATCACGGCAGCGTCGGCACCAAGTCGGACCAGGGCGTCATCGGGAGCACCCCGAAAAGAGCCGGCGCCGGACATCCACGCGATGGACTCGATGAGATTCGTCTTGCCGTGGCCGTTTTCCCCGACAACCGCGGTCAGGCCGTCGCCGAACGACACCTCGACACTGCGATACGAACGCCAGTCGGTGAGCGACAGGCTTCGGATCTTCACGCGTCGGTCAGCTCACGCGTACCGGCATCAGCAGGTACAAGAAGTTGGGGTCATCAGACGACTTGAGCAACGCCGGCTTCAGCTCATCGACCGTCTCAAGAGTGATCTCGTCACCGGGAGCGACCTCGATCCCGTCGATCAGGTACTCCGGGTTGAAGGCAACCGTGAGATCGTCACCGTTGTACGACGCCTCGACTGCCTCGTGAGCCTGGCCGACGTCCTGCGTGACCGCCACAAGTTCCAGACCTTTGGACGACATCGCCAGACGAACCGGTGTCGATTCCTGCGCCAGGAGACGAACGCGGCGGACAGCATCGAGCAGGGTCTCTCGGTCAACCGTGAGAGCGTTGGGATGGTTGCTCGGAATCAACCCGCGGTAGTTCGGGAAATCACCTTCGATCAACCGGGTTGTGACCTTGACCGGGCCGACTTCGAACCCAGCGTCGCGCTCGCCGAGACGAAGCGTGATCTCGTCGGCATCCCCGACCACACGCGATAGCTCCTTGAGTGCACGACTCGGCACGAGCACCTTCTGGCCTTCGCCGAGAATGGTCGTGCCGGCCAGGTCGCGCACCGACAGACGGTACGAGTCGGTGGACACAAGACGAAGGCCGTCTTCCTCGGCAGCCATGAGCACACCGGTGAGAATCGGGCGAGCGTCATCACTCGACGCGGCCTTCTCGACCTGATCGATCGCCGCTCGGAACGCTGACGCGTCGAGCGTGACCGCGTCGCCGTCGGCAGACGACAATTGCGGGAACTCATCGGCGGGAATCACCCGGATCGAGAACTCCGAGGGTGCCGAAACAATGCGGGCGTCCTCGTCCTCGATGGCGATGTCGACGGCGCCTGGGCGAAGCGAGCGAGCCACATCGGAGATGAGCTTCGATGGGAGGACGGCAACACCGTCCTCCCCGCCGGCTACTTCGACCTCGACCGTGATCGTCAGATCCAGGTCGCTTCCGGTCACGGTGAGGCGATCGCCGGCCAACTCCATCCGCACGCCGGCGAGCACCGGAAGGGCGCCCCCGCGAGTGGTTACCGCTCGACCAGCGGCGCTGAGTGCTTCGACGAGCGTGTCGCGTTCGCAGCGGAACTTCATGCTCATGGTGTTACGACTTCTCCGAGTTGATTGAGATCCAGATAGTAGAGGTACATAGGGCCTGTGGATTGTGGATGACACAGATTCTTCGTTGCGGTGACGCGGATCTTGCTTCCCCACCGCGTCCCCGGCTGACCACACGCATGTCGGTGACCGGCCTCAACGCGGTGGACAAACCCACTGTCATCCCCGCGGTGTCCACCAGTGATGGACATACTGTCCCCAGCACGATCCTCAGGAGGGGGCGTTGAGCCGTTGCTGCAGCTCAGTGACCCGGTCGAAGATTTGCTGACGCTCCCCCATCCGACCTTCGATCTTGCGGCAGGCGTGCATGACGGTGGTGTGGTCACGAGCGCCGAACTCCTTCCCGATGTCAGGGAATGAGAGATCGGTCATGTTCCGGGTGACGTACATCGCTACCTGGCGGGCATCGACGAGCGGCCGGCGGCGACTACCACCGATGATCTGTTCGACCTCGAAGCCGAACATCTCCGCGGTCATCTCGATGATGCGCTCGGCCGTGACCGGCTTCTTCTGGTTGTTGGTGATGAGGTCGCCGAGTACGAGCGAGGCGAGATCGACGGTGAGCGGTTGTTGCGTCAGGTTGGCGTAGGCCGTGACCTTGATGAGCGCACCTTCGAGTTCACGAATCGATTCGGTGATGTTCTCGGCGATGAACAACAGCACGTCGTGGGGGATCTCGATCGTCTTCGACTCGGCCTTCTTCGACAGGATCGCGATACGGGTCTCGAGGTCCGGGCGTTGGATGTCGGTGATGAGGCCCCACTTGAAACGGCTCCGAAGCCGGTCCTCGAGCGTTGGCATTGCGTCCGGGGTGCGGTCCGACGAGAGCACGATCTGCTTGTTGTTCTGGTGGAGTTCGTTGAAGGTGTGGAAGAACTCCTCCTGGAGACCGTCCTTGCCTTCCATGAACTGAATGTCGTCGATCAAGAGCACATCGATGTCGCGGTAGCGACGTTTGAACTCCGGGAGGGCGTTGGTGCGGATCGCCTCAACGAACTCGTTCAGGAACGTTTCCGTCGAGACGTACCGGACGCGGTACGTCGGGTAGTGGCTTGCCACATAGTGGGCGATTCCTCGGAGAAGGTGCGTCTTGCCGAGGCCGGAATCACCGTGGATGAACAGGGGGTTGTAGCTCGCTGCCGGCGTCTCGGCGACGGACAGTGCGGCAGCGTGGGCAAAGCGATTCGACGGACCGATGACGAAGTGTTCGAAGGTGAATTTCTCGTCGCGTCCTGCTGGAGCCGGGTTGGTGGTGGCTGGAGCCGTGAGCCCGAGATCAGCGTCCGGGAGCTCGATCTCGGGAGTGTCGTCGGTCGACCAATCGGTGTCGATCTCGACTCGAACGGAGACGTCGTGCGCAGCCGTTTCGTCGATCGCGTCCTGCACGAGTCCGAGGTAGCGGCCCTCGATGCGCTCTTTCTGCAGTCCGTTCGGGACGACCAGGACGAGCTCTCCTTCGTCGAAAGCCACCGCCTTCGCCCCACTGAAGGTGGTTCGCCACACGGCGTCGCTCACCTGTGCCCGAATGCTGGCCGCACAGTTGTTCCACAGACCGTCAGCGTCCCCAAGATCACCCACGCTCTTCACTTCCTCTCCACAGTGTCGTCCACAGGTGTGGATGACGCATCACGTTCAGGGCGCGAACAACAAGCGTTCGTGGAGTGGTTAAGGCCCCCCGAAGACCCGCAGCCCGTGCGCAGGCGGCGAACATATCAACAAGGCAACGGGGCGCAAGTTGGGATTGTGGAATACCTCAAAACTCCAGGTCAGAGCAGGTTTTCTTCCAACAAATGACATCGATGAAAGATGAAATGACATGAATGTCATTTCACGACCACGTCGTTCGTCGGCGACTCGGCAGCGGTTGTACCACATGCCCCGCTCCATTCGGGCGTTGTCGTGCGGTTCCGCATGCCGTAGATTTGACGGGTTGACACCTCAGGTTTGTCATCAAGAACAAGCCACCCCTGTCGATCCACACCTCGATTGACAGCACACGAAGGACTCCGCAGATGAAGCGTCCCTATCAGCCCAATGTTCGCAAACGTGCCAAGAAGCACGGGTTCCGGTCACGGATGAGCACCCGAGGCGGCCGTGCCGTCCTCCGTTCTCGTCGTCAGAAGGGCCGCGCCCGTTTGTCGGCGTGATCGAACGGCTCGCCGGCCACCGTGCGTTCGCCCGGCTCCGGGCGGAGGGCACGCGACGAGGCCGGGGGCCGATCCGACTGGTCGTCCGACCTGACACCAGCCAACGACCACGTTTCGCGTTCGCAATCCCACGCACAGTGGGAACTGCGGTTGTCAGGAATCGAACGAAACGTCGCCTCCGTGCGGTTCTTCTCGATCTGGATGGGATACCACCGGGCCTTCCCGGAGGTGACCACCTGATCCGGGTCACCGCACCGATCGACGACTGGTCACATGCGACACTGCACACCACGATGGCAATGCTTCTCCTCCCCGATCCGAGCGCTCTCGACGGAGATCGTCGATGAGCCCGGTCGCGCGCCTGTTGCGTGCCGGTGTGCGGATGTATCAGCGTTTCGCTGACGGCCGGCCGTCGCCGTGTCGGTACACCCCGTCATGTTCCCTCTACGCCGTTGAAGCGCTCGAGCTCCACGGCGCCGTCCGAGGTGGCTGGTACGCCACCCGCCGCCTGTGCCGGTGTCACCCGTGGAGCAGCCACGGCTATGACCCGGTCCCACCCGCCCAGGAGCCCTCATGTTCGACCTGATCGCCCAGGTCCTCGCCTTCTTCTACTCGCTGGTCCCGTCCTACGGCGTCGCGATCGTCCTGCTCACATTGGCCGTGATGATCGTCGTCACCCCGTTGACGCTCAAGAGCACGCGCTCGATGCTGCAGATGCAGCGCCTGCAACCTGAGCTCAAAGCGATCCAGACGCGGTACAAGGACGATCGCCAGAAGATGAACGAGGAGTTGATGGCGTTCTACCAGGAGAACGGCATCAACCCCTTGGGTGGCTGTCTGCCGCTCCTCGTGCAGTTGCCCGTCTTCCTCGTCCTGTTCCGGGTCGTCCAAGGCATCACCCGTCACGCCACCGACGCCGGACTTGCCGGGGGGTGGGCCGCCGGAAGCGCATCGTCGGGTCGCACCGACGTGGTGCAACTCAATGATGATGATCTCGTCTTCGACCCCGAGAACCTGCCGGTCGAAAGCGACATGTACCAGGATCTCATCCAGACCAACGAGATGAACTTCCTGGGCATGGATCTCTCCAAGACCGCCCTCGATGTGGTCGGGGAGAACTTCCTGGGGGCACTCCCCTACTTCGCCCTGATCGTCGTCGTCCTCGTCTCGAGCCTTGTTCAGCAAAAGCAGATCCGGGGCCGCAACACCGGCGCTCAGATCAATCCTCAGCAGGAAATGATCATGCGCATCCTGCCGTGGATGCTGCCGGTGTTCTCGTTCACGATGCCTGCCGCCCTTGTCGTCTACTTCGTGATCTCGAACCTGTACCGCATCGGTCAGCAGGGCTACATCACCCGATCGCTGTACAGCGGTGAAGACAGCCTCGGCGCGCAGGCCCGCCGTTCTCGAGAGGAAGCGCAAGCCAAGGAAAACGCAGGTGGCGGACGGAAGCAAGCCGGTGGACGAACCACGCCGAAGAAGGGTGAGCCGACACCGAAGCGCGCCGATGCCAAGGCGTCGACGAAACAGAAGAGTTCTCGGGGGAGTGGCGCCGGCCGAACCGGCAAGGCGCCCACTCGCCAGCGATCCGGTGGCCGAACCACGGATCCCGGCGCACCCCAGCACAAGAAGCGCAAGCGCTGAGCCTTCGGGCCCGCTGCGCGCCAACGGAAAGAAAGGGTGATCCCTCATGGAATGGGTGGAAACCACCGGTAAGACCGTTCACGATGCCAAGGAAACAGCGCTCGACGCCCTTGGTGTGGACACTGATGACGCTGAATTCGAAATCATCAACGACGCTCGGACCGGCCTGTTCGGCCGGGTAAAGGAAGAAGCTCGGGTTCGTGCCCGCGTTCGTCCAACGACACCGCGTGCCAAGGATGACCGTCGCCGTCGCCGTCGTGGCGGAAAGGGCCGTGGTGGCCAGGGTGAGGGTGGCCAACGGACGTCGAACGGAAACAACCGGGGTGGACAGAAGGCCGAAAACGGGGGAGAGTCGAGGGGTTCCTCCCGAGGCGCAAAGCCCAAGCAAGGCAACGACCACGAGAAGAACACCAACAAGGGAAAGCAGAAGAACGTGAGCGACGAGCCCACCATGCCACTCGAGGAGCAGGCCGACATCGCTGAGGCGTTCGTTGCCGACCTGGCCAAGAACTTCGGTACCACCGTGACCTTCGATCGTGAGCAGGTTGCGGACGACGAAATCCGTGTGACGGTCAATGGCGAGAACATCGGCCGCATGATCGGCCAGCGCGGCACGACCGCCGGCGCCATCGATGAACTCGTTCGTACGGTGCTTCAGCGCCATGCCGGCAGTGGGCGTGGTGGCCGCATTCGGGTCGATATGGGCGGTGTACGTGCTCGTCGTGCGGAAGCTCTTGCGGCCTTTGTTCGTGAACAAGCGGCCGCTGTCCGCGAATCAGGGGTGTCCCGTGCGCTTGAGCCCATGGGTGGTGCCGACCGAAAGGTCGTGCACGACACCATCTCTGACGAGGCCGGCGTCGATACGGTCTCCGAAGGCGAGGATCCCAACCGTCGGGTGATCATCGTCCCTGCTGGGGATGCTGACTGACGATCAACTGGCCTCACTTGACGAGGCCTGGACGCCTGCCCGTGCGGCGGGCGTCATTGGTGCGGCGCCCGTCGAGGCGCTTGTCGAACACACGGTCTGGTTTGCCCGGGCCGTGTGTTCGTCGTTTTCGGCATCCTTTGATGAGTTCCACGGCCGCATCGTCGATGTGGGAACTGGCGCGGGGCTTCCTGGAGTGATTCTGGCGGCGCTCCTCCCCCATGCGGAACTTCGTCTCGTGGACGCCTCTGAACGGCGCCTTGACCACGCCCGTCGTGCGTCACGCGCACTCGGCGTTGGAGATCGGGTGGAGATTGCGCACGGACGAGGTGACGAATTGGCGCACGATGTCGCATGGCGTGGCACACACGATGTGGCGGTGGCCCGACTCCTCGGAGATCCAGCCGAGACCATCGAACAGTTGGCGCCACTCGTTCGGCCGGGCGGAGTGATTACGATCGCTGCCGCTGAGTCGGCGACGGATCGGTGGGATGCGCTACCGGTCACAGAACTTCCCACCTCGTCGGTTTCCTGGTCAGACTCCCCTGTCGGCCTTTTCGCGTCGGTCAACGTCCTGGCCCCCATGCCGTCGTCGTTTCCGCGCCGTGAGCGAAAGCGCCGCCAGTCCCCCCTCTTCTGACTCGATGTTCCACGTGAAACACTCGACCATCAATCCGGGAACATCGAAGGGAAGGGCGGGCCGGCCCGGCTGAGAGTGTTCCACGTGAAACACNTCCACGTTGGCGCGAATTGGTGGGGGAGGGTCCTTGCGACGCATGGCAGGCTNCGCGAGGATGACAGCCGTCGTTCGGAAGGAGATCCCGATGNTACGACGGTCTGCGAAGACGCAAGAGCCTGCTCCGCCACCCGGTCCCCGCGTTTTCGCGGTTGCCAATCAAAAGGGTGGTGTCGGGAAGACGACCACGACCGTCAATCTTGGCGCGTGCTTTGCTGAGTTGGGGCGTCGGGTTCTGATTATCGACCTCGACCCACAGGCCAACGCCAGCACCGGCCTCGGCTTGAACCCACGCCAACTCGACCACTCGCTGTACGACGTTCTCTTGCAGGACGTTCCACTGGAAGACGCAATCGAACCGGTCTCGGTCAAGAACTTGTTCGTCGCGCCAGCGAGCCTTGACCTTGCGGGTGCGGAGATCGAACTCGTGCCGGCCATGAACCGTGAGCGGAAGCTCAAGGACGCCATCGAGTCCGTGAGTGAGGACTACGACATTGTCCTTATCGATTGTCCCCCATCGCTTGGCTTGTTGACGATCAACGGGCTGACTGCTGCAACCGAAGTACTCGTGCCGATCCAGACCGAGTACTACGCACTCGAGGGCCTTGGACAATTGATTCGCAATGTCGATCTCGTCACTCGCAACCTGAATCCGACCTTGGAGTTGAGCACGATCGTCCTCGTCATGTTCGACGCCCGAACGAAGCTGTCGGGCCAGGTGTCCGACGAGGTTCGGGAACACTTTGGCGACAAGGTCATGAAGCATGTGATCCCTCGCACGGTTCGGCTGAGTGAGGCGCCGAGCTTCGGCCAGCCGATCACCACGTTCGATCCAGAATCCCGGGGCGCGATCGCCTACCGGACACTTGCAAAGGAGATTCTCGGTGAGTCCGACGAGGCGTAGCGGCTTGGGCAAGGGCCTGAGTTCACTCATCCCGGCTGACGTTGAGACCGACGGCAGTACGTTCCGTGAGATCGATGTCGACGCGGTGGTTCCCAACCGGTATCAGCCACGTGATCACTTCGATGAAGAGACCTTGTCCTCATTGGCTGCCTCGATCGCCGAGGTCGGGGTCATCCAGCCGATCGTGGTGCGGGCAACCGACGAGGGGTATGAACTCATCGCAGGGGAGCGGCGATGGCGAGCGGCCCGTCGGGCCAATCTGCCGTCGATTCCGGCGATCATTCGAGATTCCGATGATCTTGGATCGCTCGAAACCGCGGTTGTCGAGAACCTTCATCGCCAGGACCTCAACGCACTCGAGGAGGCGGCGGCGTACCAGCAACTCATCGAGGACTTCAATTTCACCCAGGAGCAAGTCGCGACGCGGGTCGGTCGGTCTCGCTCGGCGGTTGCGAACACGATCCGGTTGCTCCAACTGCCGGGCGCTGTGCAGCGACTCGTCATCGAAGGTCAGCTCAGTGCCGGCCATGCACGGGCCCTCCTGGCAACGGCCGATCCGGCCGAGCAGGAGCGAGTCGCGCAACGCATCGTCCGTGAGCACCTGACGGTTCGCGAGACCGAGGAGTTGCTTCGCGGTGAGGACGCTGGCGAAGCAGATGGTGATGACGCCGGTACCGACACTGGTGCAGGAAAGACAAAACCGTCCAGCAAGACGGCCGGTGAAACCAAGGACGCCGGCGTTCTCGAACTCGAAGAACTCTTGGCGTCACGACTGGAGACACGCGTCAAGGTCCAGTTGGGGAAAGGTCCAGGCCGCCTGGTGATCGATTTTGCCGATCTCTCCGACCTTGAGCGGATCTACCGCGTGATTACGCCGCCTGGAACCACCAGCTGACGAGGAAGTGTGACATTTGTCACACTCGCTACCTGTGGATATCTCTGGGGAAGCACCACGGACATCCTCTGGATGACCCTGGGGATACCGGTGGACGATGCTCAGTCGGCTCGAAGGACCGGCCGGTCGCACCAGCGGGCGAGTGCGTCGCGCAATGACAACGCCAGCGCTGGTGCCCGCTCGACGACACGAGCGGGGTCGCCGACGCGGCACCACACGGCCGGCATGCGTGTCTCGCGCAGAATCGGGATACGCATACCGACGGCCGGGTGGGGCGCATTGAGAGGCCCGACGATCGCGTGACTGGCGTGCTCGGCCAGACCTCGACCACCGGCCGAGACGAAGCCCTCGGTCTGGAAGTACGCGACTGAGAGGTCCTCGGTTGCGAGCGTGACGCCGAGGTACACCGCCCCGTCCCACTCGTTGGCTGTTTTGGCGTGTGCCGAGAGATCGGGCTGATGAAGTGTCAGCACCTCCGCACCGTCGGCACGAAGACGACGGGCCAAGGTGTCGATGAGTGCGGCGACGCCACCCGTTTCACCGACGACGATGCGACGGCCTTGGAGGCCTTGCTGACTGCGAAGACGCTCGGTCTCGCGAACCTCGGCGATGGTCTTCTCTCCCGAGCGTCGTCCGGCGAGACGCCCGAGCGCCATCACGGTGTCGGGCCCGACGACACCATCAGGGGTCAGGCCCTGGTTGGCCTGGAAGTTCCGCACCGCCGACTCGGTATCCGACCCGAAGATGCCGTCGACATAGCCGGCGTCGAAGCCGAGGCTGCCGAGCCGCTGCTGCAGATCGGTGATGTCGTCGCCACGGGTCATGGGGGAGCGCAGGTAGAGCATGCGATCGCCAAGCCGGAAGTCGGCCTCGATCAGTGCTGCCCAGGTGTG
>PABW01000120.1 GCA_002699625.1 Acidimicrobiaceae bacterium
GGGCCGCTTCGCGTCGCTCGGACTGAGCACGACCCGGCTCGATGCGCCGTTCGACCGCTATCTCACCGACTCGACCCTGACCGCCGACGGGGTCAAGATCGACCACCTTCCGTTCTTCTACGAGTGGACCGGCTCGATCGACACCACGGATGTCGAGGTCGTGTTGGCCGACGCCCACGCCGGAGGCCGCGATCACGACCTCGACCACACGACAGACGCCGCCGCCACCGCTGCACTGGTGATCGCCACCGAGCATCCCGACGGTTCGCTCGTGGCGGTCAACCGAGAGGCCCGTGCCCACGACGGCCGTCCGACCGTGCTCGTCGCCGGCCGCGACCATGCGCGGCTCAACGCCGCCGACACGGTCCGGCTCCGCCTCGATGCGTGGATCGAGCCGGCGCTCACAACCAACCTTGAGGCCCGCAACGACCTCGAGGGCCCACCGCTGCTGATCACGACGCCGCTCACCGGCTGGTTCGGCTGCGCCGGTGAGCGGGGCACCGGGGTCGCCGTGCTCCTCGATCTCGTCGAGCGATTCGCCGACCGGCCGCTGCTCGTCCTCGCAACCGGCGGGCACGAACTCGACTATCTCGGCGTGCGCCAGTGGGTCGCTGCCCGGCGTGCCGAGCACGGTGAACGACCGGTTGCCGTGATCCATGTCGGTGCGTCGATCGCCGTCGACGAACCGGGCGACGACGGCAGCCGGCACCTGATCCCGACCCGACTCGCCATGACCGATGCCAGCGGCGAATCAGCTGAGCGAATCGGCGCAGCACTCGAACCGGCGGCGTTCATCTTCCGTCCGGAGACCGAGTCATGGCTCGGCGAGTCGGAGGTGTTCTGCGACCTCAACGTGCCGATGCTGTCCTTCACCGGCAGCGGTGTTGCCTTCCACACACCGGAGGACACGACGGCGCAGGTGACGAGCGCGGCATCACTCGCGTTGGTCGCCGACGCCGTTGCGAACGCCGTCGACGCCTTGCTCGATGGGATCTGAGATCAGTCGACCGGATCGATCAGGCCGGTGTCGACGTCGTAGACGAAGCCTCGCACATGGTCGGTGTGCGGAACGAAGGGCGAGGCCCTGAGGAGTTCGATCGAACGGCGCACGTCGTCGTACGGGTCACTGAAACCGCCGGAAGACCACTCCGGGACGACGCCGTACTCGGCTTCGAGTTCGGCTCGGAACTCCTCTTCGATCACGCCGCACACGCCGCACTTCGTGTGGTGGAGCAGGATGATCTCGCGGGTACCGAGCGCACGCTGGGAAAGACACAGCGAGCGGATGACGTCGTCGGTGATGATCCCGCCTGCGTTGCGAATGATGTGGCCGTCGCCGTTGTCGAGTCCCAGGATCTCGTGGATGTCCATCCGCGCGTCCATGCAGGCAACGACTGCGACCTTGAGCGCCGGCGCGGCCGGCAGACCGGAACAGGCCGACGCTGACGTGGCGCGATTTCGGGCGACAAGGTCGTCGGTTACCGGGGAGAAGTCGTCAGAGGCCACGACCCCCACTGTAGGTGCACTACTTTTGACCTGAACACACCACCTCTTCGAGAGGACTCGACATGAGTCAACCCCCTGGCCACTACCCCGCCGAAGGCGATCCGCCGAACACCGTCCGGTACTGGGATGGCGAACAGTGGGTCGGCGATCCCATCCCCGCCCCACCGAGCGCGACCCCGCCGCCTCCAACCGGCGCTGCGACCGCACCCGACCAGCCCTTCGCCACGCTCGGCGTGCGACTCGGCGCGGCCGTCCTCGACGGCATCATCGTCTTTGCCGTCTTTCTCATCATCGCCGGCGCCCTCTCCGCGAGCACCGGCGAGGGCCTCCTGATCGGCGTGCTGATCTATGTCGTGTATCTCTGGCTGGTCGTCCAGTTCGGCGCCACCCCCGGCAAGCTCGCGCTCGGCCTCCGCATCACCGAGGAGGACGGTACGACCCTGGTCGGCTGGCGTGGCGCATTCATGCGCAGCATCCCGGACCTGCTCGGCAACCTTCCGCTGATCGGCTCGCTGATCATGCTCGGTGCCGGGATCGGATCAATTTTCCTGATCAACAGCGATGCCGAGAATCGCAGCGTCTACGACCGCGTCGGCAACACCCGAGTCGTGCGCAAACAGGCCCTCTGACCCCGTGATCCCGGTCCTGGACGCCAGGGCGGGCAACTTCGCCGCTGAACTGCGTCGGGCGAGCCGGGACGTCGGCTTCGTGTCCGTCGTCGGACACGGCATTCCGGAGACGCTCTTCGACAGGGTCCGCAGCACGCTGCGGACCCTGTTCGCGTTCTCCGACGAACAAAAGCGGGAACTCATGATCGAGCCCCACAACTACCGCGGGTTCATCCCGCTGAGCTTCTTCACCCCGAACCGCGTCGAGGCCAACGGCGACCGGGGCGACCGGTACGAGGGGTACAAGCTCCACTGGGAGTGCCCTCCCGATCATGCCGTCATGGATGCCTGCGACCTCTACGGGCCGAACCGTTGGCCGGCTGACCTCCCGGAGCTGCGGTCCGTGATCCACGAGTACTGGGCTGCCTGCGACCGGGCGGCTGCTCCGATCATGGCGGCGTACGCCGATGGGCTCGGCGTCGACCCCGACGTGTTCGCACGCTGGCACGCCACCCCGCTCACCAACATGACGCTGCTGCACTACCCGGCCCAACCGCCTGCGAGCGACGCAATGGGGATTCATCCCCACAAGGACACGAACGTCATCACCCTGCTGCACCCCGGTGACGTTCCCGGTCTCGAAGTGCGGTCCCGCGACGGCGAGTGGATCACCCCCGACGCGCCATCTGACGCGCTCGTCGTGAACGTCGGCGAGATGCTCGAACTGTGGTCGGGAGGTAAGTACATCGCTACGCCGCATCGGGTCGTGAACCGCAGCGGACACGAGCGCTACTCCTTCCCGTTCTTCGTCGTGCCGAATCACGATGTCGTCGTCGAACCTCTGCTCCCCCGCCGAGCCGGCTGCACCACCAAACCGATGCCGGTCGGCGCACTCTCGGCCGAGGTGTGGCGCACCAACTGGCCCGACGAGACACCATCGACCGCCGGTCACGACCTCGGTACGCTCGACCGCACATGACCGCTTCGCCCATCGACGGTGTGATCACCGAACCCGCCCGCACCCTGGAGGTGCTCGCACACGCCGACGTCCTCGTGGTCGGCTCCGGACCGGGTGGCCTCGCCGCCGCGATCGGTGCCGCACGCGCCGGGGTGTCGGTGCTTCTCCTCGAACGCAACGGCTGCTTCGGCGGCAACATCACCCAGGTCGGGGTCGAGGGCTTCGCCTGGTATCGCCACGAACAGACCCAGGATTCCGAGGGCATCGGCATCGAGTTCGAGGAGCGAGCGAAGGCGGCCGGCGCCGCCCAGCCCGAACCGCAGAGCGACAGCCACGCGCTCGACGCCGAGGGGTTCAAGAACGTCGCCGACGACATGGTCACCGAAGCGGGGATCCAGCCTCTGCTCCACGCCATGGTCGTCGCCCCGATCGTCGAGGACGACGCGATCATCGGCGTGATCGTTGAGTCGAAGTCCGGGCGTCACGCAGTGCTCGGTCGGGTGGTGATCGACGCAACTGGCGACGCCGACATCGCCCATCGAGTCGGCACCTCGACCCGGAAGACGCCGCTCGAGGAGATGCAGGCCGCGTCGGTGATGTTCCACATGACAGGTGTCGACAAGGCGGCGTTCATCCAAGGCGTGAAGGACGATCCGCAGACCTACCTCTCCTGGGCGGGCGCCGACGAGTGGACGGTCGAGACCACCGGCAAAGAGGACGACATGTTCTCCCCGTGGCTGTCGAAGCCCTTCGACCGGGCCAAGGACGCCGGCCACATCCCCGCCGATCTCAAAACGCTCGGCGGCACGTGGGGCGCCATCTCCGACCAGGGCGACCTCACTTATCTGAACCTCGTCCACATGCCCGAGATCGACGGCACCGATGTGTGGTCCCTCACGAAGGGCGAGATCGAGGGACGCCGCCAGGCGCTCATGGCGATCGACGCCCTGCGCCGGTACACCCCCGGCTGCGAGAACGCGAAGCTCCGCAACTACGGCATGACCATCGGCATCCGCGACACCCGCAAGCTCGTNTCGCGCTACGANCTCACNGCCGCCGACGTCCGCGAGCAGGGCCGCTTCGACGACTCGNTCGGNATCTTTCCGGAGTTCATCGACGGCTACGGGATCCTGATCCTGCCGACCACCGGCCGNTACTTCCAGGTGCCGTACAACGCGATGGTCCCGANCGACGGGGTTCGCAACCTCCTCGTGACCGGCCGATCGATCGGCGGCGACCAGACCAGCCACGCTGCCGTCCGCAACATGATGTGCTGCACCGTCGCCGGTCAGGGCGCNGGCGTGGCCGCCGCCGTCGCCGTGAAGACCGGNCGCGACGTCGCCGAGNTCGACATCGCNGCNGTGCAGNCCGAACTCAAGCGGCAGGANGTNCGGCTGTGGTGACANCCGTNGTCGTCCACCGGATNCAGCTCACNACCCGCCGCACCCTGCGAGCGGCNGGCGCCGANCTCAANCGTCCGCATCGCCACGGGTCGATNNCCGCTGTGCTCGCCAACCCCTTCGCAGGNAGCCACGCGACGGAANCGCAGATCGNCGAGTGGATGACCGACCTGCGTCCTCTGGCCGNCGAGATGGCGANCGAGTTGCGCGACGCNCTCACNNCCGACGGCGAGGAGATCGAGNCCTACGGCAAGGGTGCGATCGTCGGCGTNTCGGGNGAGCTCGAAATCGCTGCCGCATGGCANGTCCCGGCCGGAGCCGGGCTGCGGGCCGCGCTCGGCGACCCCAANGCCCAGGTGCCGTCNAGCAAGAAGGTCGGNGCGCTCGGNAGCCAGATCGANATTCCGCTCGTCCACCTGCANGCCAGCTACCTGCGCAGCCACTACGACGTCGANCCGGTCGTCGTNCCCGACGGGCCTCGACCCGACGANGTCGTCTANGCGCTCGTGATGTCGACGGGCGCCCGNCCCGCCCATCGCATCGGTGGCTTCACCATCGACGACGTGCACGGCGACGACGGCCTGCGCTGACNNNGACCACGCAGNNANNNCGGTTGTCGTCGNCGNTNAGTCGATCGATGCNAGCCAGGCTCGNGCGTCGNTCATCATCTCGATCGTCTGGCTGTGGGCCATNTCGTAGGCGTGTGCCNGCGTNTTCCATCCNCCGGCNTNGAGNGAAGCNGCNACCGCCTCGGCCTGGNCGGTCGNGACGATCGGATCACGGGTGCCCCACTGAACCAGAGCGGGNCGACCGTCGCCGNTCGANAGGTCGACGGGCACGGCGNCGAACTCNGGCAATCCGCAACAGATCGCCCAGACCCCGCCGTACCGGGGNGCGTCGGCCTTGCCCACGAGCGTGAGCGCCAGATACCCACCNTGGGAGAAACCNCCGANGTAGCACCGCTCGAGNGGNACCTTCGCNGCAGCAGCCTCGTCGGCGATCAGGGCCTCNAACGCGTCGACCGACGCCTGGAACTGGCCNAGGTNGCGCTGCGTCGTCTCCGTGTCGATNGACCACCACGAAGCGCCATCGGTGTCGCCGTTGGGCAACGGGACNGGGCCGCGGGGGGCGATCGCACTGAAGCGNTCATCGGGGTCGACGAGCGGCACATAGGACGCCAGGTGGTGCTGCTCGGCGGAGTAGCCGTGCAGAAGAAACAGCAGCCGAGGGGCGCNGTCNCGGGTGATCCGGTAGGTGGTCAACGACATGGGTCGGAGTCTGGCACGAGTCGGCCCATCAGCGGGCACCCCAATAGCCTTCGNCGCATGGACCTGACGTGGGAGGACCGCCAACGGGCGTTCCAGGCGAAGGTGCTCACCGAGGGGGTGAGCGAGGAGTTCGCCATCGGCGTCCGGCCGTACCGGACCTTCGTCGGCGCNGCCACCGGAACACCNCCGCCGGCNGGTTCTCGTCTCGAGCGGGCACTCATCGTCGTCATTGCNGGCGCTGCAATCGCCGCCACCCTCGTGCTGCTCGGCGGNCCNCGCACNATCGTGGCCGTCATCGCCGGGCTCACCGGCGGNGTGGCGATGTTCGCCGGNCTCGCCGGACCCGACCCCCGNATCCGNCACGACCTCGACGAGCCGCTGCTGGCGATNTANGCCGANCNCGCNGGCATCGGNTCGGTGCCGATCTGTGTCACCGCCATNAGCGNCGANGAGCAGATCCGGCTCGGCGAGGAAGGCTTCGGCAATGTCGTCGGCTCACCTCGACCNGGCGGNACCCTCGGCGTGTTCATCGACGACTACCTCGTCTGGGCCCGCACACCNCCGCGNGGCAACCGCAANGGNGACCCGANCTTCGGNCAGATCTAGCCGCTNCGGCTCANTGGCCGCCGCGGCGNACACCGCCGTATTTCATCCGGGTNTCGGTCATCGCGGCGGGACGCTTCTCGNCGTCGAGAATCGCGGCGTCGACCANTTCACCGATGAACAGGGTGTGGGTNCCGAGGTCGTGAGCCTGNCGGACCTCNCATTCCATCCAGGCGATCGCCTCGTCGAAGATCGGTGCGCCGGTCACGCCGTCATGCACGGCACGGCCGTTNAGCGCCCCGTCTTCGAACACGGCGGGCTTGGAGAACTTCACGAACGGACGGGTCTCNTCGCTGTCCCAGAGGTTGACCGTGAACGAGCCACCCTCACGGATCAGGCGATGGGTGACCGCCGAGTTGTCGATCCCGACACCGATCAGCACCGGTTCCATCGACAGCTGCGTGATCCANCTCGTGGTCATNCCGTTGCGTTCGCCGTTCGCCGCNGAACCGACGAGNGCNAGNGCGTTNGGGATCTTCCANGTGACACGGTTGACGAGTTCGTCTTCGAGGGCCATGCCNGGAGNGTAGNGCGGGNCCNCGTCNTTCGTCGGGNNGGCGANNCGAAGCGAGNNNTCAGCCGAGGTCAGGNCGGCCGGCNGCGACAGCGATGGCCATCCCCTCGACGAACAGCGGTCGCCCNTCGACCTCGATGACCTTCTCGNTCCAGNTGACCTCNACCTCGAACTCTTTCGCACCNGCGGCCTGGACCTCGACGACCGCGGCGGCNCGAGCCAGNNCCTCNGCTCGGGCCTGCGCCTCGGGATGCTCCCACGTCGTCTCNGGTTCNCCNCCGGCGTGAANCCGATAGACGCCTCGCCGCGGCGCGGTGACCGGGACTTCGGCGCGCACNCGGACCTTGCCGACNACGGCGCCGATGGCNTTGGCGACATCGGCGTCGGCAGGAACCTCNACCTNGGTGCCGAGCANCTCNCCGATCGCCGGGTAGTAGGTGGCNGCCGGAGCACCNAGGCCGACGAGTTTGGCNCCGAGCCCGATGTCGATCCGGGCAGAGCGAGACGTGCGATCGAGCGCAGCAGCGACGAGCGCAGACTGAGCNNGGGCNTCATCGAGGCCGTCGCGGTCNAGCGCAGCNGCGAGCAACGCCTCGGCCGATCGGCGCACGAGCGCAGCGACGACNGCNNCNCTGATCNCCTCNGGCGTCTCGGCGATGTCGTTGCCGTATCGATCTCGACGGCGNGCGAACACGGCCGCNCCCAACCGGGCGATCTCGGGGTCGTGGGTGGTCTGGTCGCCGAGCACATGGCTGGCATCGGTGGGNGTGAAGGCGGCGAGNCGCAGAATCGCCCGNCTCACGAGGCGTCGCATCGCTCGCTCCTGGAGGCTTGTCGCGACCGCCTGCGACACCGGGACGAGCGGCTTGTCGACCGCATCGACGACCGCCTGTTCGTTGCGGTCNAGGACGGCNCCNTCNGCNCGTGCCGTGCGCTGGAGGAACATGCCNTCGAATGCGCCNGGGATCTCGTCGTTNAGGCGCGCTNGGAGTTCGTTGCGGAGGAGNTCNNCATGCTGCTCCCCCATCAGGCTGAGCGGCACGACCCGCCGAGGNCCGACCTCGAGCTGGGNNCCGACGGCNCGGTCGGCGAGTCGAATCTCGCTGTCGCCGCCGAGNCCGTGCGTGTGCATCAGCACCGCCTCGACCATCGTGCGGTGACCACCGACGGTGGCGCCGTCGGCTCCGAACGGCGGCATGCCGTCGCGCACGACGGCGATGTCGGTGGTGGTGCCGCCGATGTCAGCAATCACGGCATCGTCGGCGTCGGCGAGATGGGCCGCACCGACGAGGCTGGCGGCCGGACCCGAGAGGATCGTCTCGACCGGACGCTCCTTCACGAAGTCGACCGACACGAGCGAACCGTTGCCGCGCACGATCATCATCGGGGCGTCGATCCCCCGTTCAGCGAGACTCCCGCCGGTGGTGGCGACGAGGTCGTCGATCATGGCGATGAGACGAGCGTTGAGCAGGGCGGTGACCCCTCGCTTCGGGCCACCGAGGCTGGCCGACAGCACATGGCTGCAGGTCACCGGCTTTCCGGTTCGTTCGCGGATGAGTTCGCGGGCGGCGAGTTCGTGCTCAGCGTTACGCGTGGCGAACTGGGCGGTGACGGCGAAGCCGTCAACCTGGTCGGCGACCTCGTCGACGCGGGCGGCCAGTTCGTCGAGGTCGAGCGGCTCGAGACACGAGAGAGACTTCTCGAGCGCCTCGTGGCCAC
>PABW01000121.1 GCA_002699625.1 Acidimicrobiaceae bacterium
TGCCCAATCCAAAGAAAGCGGCATCAAAGAGATCACGGCGCATGAACTTGCCGACACGATTCTCTACGCCGTCAATGTGCCAGCCCACATCAACATCAACCGCATCGAGCTGCAGCCGACTGAACAGACCTACGGCGGCATGTCGTTCGACGCGGCGGTTACGGAAGAGGACGACATCGCATGACCACGCTTCCAACGGCAGGAGGCCGACGCGATATTGCAGCCCGCACGGTCCTTATCACGGGAGGCGCTTCTGGGATGGGTGCAGCGACGGCGCGCGAATTCGCCGCACAGGGCGCCACTCTCATCCTCGCCGATCTGGATCGCGCCGGCGCTGAACGCGTCGCTGAGGAGTGCCAGTCCCTCGGGGCAGGCACTGTCTCCGTGGCCGTTGGCGACGTCAGCCGGTCCGAATTCTGTGACGAGACCGTCAACATGGCTGTTGAGTCGCACGGCTCCATCGACGTGCTTGTCACCGCAGCCGGAACCATTCATCGCGCCGACTCGCTCGGGACCAGCGATGCTGACTGGCAGCGGGTGATGGGTGTGAACATTGACGGCATGTTCTTCATGTGCCGCGCAGCCTTGCGGCACATGACCGCTGCCGGAGCCGGTGCGATCGTGAACTTTGGGTCGATCTGGGGTGGAGTGGGGTCGGCTGGGTCGACCGCCTACTGCGTATCAAAGGGGGCGGTGCACCAGCTCACCCGAGCTCTGGCGCTTGACCACGCCGAGCAGGGAATCCGAGTCAACGCGGTCGCCCCCGGGGAGGTTGACACTCCCATGCTGTCGTCCCAGCGCGCTGCTCCGCCAAGCCCTGAAGACCTGCAGGCGCTCGCCGATGCCACGATTCCGATGAAGCGGCTGGCACAGCCCAACGAGATCGCAAAGGTTGTGGTCTTCCTTGCGTCGGATGACGCGAGCTATATCACTGGCGAAATCGTGCACGTTGACGCCGGCTACACCGCCCGCTGAGCGAGAACATGGCCGATCGGCGTTCGCCAGTGATGAACCGCCACTAGCTTCACGACGTGGATTACGAAGCGCTGAAGCATCTGGGTGATGCGTGCGGGCGTCAGCCTTGGTTGCGTCGTTCCCAGGCCTTGACGACCTCGGCGGCGTTGGTGGTGTTGAGGATCTCGAGTTCGCGACTGAGGACGTGTGTCAGGTCGCCATCGGGAGCGAAGATATTGAAGAGCACGACGGCGCCGTCAGGCCCCCCGCACTCCATGTGGACATCCGGCGTTGCGCTGTGGCTGTAGTCGCCGGCGCGTCGGATCCGCGTCCCGACCTCGTTTCCGGCGCTGTCGAAGTCGGTGACATGAAGTTCACCAGCCAGCACGATCGAGGTTGTGGGGGCGAGATGTCGATGGAAATGGCAATAGCTGTTTGGTTCCCATCGGTAGACCAGATCGAGCTGGCGCCCCTCGTCGCGCACACCGAGGATTGCGCCCCAGTAATCGATCGGATAGTCGAAATGGCGGCTGCCTTCGAAATGGGTCCAACGGAGGTCGGGGTTGTCGAGAATGTCCATGGTCTGGCTCCTGTGGGCGTTGCTACTGGGTGCCCAGCGCGGTTCGAATTTCGGCGGCCATTTCATCGTCGGGACGAAGCGCTCGCTCCGTCTCGATCTCAATGCGATGAATGACACCGTTGAAGGTGAATGGCGCGTCGTAGGCATCGGTGACGCCGGTGGGGTTCGCGCCGATGTCCATACCGATGGAGCTGATCATGACCGGTACGTGGGGGATGACGCCGTCGCCGACCGGCTCCCCATCGACCAGGAGTTCGACCCGTGCCGGCCCCCTCGAGACGCGCTGCTGGTCGACACCGAGCACGTGCGCGCCCGCAGACACTGGGTTGGATGAGCGGATGACCGTATGTGTCGTGTAGGCGTTGTGGTCGTAGACGAGATGCCCATCTTGCAGATAGACGGTGAGGCCGTTGTTGATCGTGCCGGTCGCCAGCAGGACCCCATTGGCGACCGTCGGCGCAATGTCGACATGGCAACGGAGGCGCCAACTCCGAGCGCCGAAGGCCGGGGCGCTATCCATCGGCACTCGGTGCATGGGCGGGAAGTAGACGAAGCGATCGCGCCCCCGTGGCGTACCGAACGTGGGATTGCCGGCGAAGAGTCCGGTGCGCTGGTACGACTCGATCGGCAGGACGCCGTTCGCCTCGGCTTCCTGCCAGAAGAGCGCGATCATTTCCTCGAGCTTGTCGGCGTGTGATGCCGCGAGGTCGTGGCATTCCGAGAAGTCGCTGTCGAGGTGATACAGCTCCCATCGATCGTCATCGAGAGGCCGGCCCGACTCGTGATAGGTCACGGCCTTCCAGCCGTCGGCCCAGATTCCGCGATGGCCAAACATCTCGAAGTACTGCGCCTGCTTCGGTGATGGGACCGTGCGATGGTCAGCCGACTCGGCATCGAAGCTGTAACGCATCGAGGTGCCGTGGATCGGCATCTGCTCGACACCCTTCACCGACTCGGGCATTTCGATATCGCACACCTCAAGAATGGTCGGGGCGAGATCGGTGATGTGGTGGAACTGGTGCCGGATCTGTCCTTGGACCTCAGCGCTGATCCCAGTCGGCCACGAGATGATGAGTGGATCCCGGACGCCGCCGCCGTGGGTGTTCTGCTTGTACCGCTTTGCCGGCGTATTGCCGACCTGGGCCCAACCCCACGGATAGTTCGTGAAGCTCCGACGTGTGCCGATGTCATCGAGGCGGTCGCCGACGCTCGACATGTCCTCGGCCGTTCCGTTGAAGTGACGGAACTCGTCGAGAACGCCGGTGTCGTTGCCTTCCTGAGATGCCCCGTTGTCGCTGGTTCCGACGACGAGCGTGTTCTCGGCGAGATCCAGGTCATCGAGCGCGTCGAGGAGCCGGCCGAGCTGAGCGTCGGTGTGCTCAAGAAACGCAGCGAACGCCTCTTGGAGTCGGCAGGCGAAGGCACGCTCGGTGTCGTCGAGGTCGTTCCACGGCCTCACACCAGGATTGCGCGGTGCGAGATCGGTTCCCTCCGGAATGATGCCCATCTCCAACTGGCGCTGGTGGGTCCGCTCCCGCCAGACATCCCAGCCCTCATCAAAGCGACCGCGATACTTCGCGAGATAGTCGTCCGGCGCCTGATGGGGAGCGTGGGTCGCACCAAACGGCAAGTAGAGGAAGAACGGACGCTCGGGCACCAGGGAGTGATGGTTCCGGATCAGGTCGATCGCCTGGTCGACCAGATCTTCGGTGAGGTGGTAGCCGTCTTCGGCACTGGTTGGCTGCTCGACCATGTGGTTGTCGGCGTAGAGCTCGGGATGGAAGTGGTCGGTCTCGCCCTGCATGAAGCCGTAGAACCGGTCGAAACCTCGCTGCACCGGCCAATCGCTGAATGGCCCTGCCGCCGATGCTTCCCGCATCGGGGCCAAGTGCCATTTGCCCACACAGAACGTCGCCCATCCGGCCGGCTGCAGCACCTCGGCGATGGTGGCCGCCGCCGGATCGATCCGACCGCGCATGTTGGGAAAGCCCGTGTCGAAGTTCGACACGGCGCGCATGCCGACGGCGTGGTGGTTGCGGCCGGTCAACAGGCACGCCCGAGAGGGCGAACAGAGAGCGGTCGTGTGGAAGTTGCTGTATCGCAAGCCTCGAGCTGCGAGCCGATCGAAGTTCGGGGTGTCGATGGCGGATCCGAAGCAACCGAGGTGGGCAAATCCTGTGTCGTCGAGGAGCGCTACGAGAACGTTGGGCGCAGACGCGGGTGGAACATTGGGCTCCGGCCACCATGGCGTGGAATCGGCGACCTCGCGTGCGATGACACCGTGGAAGGTTTGATTCACGTCAGCCCCCTTGACGTTCGGTACCGAAGGTCCCGAGGACCAAACGTTTGGTTACGAGCTCGGCGTCGTCCCGAAAGCGGGCATCGGAGATTAAGCCAAGGGCCCAACTGACGATCGTTCCCCAGAATGCGTAGACGATCAGTTGAGCGGCCTCGCGGGCTTCGCTCAACGAGGCGCCGGCCGCGCACAGGCGGGGTTCGATGAGCTGGTCGACACCCATCCCCTTCGTCTGTGCGAGGTTGAGCGTCCCCGGCTCCCGCACGACGGCGCGGAGCGGTAGCGGATCGCTCAATGCCGCATCGACGGCGGTTGTGATCACGACCGATGCCGCCTGCACGAGCTCAGTAGCGGGGGGCTGCTTGAGGAGTTCCACAGAGACTCGGTGCACGTAGCCGTCGATGACACCAGCGAGGATCTGATCCTTCCTTCCGACCAGGTTGTAGACCGTCGCGACCGACACACCAGCTTCGGCGGCGATGTCTGAGACGGCCACCTCAGCGGCGTCGCGAGCGCGCAGCAGGGTGAGCGTCGCCTCGGCAATGGCGACCCGGCGGCGCTGCGACGCTTTGGAATTCGACGGACGGGCGCCTCCGGTCAGGGTGCTCACTGGGGCGCGATTCCGAGTTCACGCGCAGCCTTGCCCTCGATACGCGCCCCCTGAGCAGCCAGGTGGGGTCCGATCTCCCGCCACACCGAACGGAGTCGATAGTGCGGCACGCGTGGGAACAGGTGGTGGAGGAGGTGGTAGTCGTGGCCACGAATAAGAAAGGTGCTCGCGAAAAAGGTGAACACGCGAGTGTCTCGGTAACGACCGACTTCGACGTGTGGGTGGTGTGGAAGCCACCCGAACACGACCGATAGCCAGAAGCGGCCGAGCCAGACTGGTACATAGAAGAGGAGCCACGCCTCAACTGCGTAGCCGAGCAACGCGGCGGCGACGAGCAGGACGATGTGGCTCCATGCGACGAGAGTTGCGCCTCGCTGTGCCTGGGGCGAACGGAAGGACGTCATCGAAGCGAGCCGCTCCCTGAGTCCGGCGGGAAGCAACCGGAGGCCACCCGGAACGACTCGAAGGACCGGTAGGACGGGGTAGAGGAGGGCGCCAACGACGATTCGCGCTGCGATGACCTTGGGTCCGCCCTTGGAGTTCAGTACGTCTGGATCGCCGTCGTCGTTTGCATGGGTGTGGTGGAGGATGTGCCCGTGGCGGTGGTCGACGAAGCTCGTTGAGAGCATGAACGCACAAACTGACCCGATCAAGCGATCGATCCAGACGAGCCGGGGCCGACCCGCCGAAATCGTGCGATGCACCGCCTCGTGGACCGGCATGTACAACGCCTGGAGCGAGAGGGCCGAGAGCAGGACGCCGGCGATGAGCGGAAGCCGTCCGGTGGAGGTGAGGTACACCACCGTGCTCCACGCTGCGAGGGGCCAAANCGCNTTGAAGATGCTNCGCCAGCCGAATCGNGTNGCATGCGGGGTGACGATCGAGCGCTCGTACTCGAGACGTTGCACGCCGGTGAGTGGCTGGTCGCCTGGAAGAAAGCTCGAGATCGTCATTGTGTTTCCTAGATACAGAAGGATCCCGCCTTCGAGAGACGCTGCGAAGCGTGCCTGTGGGAAAGCGCCGTGTCAACCCTGCACCTCCGGCGGGCGCGTCGCGTCACAACCGGTGCGCGTTGCCGCGGCGTGATGGCGGCATGAGCGACGCAGCGGCGCGACCAACTGTGGCACGCGAGGCAGAGGTTGGCTGTTCGGTCGACCTTGCCCGACCGAACATCGAGATGGCGACTACGGTGCCGTCCGATGAGCGACAGTGGCCCAAAGGACGGTTGGTGGCAGGCATCGGACGGGAATTGGTATCCCCCTGAGCAGCACCCGGACAATAGGCCGAACCTTCCACCACCGCCTCCGCCACCCCCGTCCCGTGCAGCCTCTGGTAGGCGCCCACGAGTGAGGAACGGAGCACAACTCGACGCATCCGTGATCCTCGCCTGGCTCGGAGTCGCCATGTACCTCGGCTCGATGGTGATCGACGGCTATTCCTTCGGTTGGAGCGAGTCGCTCGAGTGGGGTCTGGGCTACGAGGTTCTGCGCGGGGACTACTACGAGAACTGGGAGAAGTTGTCATGGGTCCTGGTTCACCCGGGTGTGCTTCTTGTGCTGTTGGCGTTGGCGGTCAACCTCACAATTCAGCGAAACCGGCGCTGAGCCTTGGCCAGGGCAGTCGAAGAGCTTGGCGAACGGGGATCCGCGGAAGACGCCCGCCCGGGTAGCCAGACGGTTGTGCCCGATCCTGCCCGGGCCGGTGACGCACAGCCAGTCACGCTTGTCGCTGACTCCTTGGGCGTCGTGCTTCCACCCGAGATGAGCGGCCACTAGCGTCACGACGTGGATTACGAAGGGCTGATGCGCATGGCGCTCAAGGAGGCGGAATTGGCCACACCGCACGGCGACGTCCCGGTCGGGGCGATCGTTGTCGTCGACGGTGAGATCATCGCTTCCCGACATAACGAGCGACAGCTCACGACCGACCCGACCGCCCACGCGGAAGTCCTTGCGATGCGAGATGCCTGCGAGAAGCTCGGGACATGGCGCCTCGACAACGCCGAACTCATCGTGACGCTCGAGCCCTGCGCAATGTGTGCCGGTGCGCTCGTGAACGCGCGGATCAGCCGGGTCGTCTTTGGAGCGCCCGATCTCGAGGCCGGCGCGCTCGGGTCGGTCTACAACTTCGCAGCCGACCCTCGGCTCCGCCACAACTTCGAGGTCGTACACAACGTCTTGCGTGATGAGTGCTCCACGGCGCTCAAGGAGTTCTTTGGCGAGTTGCGGCGAGCCCGTCGAGAAAGCTCGCCCTGAGCGGGTGCCATCATCGCCGGATCACCCGGGAGACCTCGCTGAACTAGGTTCCGTCGCCGTGCAGACCGAACGCTTCCGAGACCGCTCGATCACCTATGCCGGCGTGCAGGGCGAGCTGCTGACCATTCCTAGCGCCAACCCCATCAATCATCACCAGGCGATCAACGACCCCACCGGGTGTGAGCCGATCGCCATCGATGCGCAACTGTTCGTTCCACCTGGGGTCGACCGCCCGCCGACGGTGATCGTCGTGCCCGGCAGCCTTGGGGTTGGGCCCAACCACGAGCAACACACCGAGACGCTGGTCGCTGCGGGGTTCGCGGCATGCCTGCTCGACCCGTTCGGTGCCCGGTCGGTCGAATCAACGGTCGCCAAACAGACCCATTACAGCTTTGCAGCGTCAGCGTTCGATGTGCTCGCTGCGCTCCGGGTCCTTCGCGAACGCGAGGATCTCGACCCCGCCCGCATCGCCGGGCAAGGTCACAGCCGTGGCGGATCCGCCGTGACGATCGCCGCCAATCGCCGGTTCGCAGATCCGATTGTGGGCGCGGGCATCGGGTTGGCTGCCGTCTATGCGGTGTATCCCTGGTGCGGGCAGCAGTTTGTCGACGCAGACCTCGGATCCGCCGTTTACCGGGCGATCATCGGTGAGAAGGACGAGTGGTGCTCGGTGCAGGAAGTTCAAGCGCAGGTCAACGCGCTTCGCCAGCGCGGCAGTGACGCAACGATCCGCATCGTCGCCGATGCCCACCACAGCTTCGACCGACTCGAGGAGCCCCACACGATCACTGAAGCGAGCGTGGCGCCCGGGGCCCCAACCGTGATGCTCGACGACGACGGCGCCATGATCCTGCCAACCGCCGGCGCGCCTGACCCGACGATCACCGATCGCGATGCCTTCGTCGCGGCTATCAGCGGCGGCCACGGTCGGCTCGGTGCAGCGATCGGGGGCGTCGGTCAGCAGCCGGCGTTGTTCACGGCCGACATGCTCGCCTTCCACCGCTCGTGGTCGGCGCGAATCTGAACCTGCTCAGCGCAGCGCAGCCGCTGCTTCGACGGCGAAATACGTCAAGATGCCGGTGGCACCCGCCCGTTTGAACGACATCAGGCTCTCGAGCACGACATCCTCCCGGGCCAGCCAGCCGTTGTCGGCTGCGCCCGCAAGCATCGAGTACTCACCGCTCACCTGATACGCGAACGTGGGGACCTGGAAGGTGCTGCTCACCCGCTGCACGATGTCGAGGTACGGCATGCCCGGCTTCACCATCACCATGTCCGCTCCCTCTTGGAGATCAAGCGCCACCTCCCGGAGCGCTTCATCGCCATTGGCAGGATTCATCTGATACGTCTTCTTGTCGCCCTGGCCCAGATTTGCCGACGAGCCGACCGCATCCCGGAAGGGGCCGTAGAAGGCCGAGGCGTACTTTGCCGCGTAGGCCATGATCATGACGTCGTCTCGACCCTCAGCATCGAGCGCCGCTCGGATCGCACCGATCCGCCCGTCCATCATGTCGGAGGGAGCGGCGATGTCGCAGCCCGCTTCGGCCTGCACAACCGCCTGGCGGCACAGAACGTCGAGCGTCTCGTCGTTGGCCACGTAGCCGTCGCGGACGAGGCCGTCTTGTCCGTGGCTCGAATAGGGGTCGAGGGCGACGTCGGCGAGAAGTCCCAAGTCGTTCCCGAATGCCTGCTTCAGACTTCGCAGAGCCTGACACACGAGGTTGTCGGGATTCAGCGCCTCTTCGGCCAACGGTGTCTTCTTGCTGGGGTCGGTCGCCGGGAAGATCGCGATCGCAGGGATGCCGAGTTCGACGGCATGCCCGACGGCATCGACGACCGCATCGAGGGAATAGCGGACGACCCCGGGCATCGACGGGACCGGCACTTCGGGCTCAGGCCCGCCGTGGACGAAGACAGGCCAGATGAAGTCTTTCGCCGTCAGGTGCTGTTCGGCCACCATCTCTCGAGTCCAGCGATGGCGACGGTTGCGCCGCATCCGGACGGTAGGGAACCGGCCGACATCGGCAACGTCGAACTCTTGCATCGTGGAAGTCCTCTCTCGATCGGCGTGCCGGAGGCAGATGGGTGCAGATGATCGTACGCCCGGCACCGCTGTCGCCACACCGTCGGATGCGTCGCTCGCATTGGAACGACCGGATATCGACCGTCAGGAGCGATAGCCGAACGGCAACGCGAGGCGGTGGCGTGCGAGGAGATCCGGATCGTTCAAGAGGGTCTTGGTCTCGAGGTCGAGGGCGATCTTGCCCTGGTCGAGAACGAGCGACCGAGCACATGTGGCGTGCGCGAACGGAAGATCGTGCGTCACGACCAACTGCGTCTGAGGAAGCGACGTGAGAAGTTCCGCCAATTCGTGACGCCCAAGCGGATCGATCCCCGATGTCGGCTCGTCGAGCACGAGAACCTCCGGATTCATCGAAAGCACCGACGCCACGGCTGCCCGGCGTCGCTCGCCCCCGCTCAGGTGGTGCGGTGCCTGCTCCGCCAGCCCGGCGGCGCCGACGTCATGGAGCGCTTGCTCGACGCGACGAGCGATCTCCACAGTGTCAAGCCCCAGGTTCGTCGGCCCGAAGGCGACGTCGTCTCGGACCCGATGCATGAAGAGTTGATCATTCGGATCCTGGAAGACGAGGCCCACCTGCCGCCGGATCTGGGCGAGCGTGTCATCGTCCAGAACGAGCCCACCGATCACGATTTCGCCCCGCTGCGCGCGGAGCAGCCCATTGAGATGCAGCGCCAGCGTCGTCTTTCCCGAGCCATTGGGGCCGAGCAGCGCCACCCGTTCACCGGACTCGATCGTGATGTCGAGGCCATCGAAGACCGAGTGGTGTTCGCCCGGGTACGTGAAGGCAAGGTCCTCGACGGCAACCGCTGCGCTCACGTCAGCCCCACAATCGTGAGGCCCACCACGGCAGCAACCGTCGGCGTCGCGGCGAGCAACCAATCGTTCCGCGTCGCGCCGGCTTCGCTGAAGGTCGGCATCGTGCCGTTGAAGCCGCGTGCCGCCATGGCGTCGTGGACTCGCTCGCCGCGCTCATAGGTACGGACGAACAGAGCCCCTGCTGCCGACGCCAGCGGGCGATTTTGCCAAAGCCAACGCGGGTTGTAGGCCCGTGCCGCCATCGCCCGTCGCATCCGGCCGAACTCGTCGACCATCAGGTCGAGGTAGCGGAACATGAATCCGATGATGGCGACGACTGCCGCCGGCACCCGCAGGCGGCTCAAGCCCGTCAGAAGACCCGGAATCGGGGTCGTCGCAGTCACCGCGATGCTTGCGGCCCCACCGAGCGTCGCTTTCGCCAGCACATTCCAACTCGCCCACAGCCCGTCGATCGACAGGCTGATTCCGAGTACGGAGGTCGTCTCGCCGTCCCCGATGAACGGGAACAGGAAGGCGAAGGCCACGAAGGGCAGAATCGCCGCAAGGCGGCCCAGCACAACTCGAGGTGTGAGGCGGGCCACGACCAACACGCCGAGGAGCACGGCCGCATCAACGGCGAACGCGATCACCCACTGACGGGGCGTGATCGCCACGGTGAAGACGAAGCCGAGCAGCCCGAGGAGTTTGGCCTCGGGTGCAAGCCGGTGAATCGGGCTCGTGCCATGGACATGCAGATGTCGGTGAGCGAATGCTGTTGAGCTGCTCATAATCGGGGCGAGGGTGCTGGTCGAAGCCGGCGTTGGGCCAAGGCCATCCCCCAGCCGACGGTGAGGGTGAGAAGCACCCCGGCCGAGCCGGCAACGGCGAGGCTCAGCCCCTCGTTGTCGAGGCCTCGGGTCGCATAGTCGGCGAAGAGGCCCTCAGCGAAGGGTTGGGCCTTAGCTGTGTCGGCGAAGCCCGCGTCCTCGGCAACTCGCTCAAGGCCGTCTGGATCGCCGGCGGCGAACTGGCTTATGGCCGAGGCGAGCACGAGCGCAACGAGCACGGCGCCAATGGCAAACGTACGGTTTGCGACCCGAGGCTGGCCGGCGAGCTGGGTCGGGGAGAGGTCAGCGGCTCCCACGACGAGATCGGGGCGTGAGGCCATGACCGCAGCGACGACGAGGCCGGTGATGACCGCCTCCCCGACGCCGATCAGCACATGAACACCGACCATCGCCCCGAAGACGGTGTCGAAGGCGACCGGGGCCGTGGCTCCGAACAGCCATTGCAGGGAGAAGGCCATGGCGGACAACACGACGGAGACGCCGGCCGCCAGCGCGCTGGCACCTACGACACCGCTCGTGTTGCGGGGGAGGAGGCGACGGAACGCACGGAACAGTGCCCAGCCGGCGAAGGCGGGCACGACCGCCATGTTGACCGTGT
>PABW01000109.1 GCA_002699625.1 Acidimicrobiaceae bacterium
CGGCACCGACGACGACGACGGCATCGGCGGCCACAGCGTCCGCGGCCCGCACGAGGGTGCCGAGGTTGCCGGGATCACCGACGCCCGCCAAAACCAGCACGACCGACGGTGATGCGGGCAAGGATGCAGCAGGGCGAGCGACGATCGCCAGCATCGGTTGTGGAGTCGTGGAGGGCGCCAGCCGCTCGAACACGTGGTCACGGACGAGCAGGAACTCGGCGCTCGCCGGAAGGCGGCGCTCGACCGCCACGACAACGGCGTCGTCCTCGGCGTGCTCGGGAACGATCACGACCGACGGCTGACATCCGGCATCGAGCGCCTCGCCGACGGCGCGCGGACCCTCGATAACGATGTCGTCCGAACGCGAACTGCGCCGCCCGATCAGGCGGCGCAGTTCAGCAATTCTCGGATTCTGAGCCCCGAGGACCGGACGCACAGGACCGGTCAGGAAGCGGCGGCCTCGGTACCGGCCGCGGAGGCGGCCTCGACGAGGGCGGTGAACGCTTCCGGCTCGTTGACGGCGAGGTCGGCGAGGACCTTGCGGTCGACCTCGATGCCGGCGGCCTTCAGGCCGGCGATGAACCGGCTGTACGTGGTGCCGTTGACTCGGCAGGCTGCGTTGATCCGCTGGATCCACAACTTGCGCATCTCGCCCTTGCGGGCACGACGGTCACGGAACGCGTAGTTGCCGGCGTGCATGACCGACTCATTGGCAGCCTTCCAGACGCGGGACCGGTTGCCGTAGTGGCCCTTGGCCCGCTCCATAACGACGCGACGCCGCTTCTTCGAGTGCACAGAACGCTTGACGCGTGCCATCTCTCTCTCCTTCTCCTCGCTGGCCGCTGTTCCGGCCAGAAAAAACTCGTACGGGTGGTGTCGGGCTCAGACGCCCAGGTCGCGGAGGTTCTTCTCGTCGGCCTTGGCGACGGGCGTGTCACCACGAAGCTGACGAATCCGCTTCGGGGACTTCTTCTCCAGGATGTGGTTCTTGTTCGCCTGACGGCGCATGAGCTTGCCGCTACCCGTGCGCTTGAAGCGCTTGGCAGCACCCTTGTGGGTCTTCATCTTCGGCATGTCGTGTCCTGCCTTTCGCTGCCGGAGAATCCGGCCAGCATCTCGCTGACCGGAACTCCGGTCAGATCACTCTTCCTCGTCGGCTGCCGGGGCATCGGCTTCCGCCGTTGCCTCGTTGGCGGCCGCTTCGGCCTTCCTGCGTTCCTTCTCGTGGCGGGCCTGGGCCTGCTTGTCCGGTGCGAGCACCATCACCATGTTGCGGCCGTCCTGACGGGGGTGGAACTCCACCTTGCCGACATGGTCGACCTCGTCAGCGACGTTCTCGAGGATCTTGCGCCCCAATTCGGGATGCTGCATCTCGCGACCACGGAACATGATCGTGACCTTGACCTTGTGACCCTCGCCGAGGAACTTCTCGACCTTTCTGGTCTTGGTGTCGAAGTCGCCGGGCCCGATCTTGGGTCGGTACTTCATTTCCTTGACCGTCAGGTTCGAGGACTTCTTCCTCGATTCCTTGGCGCGCTGATCGGCTTCGTACTTGAACTTGCCGTAGTCCATGATCCGGCAAACCGGTGGGTTCGCCCGATCTGCGACCTCGACCAGGTCGAGTCCGGCAGCCCGAGCGATGTTGAGCGCTTCGGGTAGTGGCTTGATGCCGATCTGTTCACCATCCTCACCAACGAGGCGGACCTCGCGGGCTCGGATGCGATCATTGATCCTTGGCTCGTTGCTTGGCGGTGCTATCGCCCTGAACTCCTCGTGAGCACGGAACCTCCGTAGTGGTTGGAAGCGTCGATTGCCGCTCGAAAACGACGAAACGGACGCCGGGAGTCGACGTCCGCGAAACCTCGCACCACGGATGGCACGGTGTTGCCGAATCGGCCGACCTGACGCACCTCGAATCGGTGGCCAGGTGAGGATCCGGCGAACCGGGCCCCACTTCCCTCAGTTGTACGGCCGTTAGGGTACCAGCATGAGTTCTCTGTGGACACCTGGTGGCGAACACAACGTTCCCCGCGAACCCGAACCCGCCGTCGGCGCTCCGACCGGCCTCGAGCCCGAAATGGAGGACGCGATCGCCGCATCCCTTCCTGACGGGATCACGCTCGACGACCTCTCCCCCGAGCAGCTGGCACAGGCCGAGGAGGCCATTCGCGAGATGGCTGCCGTCCGTGAGCAGGTGCTGTCGGCACCGGCCGGCGATGTGATCGCCAATCACGCCATGGGTCTGTTCGAGCTCGGAGCGCTGCATCTCTCGCAACAGACGCCGAACTTCGCCGAAGCCGGTCTCGCCATCGACGCCATGGCGGCACTCGTCGACGGGCTCGGCGATCGTCTCGGTGAGGCCGTGCCCACACTGCAGGAGGGGCTCCAGCAATTGCGGATGACCTTCGTGCAGCTCAAGCAGCAGGCGGACACCGAGGCCTGAAACTCCTGGCGCTGACCTACAGCGTCACCAGCGCCACACCAACGACGGTGACCACCGCGCCAACGACGAGCGGGCGGGTCAATGTCCGAGGGACCAGCGCAAGCCCGAAGAGGATCGAGGTCGAGCGGAGCGTCGCCACGTTCGCTGCGTCGGCGCGGGTGTAGGCCAACAGGATGAGCGCATAACTCGTCGACGAGGCAAGACCGACGGAAGCACCTGACCGGAGCGAGGCCCGTAGCCGTTCGATCGGAAGCCGATTGCCGATGATCGCGAGCGTGGCGCCCAGGTACGACGACATGGCGAAGAACGCCCAGCCATTCACGTCCTCGACCGCCCGCGCGTCGACGAGCGTGTAGCCGCCGATGACAGCACCGGTCGCGAGCGCCAGCACGAGCGACTGCCGCTGACCGGTGTTCCACCCGACATTGCCGATCATCACGAGCCCGATCGCGACCAGCACTGCACCGACCACGGTGAAGGGCGTCGGCACCTGGTCGAGCAGCCAGATGCCGAGCGCGGCCACCACGAGCGGCGCAGAACCGCGGGCGACGGGGTAGGCCACGGCGAGCGCCCCCCGGTCGTAGGCCGCCGCCAACGCCGTCATATACGACGCAAGGAGCAGCCCGTTGATCAGGAGCAACCTCCAGACCTCGAACGGTGGATCGAGGACGATCCACGGGGTCAACCAGAGCGCACCGACGTAAAACGAAACGACAAGCGTGCCGAGGCGGTCCACACCACTATGGGTTCGTGCGTTCCAGAGCGCGTGTCCGAACGACGCAGCCAACACCAGNAGAACGGCGCTGGCACTCACGGCATCACGCGAGGATCAGGGNATGATCTTCGAGATCGGGAGCTCGACGATGTCGGTGGCGCCCTTGTCGCGCANCTGCGGGATCAAGATGTTGATCTCGTCCTTGGGCACGACCGTCTCGACCGCGTANCCCGCNCCACGGAACANTTCGTTCACGGTGGGCGACTTGAGCGACGGCACGATCTCGATGACCTCNTCGAGCGCNTCGGCNGANACNTTCATCTTCACGAGCACCTTGCCGCGNGCGTCGAGCACGCCTTGGAGGAGCGTGTGGATCTGACGCATGGCGTGGGCCTTCTCCGGGTCGGCGAACGACGCCGGGTTGGCGATCAACTCGGTGTAGCTGGTGACGAGGGTCTCGATGATGCGNAGGCCGGCGGCCTTGAGGGCCCGGCCGGTCTCGGTGATGTCGACCACGACGTCGACGATGTCGGGNACCTTTGCTTCGGTGGCNCCGTACGAGAGACGGACGTCGGCGTCGACACCGGCGGCCTCGAGGTGGCGCTTCGTGATCTCGGGATATTCGGTCGAGACCTTCACCCCCGCCGGCAGGTCGGCGATCGTCTGCCACGGNGAGTCCTCCGGCACCGCCATNACGATGCGCACNGGCTTGGCGGTGGCNTTCGAGTACTTCAACTCGCCGAGCGACTCGACCTGGCTCGAGGTTTCTTCGATCCAGTCGCGGCCCGTGATGCCGAGGTCGAAGAGCCCCTCGGCNACATAGGTCGGGATCTCCTGGGGACGGAGAATCCGCACCGANGCGATGCGGGGGTCATTGATCGAAGCCTTGTAGGCNACCGACGACGACCGCTCGACCGGAAGGTCGGCGGCCTCGAAGAGNTCCATGGTGGCCTTCTCGAGCGAGCCCTTNGGGAGGACGAGGTTCAGCACGGCGGGTCCTTGGGTNCAGGGGGCGAACCCCGNCGAGGCTACCGGCCGACGGCCATCAAACTNCGGGTTTNAACTCGATCCGCAGGTCGGCNCCGACACGNTCGACCGAGACGATCTCNCCCCGATCGACCGCNGTGATCGAGGGTGCACCCGCGCCGGTNAAGAGNCCTNTGGCGTCNTCGCCACCNAACAGGACGGGGGCCTGGTANAGCACGAACCGGTCGATGAGTCCGGCNCGATGNAAATCACCGATGACCTGNGCTCCACCCTCGACCATCAACTGCACGANNCCGTCGTCGCCCAGATGTTCGAGCAGNCGATCGATNGGNCCGTCCCAGGACAAACANGGNTGGACCCGGGCGTTGGNCACCGCCGTGCCGAGCACCACCCGGAGTGGATCTTGCGCCGGNGGAGTGCCNTCCGNNGCNTGCCAGTCGCGGACCGTGAGCGCCGGGTCGTCGNTGCGCACNGTGCGGGCNCCNACGAGGATNGCNTCGCTCTCGGCACGGAGTCGATGGGCNTCGGCGCGNGCTTCNGGTCCGGTGATCCACTGCGAGGTGCCGTCGGGCGCTGCCGTNCGGCCATCGAGGCTGGCGGCAAGCTTGGCGACCACGAATGGACGNCCCGTTCGTCGNTGGTGGAGGTACGGGGCNAGNTGCTCGGCGACGAGATCGGCACCGACGCCGACGGTGACCTCNATCCCCGCCGCCTCGAGCGTGCTGATGCCCTTGCCGGCGACGTGACTGTCGGGATCACCGACCCCNATGACGACCCGAGCNACGCCGGACTCGACGAGGGCGTGACTGCACGGACCGGTGCGACCGGTGTGATCACACGGCTCGAGTGTGGTGTAGAGCGTCGAANCGCGTNCCGCGTCGGGNCCGGCGGCATCGAGCGCGACNCGCTCNGCGTGGCGGCCGCCGGGNGGTTCGGTGGCGCCATCGAAGACCTGCCCGTCGAGGGCGACGACAACGNCNCCAACCCAGGGGTTGGGTGAGGTCGAGTGGCGGATCCGGGCGGCGTTGGCGACCGCTCGCTCCATGAACGCCAGGTNGTCGATCATCCGTGACCGGAACCGTGGCCTTGGCCCTCNCCCGAGGGATGCGGATCGTNNTTGTCGACNAGCAGCGTCACNGCGTGGGGCAGGACGTCGATGACGGCACCGATGGTCTCGACACAGCCCTTCGACGAGCCCGGNGTATTCACGATCAGGCTGGTGCCGAGTGTGCCNGCGACNCCGCGACTGAGGCGGCCGAGNGGGTTGATCAACCGCATCGCCTCGGCGAGGCCGGGCGCNTCTCGATCGAGTGTGNCCTTCGTNCCCTCCGGCGTGCGATCCCGTGGGCCNAAGCCGGTGCCCCCNGTGGTGACGATGAGCCCGTGGAAACCGTCGGCGAGACGCCGAAGTGTCGCCGCGACNGGNTCGACACCGTCCTCGGTNAGGGCGCGCTCNACGACGTTCCAACCCTGCTCCGTGAAGTACTGCTCGAGGACCTNGCCGGACGCGTCNTCCCGAGTGCCGGCGACGACACCNTCGGACACGGTCACGATNTTCACCGACAACCGCTGCTCGGANCTCATGNCGGCACCCTAGCGAGCACGGCNGANCACGGTGCAGTGCTCAGGCNCGACGCCANCGGGCGAGCGCCATGCCATCGGTGGCGGCACCGGGGACCACCACCAGCGTGTCCGGGCCGTAGGGCTCCCAGCCGCCATCCGCCGGGAGGTCGGCACGGAAGCCGAGCGCGGCAAGCGCACCAGCGGTGGCCGCCACGACNTCGACCGACTCGGCCTTCGTGAGTGTGCAGACGCTGTAGACGAGNGANCCGCCCGGTTTCACGAGCGGCGCCGAGGCGAGCAGGATCNGCTGCTGNAGNTCGGCGAGTTCNTCGACATCNNCGGGCNGGATCCGCCAGCGGGCNTCGGCACGNCGGCGCAGCGCCCCGAGCCCNCTGCACGGGGCGTCGACGAGCACCGCATCGAACGTGGNGTCGGNGTACGGCGGCNNNGCACCGTCGGCCTGCACGACGTGAAGATCGTCGAGATCGAGGCGGNGGCGNTTCGCNACGATNAGACCGGCNCGGGAGTGGCGCGAGTCGGCGGCGATCACCNGAGCACCCGNACCGGCGATCGCCGTGGCCTTCCCGCCNGGCGCNGCGCAGGCATCGAGGACGANGTCGCCNGTCGACACCGGNACGGCGGCAGCGACCGCCTGGGAACTCGGGTCNTGCACATAGCCGTCGTCGCGGANGTGGACCTCTGCTGCGANNTTCATCGTCTCGAGCGCCGCANGTGCNCGCTCNTCNCCNAGGTCGGCACCGAGTCGGGTGACGATCCAGTCCGGGTAGCTCAGNTCGGTNCCGACCGAAGGGAACGACACNCCCTCCGTCACCGCCGCNGCCACCTTGCGGAGCACGGCGTTGACCAGGCCNCGAAAGCGTTTCGGNGCNGCGGCGACGGTNGCCGANACCGCAGCATGAGGNGGNGTGTCGAGATGGAGCAGNTGGTGCGCNCCNATCCGCAATGCGGCGCGGGCCGATGGCGGCGGNGGTTCGAGCAGGAAGCGGTCGACNAGATGGTCGAGNCGCCGCTTCATGCGGGTGGAGCCGTANACGAGCTCCGTCGCAAAGCCCTTGTCGCGNGCCTCCATCGTCGTGTCNCCCANCATCTTCGGCANNACGACGTTGGCGTANGCACCNTCGTCGTCGATNCGCACGATCGCTGCGATGGCGAGCCGGCGAGGGTCGTNGATNGGGTCGCTCACGAGCCGAACGCCTGGTCGGCGCTCCANCGGGCGCCGTTGGCCCACGANACAGCGTCCATACGGGGCTTGCCCTCGGGCTGGACGTCGAGGAGTTCCAGNTGGCCGGCAGNGGTCGAGACNACGACCCCGGAATCGGAANCGGCNGCAAGGCGAGTGCGATGGATCTTGAACCGCTTGCCGTTCCACGTGGTGAANGCNCCNCCGACCCGCACCCGNCGGTGGATCGCCACGGCCGACTGACTCCAGTCGATCTCGCGTTCNGNAGCGGTGATCTTCGCNGCGTAGACCGGNTCGCCGACCTGGGGCTCGGGCTCACCAAAGCCATCGGCGAGCGCTCGAACGAGCTGGTCGGTGCCGATCTCGACCAGCCGCCCTCGCANCTCGTCGAGCGTCTCGTCATCGCCGATCGGGGTCTCCGTNCGGCGGTACACNGCGCCGGTGTCGAGTTCGATGTCGAGATCCATCANACACACGCCGGTGNTCGNATCNCCNGCNAGGATCGCCCGCTCGACGGGAGCGGCACCGCGCCAGCGCGGCAGNAGCGAAAAGTGAAGGTTCACGAACGCAAGCCGGCNGAGCATCGNCTCCGGGATGAGGTGTCCGTACGCGACCACCACNGCNAGNTCGGCCTCGACCTCGTCGAGGTCGGCCAGCCGGTCGGTCACGGGCAGCCCGAGNTCGAGCGCCGCCGCCTTCAGCGNNGAGGGCATCCGTTGCGTTCCACGGCCGCGGCGGGCGTCGGCNCGCGACACGACGAGNGGGATCTCATAGCCGGCATCGACNAGAGCCCGGAGCGGCGGAACGGCCANNCCCGGCGTACCCAGGTAGACGATCCGCCGGATGACGTCCGGCGGCGCAGCGCTCATNGGGTGGTGGTGCTCACGGCAGGGTGAGACCGCCNCCGGCCGGCTTCGTTTNGGGCNNNCCGATCTGCAGNTCGCGCAGCGTTTTNAGGGCCGCCTTGCGAGTGTCCTCGTCGAGTCGCTCGATCAACAACACACCGTNGAGNTGATCCATCTCGTGTTGGAACATGCGCGACTCGAGNTCGTCGGCCTCGTAGGTCATCTCGTTGCCATCGAGATCTCGGCCGACGATGTGGATCTTCTTCGGACGCACGATCTCCCAGGACAGGCCGGGNACCGACAAACAGCCCTCCTCGAAGACCCACTCACCGTCGCCCTCGATGATNTCNGGGTTGACCATGGCGTTGGGGCCGTNGCCGATNTCCCACACGAAGAGGCGTTTGTCGACGCCGACCTGCGGTGCGGCCAGGCCGATGCCGGGNGCNGCGTACATCGTCTCGAGCATGTCGTCGACGAGCTTCACGAGCGCGCCGTCGATCTCGGNCACGTCGTTCGCCTTCTGGCGCAGAACCGGATCGCCGATGACTCGNATGTCGTACGCAGCCATGCGTCCAATCTACCCACCGCAGACCCCGCTACCGTCGACGGGGTGNGTNCCGGTCAGTACTTCGATNACNANCCGTCCGTCGCCTCGGATCCGCGTCCCGTCGAGGTCAGCCTGCCCGACCTCGCCATCACCNTGACCGCCGACCGAGGTGTCTTCTCCGCCGAGCATCTCGANGCCGGCACAAAANTGCTCCTCCAGGANNCACCNNCNTTCACGNNGGCCGACCGCACCATCCTCGACCTCGGCTGNGGCTGGGGNCCGATCGCCTGNGTCGCNGCGCTNCGGGCGCCTCACGCCCGANTCTGGGCGGTCGANGTCAACGAGCGNGCNCGTCGGCTCACCGCNGCCAACGCCGCAACGATCGATGCNGNGGATCGGATCACCGTCGCAGCACCCGACGNGGTGNNCNACGACGTGCGNTTCGATCGCATCATCTCCAATCCNCCGATCNGAATCGGCAAGCNGGCACTTNACGACCTCCTCGACCNCTGGCTGACNCGGATGACCCCCGANGGCGTTGCGCATCTCGTNGTGCAGAAGCATCTCGGGAGCGACTCGCTCGCTCGCTGGCTCGAGGGGGTCGGNCATCCNGTCGACCGGATCACGAGCCGCGCCGGCTTCCGTATCCTTCAGGTCGGNGCGAGNGNGAACACGTGACACAACTCGACGGCACGGGCATGAAGCGGCTCCACCGAGNNTGGCGCCGCCGCACCGACGGCCGNCTCGCGCTCGTGCTCGACGGNGTCGGCAACCCGTTCAACGTCGGAGCGATCGTGCGCACCGCNGCGGCCGAACGAGTCGACCATCTCTACCTCGGCAGCGCGACNGCTCCCGACCACGACAAGGTCAACAAGACCGCGCTCGGCACCGCNCGNTACCTCACCTGGACCGAGTTCGACTCCGGCGTCNCTGCGGTCGAAGCAGCCCNAGCCGACGGCTACCAGGTCATNGCGATCGANNTGACGAGCGATGCCCTTCCCCTCCACGAGATCCCGATGGAGACCGACGTCGCNCTCGTGNTCGGCCACGAAGACCGGGGCTGCACTCCGGCNACGCTCGCCGCATGCGACGGCGNCGCCTTCATCCCNCAGCTCGGCAAGGTNGGCAGCCTCAANGTCGCNCACGCCGCCTCGATCGCGATCTACGAGGCCCGNCGGCGAAGCTGGTCNCGCTGAACAGGCCCGNCCATCGGTCGTCGACCTCGGCCGTCATGGGTGCGCCACCTGCAGCCGGACANTCGACGNAGCGACNCNCCGTCTCGNGCTGATCACTCCCCGACCGGCACCGTGGCNCGACACACCTCGACGATCTCGTCGATCAGNCGTTCGTCGCCGCGCACNCCGAGCGACAGGCCNCACTCGACATAGAAATCCCACCCGTCATNGAATGCGGCGACATAGACGATGGTGGTCTCGGCTGCNGTGGTGCCCTCGACAACCCGGTGATCGTCGCCGAACTCNTCNCGNTTGATCGTCAGGCCGGAGTCNGCNGCGACGGCCTGNACGAACGTGGGCANCGANTCCCCGATCTCGAGCCACTCGTCGAGCGANCGTTCNTNGCACCCANCNGGNCCACACGCNCGGGCGACNGTCCATTTGTCGAAGACCTCGGCGATCGGATTNCCNGCGATCGGCTGCCACTCGAACGCNAACTGTTCGCTNTGGACCCACCCCTCGGGGANCTCCGTGACNAGCCCCTCGGCACTGACCACACTCTCGAGGGGNGGCCCCGNGGTCCGNTCGCCGAACACNAGGANGAAGCCGATCACGCCGAGCACGGCGAGAACGGACAAGAACAGNCGGCGCTGACGTTGANCCACGCCGTCATACTCGCAGCGGATCGACGTCGATCCGCACGCGGGCGGCNGGACGTTCGATCTCGGCGAGGCGATCGAGGATCGNGNNGTGNCTNTCGGCGCGAAGCANCCAGCGANCATCGAGCGGTCCGCGGACCTGCACNCCCTCCACCGTGNCGAANCTGTCGATCAACGCAGCGGCGCCTTCGCCGCTGANCGACACCTGAGCTCCGTAGGGCGGCAACCGCAGCGGTCGGCGACGATCGCGCTCGGCGACGGCAACCAACGACGGATCGCCGCGTCCTGCTGCAAGGATCACCTCGTGCTCGGGCTGCCGGGTCTGGACGACGACACGGCCACCACTCCCCCGGCCGCCGACCAGCCGCGCCGCTTGAGAGATCATCGCCATCGCCTGCTCAGCGGCGCGCTGGCGCACGGCCAACAACTCCTGATCGAAATCAAGGAACACGACCACGTCAGCCCGATCGATCCGGTGCAGCACGGCCTCCGTGCCAATCGCAACCCGTCGCTGGGGGCGTTGCTCCGATGCCGCCGTGATCTCGTCGACCGGTTCGCCGAGGAAGGCCTCGAGTTCTTCGCGGGCTCGTTCGACCCCCATTCGGAGCGTCTTGAGAGTCGTGGAGCCGCACCCGGTGCAGACGACGGGTCGGCGTTCCGAGCCATCAGCGCTCACGAGTTCGTCGTCGACCAGCCGCATGATCTGACCACC
>PABW01000009.1 GCA_002699625.1 Acidimicrobiaceae bacterium
CGCGATGGTCTCGAACATCGCGTCGAGCGCCGCACCGGCATCCTTCTGGGAAATGCCGGCCGAGTCGGCCATCGCTGCGACGAGTTCGCCCTTGTTCATGATTGGTACTCCTTGCTTTGTTCCACGGCAATCGCGGAGACTGGGTTACACGCGAGTCGAAATCGCGCCGTGAGTCAAGCATTTCCGCCTGTCCCTGCATCTACTTTGCCGCAGAATGACGCGGAAGTCATGGATCCCTGACCCCAGTGAGGCCAAATGACAACCGATCGGGCGAGGCCGGACAGGGCGCTCACACGCCGCCGTCGGACTCCTCGGTGTTGCGCATGAAGTCGGCTGAGCGCACGAAGTACTCGATCATCGCGGAGCGCATCGGCTCGGCCGGCGGATCCGCTTCGAGCGCAGTGATCATGCAGCGCAGCCATGCGTCGCGGGCCGCGAGGTCGACTCGATAGGGGTTGTGGCGCATCCGCAACCGAGGATGCCCACGCTCGTCCGAGTAGGTCGTGGGCCCGCCCCAGTACTGCATCAAGAACAGCCGGAGCCGTTCCTCGGCGCCTGAAAGATCGCGGGGATACATCGGCCGGAGCAGGTCATCGGCGGCGACCTCGCCGTAGAACCGCTCGACGAGGGCGGAGAAGTAGGGCTCACCGCCGACGGCTTCGTACAGGGTCACCTCTTCACGCACCCGGACGACGCTAGTCCGATGCCCCTGGTTGGCGGACAACACCGTTCGCTACGCTCCCGTTCGTGCCTAACCTCTCGACGTGCAACCCGCTGCGGCTGCGAAGAAACCGTCGCTGATGTCCGCATCGGTCGGCCGGGCCCGGGCCCGGATCGGGCTTCTCGGTAACCCTGGTGACCTCTACGGCGGGAAGGTCCTCGCCGCCACGATCGACACGTTCGAGACGGTCGCGACGGTGACCGACACCGTCTTCTACGCCCCGGCGTCGTTCCAGCCCGACGTTGCGGACCTGCAGCGACTCGCGATCGCCCGAGTCGCCCCCTCGAAAGGGGCGATCGCGCTCGGGCTGACGACCGACGTGCCCGTGCAATCGGGCCTCAGCGGTTCGAGCGCCATCCTGCTCGCAACGCTGCGGGCGCTCGACGCCCACCTTGACCTCGGTCTCGATCCGCTCGAGATGGCACGGATCGCCTGGGACATCGAACGAGAGGATCTCGGCATCGTCGCCGGCCCCCAGGATCGCGTCATCCAGGCCCTGGGAGGCCTCCAGTACATGGACTTCTCCGGCCCCGACGAAATCGGCACCCACGAGTCGCTCGATCCCGATCTCCTCCCGCCGCTGCTCCTCGCCTGGCCCGAGGAGCCCGGCACGCCCTCAGGCGACGTGCATCGAGCGGTCTGGGAGCGCTGGAGCGCCGGCGACTCGGCAGTGCGGCAGTCGATCGCCGGATTTGCCGAGATCGCCGAAACCGGCCGTCAGGCACTTCTCGACGGCGACACAACGACGCTTTGCGATGCGGTCGATGCCAACTTCGATCTGCGCCGCACGATCTTCACGCTCGACGACGACCAAGCAGCCCTCGTCGCGGCCGCACGAGCAGCGGGCGCGGCGGCGAAATTCTGCGGCTCAGGCGGCGCGATCGTTGTGGTTCCGAGACCGGGGACCGACCTCGACGCCGTCGCCGACGCGCTCGGACCAGTGGCGTCAGTCTGCCGCCGAGTTCGCGTCTCGCTCGCCCCGTAGGAACGCGTCGCGGGCTTCGTCGCCGTGGCCCTGCAGGTTGAGTTCATAGGTGAACCCCTGCTCGAAGCGGTACGAGTTCATCGGAGCGTGATCGATGCCGAGCAGTGATGCCTTTGCCGCTCGGATCACCGGGGCGGCCTTCGAGGCGATTACGCCGGCGATCTCACGAGCGCGATCCATCAATTCGCCGGCCGGAACGACATCGAGCACGGTGCCCCACTCCTGCAGTTGCTCGGCCGAGACCGGCTCACAGCTGTAGAGCATCCACCGAAGATGCTTCTCCGGCACCAGGCGACCGAGGTGTGTGGCGGCGCCCAAGGCCCCGTTGTCGACTTCGGGCAGCCCGAACTTCACGCCTTCGGCGGCGAGCACGATGTCGGCGGAGCCCGCCAACCCGATGCCGGTCCCGAGACAGAAGTCGTTGACGGCACACACGACCGGGACGGCGCATTCGTAGACGGCCCGAAAAGCCTCGGCGCACGCCCGGTTGACTCCCAGGATCCCCTCGTGGCCCGGCATCGACTGCATCTCCTTGATGTCGACGCCGGCGCAAAAGCCGCGACCAGTGGCGGTGAGAATCACGGCGGTGATCTCCGGGCGATGCTTCACTCCGTCGAGCAGCTCGGCGATCGCCTGGGTGTCCGCGATCGGGAGCGCGTTGACCTTCGGGTTGTCCATGACCAGCTCGAGGACTCCCTCGGCGGTGACCGACTGGTGGATCGTCATCGGCGCACCAACACTGACGAACCGTGGCCGAACAGGCCCTGGTTGGCGGAGATGCCGACGCGGGCGCCCTCGACCTGGCGTTTCCCGGCCTCGCCCCGAAGCTGCCAGGTGAGCTCGCACACCTGGGCGATCGCCTGGGCGGGCACCGCCTCACCGAACGCACCAAGGCCACCCGACGGGTTGACGGGAAGGCGGCCGCCGATCTCGGTGACACCGTCGCGCAGGAGCTTCTCCGCCTCGCCCTCGGCACAGAAACCGAGTTGCTCGTACCAGTCGAGCTCGAGGCTGGATGACAGGTCGTAGACCTCGGCGACATCGACGTCGTCAGGGCCGAGACCGGACTCCTCGTACACCTTGTCGCCGATCGATTGCTTGAAGCCTCGCAACGGTTCGGGCGTGGCGCCCGCCGAGTCGGTGGCCATGTAGGGCAGGTCGATCACAGTGTCGGGATAGACGGGTGTGACCGTGGACAGACCTGCGATTCGCACGGGAGCGGCGTGGCCGTGGGCCTTGGCGTACTCCATCGAGCAGACCACGAGGGCGGCACCGCCGTCGGAGGTCGCACAGATGTCGAGCAACCGGAGCGGATCGGAGACGACCGGCGAGTTCATCACATCCTCGATGTCGTACTCCTTGGTGAAGCGCGCCAGTTCGTTGTGCACGGCGTGACGAGAGTTCTTGACCTTCACCCGGGCGAAATCCTCCTGGGTGGCGCCAAAGAGATCCATGCGGCGACGGGCATTGAGGCCGAAGTACACCGGGTTGGTGGCGCCGACGAGTTTGAAGCGCAGCCAGTCGGTGTCGTCCGGGCGGTCGCCCTCATTGGGCTTCAGGAAGCCCTTCGGTGTGGTGTCGGCGCCGATGATCAGCGCAACGTCGGTGGCGCCGGACAAGATCTGGCCGCGAGCGACCTGCAGGGCGGTGACGCCCGAGGCGCACGCTGCGTAGCTCGACGCCACCTGCGCCCCGTTGAACCCGAGCGCTCGCGCGAACGTGGCACCGGCGACATAGCCGGGGTACCCGTTTCGCACCGTGATCGCGCCGGAGATGTAGCCGACGTCGTTCCAGTCGACTCGGGCTTCGTCGAGCGCCTTCTGAGCAGCAACCGTGCCGTACTCGACGAAGTTGCGCCCCCACTTCCCCCAGGGGTGCATCCCGACGCCGATGATCGCGAGTTCGTCCATGATCAGTTCCCCTCAGCTGCGGTGTCGGTCGTGCCGGCGGTGCCTCGAGGGCGCCACTTCCACACGGTGTACTCGTGCTCGTCGTCTTCGTTGAGCACGTCGATGTAGAGCTCCATCTCCATACCGATCTCGAGATCGTCAGGCGTGATGCCCTGCGTGCACTGTCCCAACACCACCATCTGCTCCCGCTCGAGCTTCACCGCAGCGATGGTGATCGGCTCGTAGGGGTCGGTGTTGGCGACGAACGGAGGCGGCGGCGCATAGGAGCTCGTCGTGTAGCTCCAGACCGTGCCGGTGTTCGACAGCAGCACCTCTTCGAGTTCGGCACCGACCGCGGCCGGGTCACCGCCCGCCATGCCGGGCAGGTGAGCAGGAAAAAAGTAGGACTCCCGGTCGGGGGTCTTCGCCCCGATCAGGTGGGCGACGCCGTCGACCTCGGTAAAGAGGCCGTCGACGGCGGGTACACGGGTCTTCGTCACGCACGAAACGGTACCGCGAGCATTGGGTCCACCGTGAACCAGCGAGTTACCGTCCTCTCATGACTGCAGAACGTTCGGTATCCGGTTGGGACGACTACCCCGTCCATCAGACCTCGGAGTTCATCCGCCACGTCGCCACGTCCGACCGCAACTTCTACGACCGCTACTACTTCAACCTGCACCCGTCATCCGACGAGTACTTCGCTATCTTCGGGCTCGGGCAGTACCCCAACCTGGGCACGACCGACGCGTTTCTGGCGGTCACGAAGGACGGCACCCAGCGCATCATGCGGACCTCGAAGCCGCTCGAGGACCGTATGGACATCTCGGTCGGCCCGATGCGGGTGGAGATCATCGAACCGCTCGAGAAGCTCCGGGTGATCGTCGAGCCGAACGACGCCGACATCGCCATGGACGTCACCTGGACGGCATCGATCCCTGCCTTCGAGGAACCGCGCCAGTATCTGCGCAGCAGGGGCACGGTCGTCTTCGACACCCAGCGGTTCGCGCAGATGGGCCGCTGGGAGGGCACGCTCACCGTCGCCGGCGAGGACATCGCCGTCACGCCCGATCGCTGCGGTGGCAGCCGCGATCGTTCCTGGGGCGTCCGTCCTGTCGGTGAGAAGCAGCCCGACGGCATCCGGCAGTCGATCTCGGTCATGCCGGGCATGTGGAACTACATGCCGATCGATTTCGGCGACCACTCGATCGTTTACATGTGCCACCAGCGCCCCGACGGGGTTCGTCCCCTTGAAGAGGCCGTCCGGGTTTGGGCCGACCCAGAACGGCCAGTCGAGTGGCTCGGAACTCCCGAGTGGGATCACGACATGATCTCCAACACCCGTCTGCTTTCGGGAAGCCGCATCACGATGCCCGATGCGCCCGAGGGTCCGATCACGATCGCCGCCAAGCCGCTCGTCACCAACTTCATCTCGATCGGCACCGGCTACGGCTTCGAAGAGGACTGGCGCCACGGTATGTGGCAAGGCGACGACGAGGTTGTGCAAGCGCTGACCTACCCGGTCGACGAGATCCGAGGCCTCGCCCAGTACGGGGTCGTCGATTCCGTCGGCGAGTTCACGTACGGGGATCAGGTCGGGTACGGCCTCTACGAGCACGGCTTCTTCGGGCCGTTCCCGGCGATGAACCTGCACGACCGCGGTGACCTGCACCCCTGAGTGACAACTACCCTCGCCACTCGATGGCCGAGTCGTCACTCCCGCCCCCACCACCTCCTCCCCCGCCTCCAACACCGGATCCGTCCGGGGGTGCAAGCGAGTGGAAGGACCAGGGTCGGCCACCACTGATCCCGTTCCCGCCGTCCGCCCGGTGGGGACTCGGCGACGCCTTCGCCAGTTTCGGTGTCTTCGTCGTGACGTCGATCGTGCTGGTCGGGATCATGGCACTGGTCGCTCCCGACGCGGCCCTGAACTCGCCGTGGCTCCCACTCCTCGTTGCCGGCCCGCAGATCGCTCAGGGCGGTTTTGTGTGGTTGGTCGCGAGGCGCAAGGGCACCGGAATCGACCGCGACTACGGGATGGCCGTTCGGAAGATCGACTGGCTGATCGGGCCCGTGCTGGTGGTCGGCGGCTTTCTCGCCGTCGCCGGTGTTGTCGCCGCCATGAACGAACTGGGCGCGGAGACGCCGACAGCGAGCGTTGCGGAACTCCTCGAAGACGCCGCAGATGAAGGACTCGACGATTCGTCAGAGGGGTCGGACGGGCTCCTCGGTGATGCGGACGAGTCGGGCCTCACGATCTGGATCGTCTTCGTCGCCGTGTTCGCCGCCACCGCCGTCCCGGTGATCGAGGAACTCGTGTACCGGGGCCTGTGGTGGAGCGCCCTACTGAAGCGAGGAATGTCGGAATGGTGGGTGTTGCTCATCACCTCCGCCGCCTTTGCTGCGGCCCACTTCGAACCGAGTCGGTTCCCCGTGCTGTTCACCCTTGGCATCGCGCTCGGCCTGGGACGACTGCTCACCGGACGCATCGGTGCCTCGATTATCACCCACGCCCTGATCAACGGCCTCGGCATGATTGCGCTCCTGACAACGGTGTAGCCGGTGGTACGCCAGCCCTACGCCCGGCTGACGGAACCGTCGAGTTCTTGCTCGCTCACTGCCGCCCCCGTAGCGTCTATCCCGCCGACACGATGCCGAGGGGGCGACATGGAGTTCGGGCTGTTCTTCAACGGATACCTGCCGGGNCCNGCAGCACACGATCCCGANTCTGAGCATCTGATGCTCATGCGCGANGCCGAGTACGCCGTGCTCGGTGATCGCCACAACTGGAAGTACGCCTGGTTCGGCGANCACCACGGACTCACNGAATACAGCCANATGTCCGCGCCGTATCCGGTGATGGGNTACGTCGCCGGACGNACCNACCAGATCCANGTCGGCTCGGCCATCACCTCNTTCCCGACGAGNAAGGANCANCCGGTTCGCATCGCNGAACGAGCNGCGATGATGGACCACCTTTCCGAGGGNCGGTTCGAGTTCGGCACCGGTCGGGGCGCCGGCAGCCACGAGGTCCGGACNTTCAACGGCACCGAACTCACCGAGACCAAGGCCATGTGGGACGAGGTCATNCGCGAGATCCCGCGCATGTGGGAACANAAGGANTACGAGCACCATGGNGAGGCGTTCTCGGTNCCAACGCCTCACAACATCCTCCCGAAGCCCTACGGCGAGGGCCANCCCCCGATGTGGGTGGCGTGCGGCAATCCCGCNACCTACGCNAAGGCCGGCGCCATGGGCCTCGGNGCGATCGCCTTCAACTTNGAACCGATCCANAACTTGAAGGGNCGGGTNGACGCCTACCTCGANGCGGCCGAGAACGTCANCGANCCNGTCGGNCAGTTCCAGAACCACAACGTGATGATGACCAACGCCGTNATCTGCCTCGAGGACCGCGAGGANGCGCGNGCCATGGCGAANCGCAACCTTCGCGGCTACCGGGTNACGATGGTGAACCTCTACCACGACTCNATGCCGCAGAGCCCCGACGCCATCGTGTGGCCGAACGCCCGNGCNCACGCCGANNTCGACGACGCCACCCTCGACTGGGCGATCGCCGAGGGNTACATGCTGTGCGGAAACCCNGANGAAGTNTGCGAGCAGCTNCAGGCCTACCAGGANGTCGGCTGCACCCAGGTCACGTTCGGCACCCCCGACGAAGGCTTCGCGCACGAGCAGGTGCTGGAGATGATCGAGGTCTTNGGCCAGCAGGTGATCCCCGAGTTCGANACCGANCCGGAGCATTCGACCACGAAGTATCGCCGGCAGGCCCAGCGCCGNTTCCCGACGTTCANCANCCNGGTNGACCCGATCGTCGANCAGGCCACCCCNCCGGAGTTCGCGATCTCGATCTGACGCTCAGTCCGGCGTCTCGAACTCGCCGACGAGCACCTGNGCGTCGCCGAGCGGCCCCGAGGGCATNAGGAAGTGCTGGTAGTACTTCGTGAACCGACCCTGNAGGTTGGCGTCGATCTGGTCTTGGTCGTAGTCCAGCGTGAAGAAGCTGGGNACGCCGAGTCGCTCGGCCGCNTCNTTGGCNCGGTCGGCATCGGCAACGGCCCACACCACGCCGATGAGGCCTTCCCCCTTGGTGTCGAGGATNGCGTCGACATGACTTCCCGCTCCCTCGATCGGGGCGACGAGTTCGATNCCNCCGTCCCACGACATCAGNACCNGCACGCCGAACGCGCTCGCCTCCTCNTCNTTGGCNGAGTGGAANGTGCAGNNGAGNAGCTCCTCGTAGAACGCCCGNCCGGCNTCGAGATCNCGAACGGCCATCACGACTCGGTTCACACCCTGCTGTTTCATCGTTCCACTCCCCCGTCGGACATGACGTCACGCTGCCAGATCGGCGCGTAGGGTGCCAGCGTGCTNCCTCGTCGTCTCCGCTCATTGCTGTTCGCCCCGGCNGTCCGNCCCGACCTNCTGCGNAAGATGCCGCGCACCGGCGCCGACGCAATCGTNATCGACCTGGAGGANGCCACNCCNCCCGANGCCAAGGACANCGGTCGTGNCGAGATGCGCTCGGCGGTCGCCGACCTGGCCGGNCAGCTCCCGATCCTGGTTCGNGTCAACGACGANACGACGCCNTGGCACGACGATGATCTCGACAGCCTTCCGACCGAAGGNCTCGCCGGCATCGTNGTNCCCAAGNTCGAGACCATCGNCGGCCTCGACTCGCTCGCTNCNCGGCTNNCCGACCNCGGNCTCGACATGCCGGTCATCGGTGGNGTCGAGACCGCCCTCGGCGTCGCTGACGCNCGGNCCCTTCTNGCCCACGACGNGNTCAGCGCNGNCTACTTCGGCGCCGAGGACTTCATCGCCGANCTGGGCGGGGTGCGCACAGCCTCCAACGANGAGGTCGCCTANGCCCGNGCCCAGNTTGCCCTCGCGGGCCGTCTCGCCGACGTCACGGTGATCGACCAGATCGTCGCCGACTTCACCGACGATGANCGTTGCCNTCNAGANTGNCTNNAGGCGCGTGCGATGGGTTACGNCGGAAAGCTCTGCATTCACCCATCGCANGTNNCGATCGCCAACGAGGCCTTCCTCCCGTCNAGTGAAGAGATCGACCGGGCTCGCCGNCTCCTCNAGGCGTACGACNACGCCAANGNNCAGGGTGTGGCNTCGGTTGCGTTCGAAGGNCAGATGGTCGACGAGCCGGTCGCNNNGCAGGCNCGNCGCGTGCTCGCCCAGGCCGACGACTGATCAGCCGCCGTCNGGNCGNCACAGCATGAGTGCGTTTCGCACGGNGCGACACACGAGGACGTCGTCCTGGTTGAACACCCGGTGNTCGAACGTGACCACGCCCTGGTTNGGCCGAGACGACGACGCCCGACGCTTCAGNACCTCGGTCTCGACGCGAATGGTGTCNCCGTGGAAGACCGGCGCCGGGAAGANGCTCTCCTCGAANCCCAGATTGGCCACGGTGGTNCCGAGGGTNGTCTCGTGNACNGAAATGCCGACCGCCAGGCTGAGCGTCAGCAGNGAGTTCACNAGCGGTTTCCCGAACTCGGTCTCGTTGGCGGCGTAGTCNGCGTCGAGATGCAGCCACGCCGGGTTCATCGTCATCGTGGTGAAGCCAATGTTGTCGGCTTCGGTGATCGTGCGACGGATGACGTGCTGNATGANGAGGCCCTCGGTCAACTCCTCGAACCANTTGCCNGANACGGGGCGATCGGTCATGACCGGACCCTAGCCNCGCTCNTCCACACNCCGACGCCCGNGCCGACTGCGGGNAGCGGGNNNTCGCCATCGGACTGATGTTCNTCGCNCCGNATCGGTCGGCCTAGCCTGCGCCCATGCGNACGCACGACCTCGTCATCATCGGCGCGGGATCCGGGAACTCGATCATCGGNCCNGAGCACGACGACCTCGATATCGCCATGGTCGAGCGAGGCCTNTTCGGTGGCACCTGNATGAACGTGGGTTGCATNCCGTCGAAGATGCTCGTGTACGCCGCCGAGATCGCCGAACTCGCCGCCCACACCGGCCCGCGGCTGGGCGTGCGCACCACCTTCGACGGGGCCGACTGGACAGCCATCCGCGACCGGATCTTCGACCGTATCGATCCAATCGCCGCCGCCGGTGAGGACTATCGCAAGGGCCTCGACAATGTCACCGTCTACCAGGATTCGGCGGCCTTCGTCGGCCCCAAGGAGATGCAGGTCGGTGACGACATCATCACGGCCGAGCAGATCGTGATCGCGGCAGGCGCACGAGCCTTCATTCCGCCGATCCCGGGGCTCGAAGAGGTCGGCTACCACACCTCCGACACGATCATGCGGGTCGACGAGTTGCCGAAACGACTCGCTGTACTCGGTGGCGGCTACATCGCCACGGAACTCGGCAATGTGTTCGGCCTGCTCGGTTCGGAGGTCACCTTCATCGTTCGAAGCGATGCGATGCTCCGCAACGAGGACGAGGCGATTTCTACTGCCTTCACCGAGGCGTACCGACAGAAGTTCGACACCCGGTTCATGACCGACGTGGCCTCGGCTCGCACCGACGGCGACGACATCGTGCTCGAACTGTTGCCCGACGGAGAAGAACTTCGGGTCGATGCCGTTCTCGTTGCGACGGGACGGGTCCCGAACGGCGATCAGCTCCGACTCGCCGAGCACGGTTATGCGATGGACGATGCCGGTTATGTTGTGACGGACACCCACCTCCGCACCTCGATCGACGGCGTCTTCGCCCTCGGTGATGTCACGAATCCGGTGCAGCTCAAGCACGTGGCCAATCACGAGGCACGAGTCGTCGCCCACAACCTGTCGAACCCTGATTCGATGACCGAGGTCAACCACGAGCTCATTCCTCACGCCGTCTTCGGGCACCCGCAGGTGGCATCGGTTGGCATGACCGAGCGGCAGGCCCGCGAGGCTGGCATCAGCTACACGGCGCATGTCCAGCACTACGGCTCCGCTGCGTACGGCTGGGCGATGGAGGACACCACGAGCATCGTGAAGCTGGTGATGGATACCCGCACCCGCACACTGCTCGGGGCCCACATCTGCGGCCCACAGGCGTCGAGCCTGATCCAGCAGCTGATTCAGGGCATGGTGTTCGGCCGTACGGTCGATGAGATGAGCCGTGGGCAGTACTACATCCACCCGGCGCTGCCCGAGGTCATCGAGCAGGCGCTGCTCGAGTTGTGAGCCTCAGGAGATGCCGGTGATCTCCTCGGCGGTCTTCTTGGCCCAGGTGTAGTCGGCCTTGCCGTTCGGGCCGCGAAGGACGCTCTCGACCCGCAGGATGCGCTTCGGCGTCTTGTAGGCCGCAATGCGGGTTCGGGCGTGAGCGATGAGGTCGTCGTCGCTGATCTCGGCGCCGTCTTCGAGGCTGAGCACGGCGTTGACGGTCTGACCCCAGCGTTCGTCGGGCAGACCGACGACATTGCAGTCGATGACGTCGGGGTGTGACTTCAGCGCCTCCTCGACCTCCTCGGGATAGATCTTCTCGCCGCCGGAGTTGATGCTGACCGATCCGCGGCCGAGCAACGTGATCGTGCCGTCGGTTTCGACCGTCGCGTAATCACCGGGAATCGAGTAGCGCACACCGTTGATCGTCGGGAAGGTCTCGGCGGTCTTCTTGTCGTCTTTGAAGTAGCCGAGCGGCACGACGCCACGGTTGGCGAGGCGGCCTCGCTCGCCCGACCCGGGTTCGACGATGCGACCGTCATCGGTGATCACGACGGTGGTGTCGCCGAGTTCGAACGTGGCGGTCTTGGCCTGCTCGGCATCGCCTTTGGTGAGCTGGCTTCCCTGCCCCGGGCTCTCCGAGGAGCCGAGCGTGTCGAGCAAGGTGAGCTTCTTGTGCTCCAGGAATCGCGTCTTGGACTCCTTCGACCACATGACACCCGAGGACATGATCTGGAACAGGCTGGAGAGGTCGTGGGGTTGCCCCGCCGCCTTCGCCCGATCGAGTTCCTCCAGCATCGGACGGGAGAATGCCTCGCCGACGATCGCCAGCATGGTCAGTCGGTGGTGAGCGACGACCTCCCACAGTTCCTTCGCGTCGAACGAACGGCTCGGAAGGGTCGCCACAGCACCGCCGGTCATCAGGACCTGCAGCGACACGATGCCCGACGTGCCGTGCATCAGCGGCGCCCCGGCGAGCACCCGCGTGGTGCGGTTGCGGTCGTGGAGTTCGACGGCGGCGGCGACGGCGGCCTCGACCGTGGTGGGAACCGGCTGGCCGAGCGGGCGATAGAACGCCTCCGCGCTCTTCTGGAGCTCGGCGTGGGGCCACATGACGGCTTTGGGATTGCCAGTCGTGCCGCCGGTGTACAGGAACCAGAGGTCATCACCGGACCGCTCGATTCGGGGTGCCGGCTCGTGGTTCGCAAGGAGATCGTCGTAGTGAACAGCGCCGTCGAGCAGTTCGCCGCCCCCGACCTGGATCATCAACTGGAGATCAGGGCAGCGGTCGCGGACCTCCGCCACACGGTCGGCGAGCATGACGTCGAAGAAGAGCGCCTTCGCATCGGCGTTGGTGAGCAGATACGACAGTTCGTCGGCCAGGTAGCGATAGTTGACGTTGCACGGCACGGCGCGCTGTTTGAACGCGGCGAATTGTGCCTCTTCGTATTCGAACCCGTTGTAGAGGTAGAGCCCGACCTTGTCGTCGTGGCCGATCCCGGCGGCGTCGATTGCGGCGGCGACTCGGGCGCTGCGATCCTCGAACTCCCTCCAGGAGTGCGAGTCGAGGCCGTGCGCAGCAGCGATTGCGTCGGGCACGGCGTCGGCGACCCCTTCCCAGATACTGGCGAAATTCGGCATTCACGTCCCCCTGTTCCGGCCCGGAGCATACGCTGGCGTGCAGATGTCCCCCGAACCCGGTTCCCTCAACCCCCAGCAGCGCCGGCGCGACCTCGAACGTATGTCCGAGGGCGAACTCGACGTGCTGGTCATCGGCGGCGGTGTCACCGGCGTCGGCTGTGCCCTCGATGCGGCGACCCGCCGGCTCTCCGTCGGTCTGGTCGAGCAGCGCGACCTCGCCTCCGGCACGTCCAGCCGTTCTTCGAAACTCATGCACGGTGGCCTGCGCTACCTCGAGCAGATGGATTTCGCGCTGGTGCACGAGGCGCTCCAAGAACGCGGTTTGCACACCACCTCGATCGCGCCGCACCTCGTGCGCCCGATCTCCTTCCTCATCCCGCTTCGAGGTCGAATCTGGCAGCGGGCCTACTACGGCGCCGGCGTGCTCCTCTATGACCTCATGGCGTTCGCCCGTGGCAAGAAGTTTCCCCGCCATCGTCATCTGAGCCGCAAAAGGGCACTCGAGTTGGTACCCGGACTCCGGCGATCGAGCCTGATCGGCGGAATCCTCTACTACGACGCCCAGATCGACGATGCCCGTCACACGGTGGCCGTCGGCCGAACCGCCGCCCATCATGGTGCGGCGATCGCCACCTCCACCCGAGTCGAGTCCCTTCTCAAGGACGGCGACCGGGTGGTCGGCGCCGTGGTGCGCGACATCGAGTCCGACGAAACCTCCGAGATCCGTGCGAAACGCATCATCAATGCCACCGGCGTGTGGATCGACGACATCCAGGACATGGCGGGACCAGCCGGACTTCGTGTCCATGCCGCCAAGGGCGTCCACATCGTCGTGCCACGCGAGCGGATCGAGGGCGACAGCGGCGTCGTTCTTCGCACACCGTCATCGGTCCTCTTCATCATCCCGTGGGGGGACTACTGGCTGCTCGGCACCACCGACACCACCTGGGATCTCGACCGCGCACACCCGGCCGCCTCATCGAAGGACATCGACTACCTGCTCGAGCAGGCCAACGCAGCGCTCCAGACGCCACTCACCCGCACCGATGTCGTCGGCGTCTACGCCGGTCTTCGTCCCCTCATCGCCGGAGAAGGCGACGACACCACCCAGTTCAGTCGTGAGCATGCCGTCGCTCAACCCACCGACGGGCTGATCTCGATCGCCGGCGGCAAGTACACGACCTACCGGGTGATGGCGGCCGACGCTGTCGACGCCGCCGTTGCCGATCTCGACCGACCCGTCGCCGGTTCCAACACCGACGAGGTCCCGTTGATCGGCGCAAATGCCTGGAGCGAAACCTGGGAGCACGCCGCGCCTCGACTCGCTCGTGAACACGATCTTCCCGAGCACCTGGTCGAACGCCTGCTCTGGCGTCACGGGTCACGGGTTCCTGCCGTGCTCGACATCGCCGATGACGAACCCGGTCACGACGAAATCCTTCCCGGTGGTGGGTACCTCGCTGCCGAGGCCATCTACGCCGTCCGGCACGAAGGCGCACTCCATTTGGAGGACGTGCTGGCCCGCCGGATGCGTATCTCCATCGAGACGGTGGATCGCGGTACGGAGATTGCGGAGCGGGTCGCCGCGCTCATCGCCCCGGAATTGGGCTGGAGTGCCGACGACATCGTCGACGAAGTCCAGGCCTGGAACGATCGCGTCGATGCCGAACTCCTCGCCAACGAGGCGGTCGACGACCGAACCGCCGACACCGAGCGTCGGAAGGCAATCGACGGACGCGGGCTCGTCGAGGCCTGAAACATCGGTCGACGGGCCGACCCCGGGCCGTACACTGGCAACCATGTCCAGCTCGTTCGGCACGCTTTTCCGTGTCTCCACCTTCGGGGAATCCCACGGCGGCGGCGTCGGTGTCGTCATCGACGGTTGTCCACCACGCCTGCCGGTCGACCTGGAGGAGATCCAATTCGACCTGGATCGTCGCCGTCCCGGCCAGTCGCGACTCGTCACCCAGCGCGACGAAGCCGACCAGGCCGAGATCCTGTCGGGTGTCTTCGAGGGCTACACGACCGGCACGCCGATCGCAATCGTCGTCCGCAACAAGGACCACAACAGCGGCGCCTACGACCACCTTCGCGACGTCTACCGCCCTTCCCACGCCGACTTCACCTACGACGCGAAATACGGTTTCCGCAATTGGGCCGGCGGTGGACGTGCCTCAGCCCGTGAGACCATCGGCCGGGTCGCCGCTGCGGCGATCGCCCGGAAGCTCCTTGCGCACGTGGCGGGGATTGAGGTGCTCGGATGGGTCGATCAGGTCGCTGACATCGACGCCTCCGTCGACGGCTCCACCGTCGACCTTGCGCAGGTCGAAGCCGATCCCACCCGCTGCCCCGACCCGACCGCTGCCGCACGGATGACGGCAGCGATCGAGCAGGCCCGCCGCGACGGCGATTCGCTCGGTGGTGTCGTCAAGGCGGTCGCTCGCAACGTTCCGGCCGGCCTCGGCGAACCGGTTTTCGAGAAGCTTGATGCCGTTCTCGCCGGCGCACTCATGTCGCTTCCGGCGGCGAAGGGTGTCGAGATCGGCAGCGGTTTCGCCGGTACTCGCCTCAGCGGCCTCGCCCACAATGATCCGTTCGTGGCTGGCGACGACGGACGTATCCGCACCACGACCAACAACAGCGGTGGCATCCAGGGGGGCATCAGCAACGGCGAGGACATCACCGCCCGCATTGCGTTCAAACCCACCGGCACGATCTCCAGCGAACAGCAAACCGTGACCCGTGACGGTGAGGGCACGACCCTTGCCGCTCGTGGCCGCCATGACCCGTGTGTGTTGCCCCGAGCGGTGCCGATGGTCGAGTCGATGATGCTGCTGACGCTCGTTGACCACTGGCTGCGCCAGCAGGCAACCGACGTCCTGCCACCGCTCCCCGAACGCCCCTAGACCGCAGCCGACGACCGGCAGCTTTCGGCGACGCTACTGCTCGAGCGGAGGGACCTCAGGCGGCATCGGCGAGACGATACTTCGCCTCGAGCCGCTCGATGTCCTTGCGATACAGGAGCTTGATCGCGACGTCGGGGTGCGTTTCGAGCAGTCGGCGGACCTTGCGGTTCTTCTTCGTCACCAAGGGCTGACGCAAGGTGGTCAACTCGACATAGGTGCCGAAGTCACACAGGTAGAAATCGGGCGTGAACGCCTCGACGGTGTTGCCCGTTGCGTCGACCTCAAGCACGAACGTGGTCGGCTCGTAGTCCCATCGGATGCCATAGGCATCGAGCAGGTCGGCGAATTGGCGCTCGGACTCATGGGCGAAATCGGCCATGAGCAGGTTTTAGTTCGCGCCGACCGCCCGCTGGGTGATGACCTCGTCGGCGACCTCGGGATAGAGCGACACGATGCGTGCGTCGACTTCTTCCTTCACGCCAGCGAGCGGCAAGACGTTGAGCACGCCCTGGCCGTTCTGAAGCAGATCGATGAGCTCTTCGCCCGTGTTGACGAGCACGGAGTTGGAGCCGTCGATCACGAGGTTGGCGCTGGCGACATCTTCACCGAGCTGGTCCCGCATGTAGGTGAACACCTTGCGGACCTGCTCAAGTCGGATACCGGCGTCGAGCAGGCTCTTGATGACCTTGAGTTCAAGGAGATCGCGGTAGGAGTACTGGCGACGGCTCCCACTGCCCGTTGCCTGTGCGAGCGACGGCTTCACCAGGTCGGTGCGAGCCCAGTAGTCGAGCTGGCGATAGGTGATGTCGACAATCTCTGCGGTGCGCTTTCCGCTGAAACCTTGTTCGGCCATGGTGGTGACTCCCTCGATCCCCGCCGGCGAGTGTACGCCGGTAACCGACACCGACGAAATTACGTCGATGTGACGAAACGGATCGTACGACGCGCTGCGCGCGAGGTCAACGACCCTCCGCGCGAATCTTCGCGCGGTCCGCGCGAACATTCGCACGCGGTGTTCGTCTCGCTCAGTCCTCGAAATCTTCCGGCGAGATCGTGTCGAGGAACTCCTTGAACTCCTCGACCATCTCTTCGGGCTGATCATCGGTCCCGGGCTCGGCGCCATCGACGAAACCCACCTCGGCGATCACGGCATCGCTGACATAGATCGGGGTGCCGGTGCGCACGGCGAGAGCGAGTCCATCGGATGGCCGGCACGACACGACCGTGGGTGTGCCGTCGGTGATCAGATGGAGTTCGGCGTAGAAGGTCTTGTCGTGCAAGTCGGTGACGACGATGCGATCGACATCGACCGACAACGACTCGAGCATGTCGCGAATCAGGTCGTGCGTCATCGGCCGAGGTGTCGCGACCCCATCGAGGGCCAAGGCGATCGCTGTCGCTTCGGGCGCCCCGATGAAGATCGGCACGGTACGGGCGTCGTCGCCCCCGTCGCGCTCTCGCAGCAACACCATGGGTGCGTTGGCGGGCATCTCCACCCGGACGCCGAGAAGGTCCATCTCCTGCATGGACCCACCCTACGCCCCGTAGAGCGCCTCCACGTAGGCGTCCGGATCCTCGGCGAGCACGGTCGGGTCAGCGATGGCGAGCACCTGTAGATTCCGATACCGGCCTTCGTGGTCGAGGCCGTAGCCGATCACGAAACGGTCCTCAATCTGCACCCCCGTGTGGTCGATCGGCACCGGCACCACCCGGCGGGCGGGGCGGTCGACCAGGGTGCACAACGACACCGACGCCGGGTTGCGGCGCTGCAATTCGCCGATGAGAAACGCCGACGTCAGCCCGGTGTCGACGATGTCCTCGACGATCACGACATGTTTGCCTTCGATGTTGGTCGCCACGTCCATCACCAGCCGGACCCGACCAGTGCCCGGCGTATAGGGGCTCAACGCCACGAAATCGACCGACGTGCGGATCGTCATCACCCGGACGAGATCAGCCAGAAACGGCACACTCCCGCGCAGGACGGCGATCATGACCACACCGTCGTCGTGACGCTCGGACAACTCACGGCCAAGGCGTTCGACGACCGCCGAAAGCTCGTCTTGGTCGAGCAGGATCTCCGGGGTGTGGGCCACGATCAGCCGCCGAGCGAGAGCCCGAACTCGCGGCGCAGCAGCGACCGACGGATCACGTCGCCATGCGCGACCAGATCGGCGAGGTCGTCACGAGCCGCTGCGGCAGACAAGCCACCCTTGGCCAACGCCGCAGCCCGGAGCTGGGCGAGGATGCCGGCTTCGCGATCAGCAGCCACCTTGTACATACGGAGGTGGCGGACCTCCATGCCTCGCTCGACCATCGCAGCGGCCGCCTTGGCGACGAGGAGGGCCTCGTCGTCGAACACCGCTCGATCGGCGATGCTCACTGGGGCGATCAGGCCAAGCTTCTCCAAGTCACCGACGAACCCGAGGTCGGTGCCGCTCGCCTCGGCAAGCTCGCCGGCCGTCAGACTCACCGATCCGATCGCGGCGACGGCCTCTGCGGCGGCCTGCGAAGCGGCCGGTTCGGGCTCGACCGCCGCCTCTGCCGCGGTTCGCTCGGCCTCGGCTGCCTCGAGCGACCCGCTCATCTCGCGCTCGGAGAACAGCGAGGGTTCCGGCAGCAACTCGGGCATCGGGCGCTCCCCGATCTCCGCCGCAGGATCGAAGCCCTCCGTGTCGAGGTGACGCTTGATCACCTTGAGGGGCATGAAGTTGTCCCGCTGTTGGGAGAGGATCCACCGGAGCCGGTCGATGTCGGCGTCGTAGAACCTGCGGTAGCCCGACGGGGTCCGCTCGGGCTCGATCAGACCCTGGCTCTCCAGGAAGCGGATCTTCGAGATCGTGAGATCCTCGTGCTCCTCCTTGAGCAGGGAGAGCACCTCGCCGATCGAGTGATAGGGGCCGTCGGTCATGGCCGTTCTTCTCCGATCCGGCGCTCAGATCTCGCCTGTGCCGAACACGAACACGAGCTTGAACTTGCCGACTTGGAGCTCGTCGCCCTCGTGCAGCTCCTGCTCGTCGACGCGGTCACGGTTGATGTAGGTGCCGTTGAGCGAGCCGACGTCGCGTACCCGGTACCGGGCACCGTCGCGCCGCACTTCGGCGTGGCGTCGCGAGACGGTGATGTCGTCGAGGAAGATGTCGGACTCGGGATGACGCCCGAGGGTGACGGTGTCGCCGTCGAGAGCATAGCGAGCACCGGACTTCGGCCCCTGGGTGACCACGAACAGCCCCTCGTGCGGGCCGAACGCCGACCGGTCGATGGCATCGAGGTCGTTGTCGACCGAGATCGCCGGTGTCTCGGACGTGATGTCGTCGTGACGGAGATCGGTACCGCACGACGAGCAGAAGTTGGACCCGATCTGGTTTTCGAGCCCGCAGCTCGGACAGATGATCCCAGGCATGATCAGCCTGCGATCAAGGCCTGGTAGGCCTCGGCATCCATCAGGGCGTCGAGTTCACCCGCATCGGACATCGTGACGGTGCAGATCCAGCCCTCGCCGTACGGGTCGGCGTTGAGCGTCTCGGGCTCGGTTTCGAGTTCGTCATTGGTCGAGGTAACTGTGCCGCTGACCGGCGCATACAGCTCCGATACCGACTTGGTTGACTCCACCTCACCAAGGGAATCGCCGGCATTGAGCGCGCTGCCAACCACCGGCGGGTCGACGTACACAACGTCGCCGAGCGCGTCCTGTGCGTAGTCGGTGATGCCGACGGTGGCGACATCGCCCTCGACACGAACCCATTCGTGGTCCTTGGAATAACAAAGTCCGTCAGGAACGTTCATGTCTCGAACCTAACGCACGCGCCGGACGCAATGGTGGCCGCAAACGGCTCAACCCATCTGCTTGTCGAGGCGCCCCTCGCGCAAGGCGACCCGGGCGAGCGGGATGTACTGCGCTGCGGACAGATAGCTGTAGATGAGCGACGGCACGACGACGACCCAACCGGCGATCTCGAACCCTGCGGCCGTGCTGTGGTCGCTCGCACCAGCAAGCAGGAAGGGGAAGGCGAAGTACAGGCCGAAGGTCGCCACCTTTCCCCACCAGGTGACGTCGATTCGGCGGCCGCCCATCGCGCTGAGCGCAAGGCCGGCGAGCGCAACAAGCCCCTCTCGGGCCAGCGTGACGATCACGAGCCACCAGGGCACGGCGCCCTCGATGGCGATGGCGAGGATCGGCACGATGAGCGCAACCCGGTCGGTGAGCGGGTCGACGAACTTGCCGAACTCGCTGATGACGTCGAACTTGCGGGCCCACCAGCCGTCGACCCAGTCGGTGGCGCCGATGCCTCCCCACAGCCATGCCGCAGCCCACAGATCGTCCCGTGCGAACAGGAGCCACAGGAACACGGGCACACAGGCGAGGCGAGCCAGCGAGATCATGTTCGGGACGGTGAGGATCTTGTCCTCGAAGATTCCCAGCTGACGCTCTCGTTCCGGCGGTGCGCCGGCGGCTTCCTCGCTCACGGCCCGCAGCCTACGATCCCGGCGTGCCTTCCATCTTCACCCGCATCATCGCCGGCGAGATCCCGGCTCGCTTCGTCTGGACCGACGACGTCTGTGTCGCTTTCCTCGACGTGCGTCCCCTTGCTCACGGCCACGTTCTTGTCGTGCCTCGTGTCGAGGTCGACCAGTGGACCGATCTCGACGCCGCCACCGCTGCCCACCTCATGGCCGTCGCCCACCGCATCGGTCAGGCGCAGAAGACACTCCTCGACCCCGCCCGGGTCGGGCTCATGATCGCCGGGTTCGAGGTGCCCCACGTGCACGTCCATGTCGTGCCGATCAATGGCATGGGCGACCTCGACTTCACCAACGCCGACACCGACCCCGATCAAGCCGCCCTCGACGAGCTCCACCAGCAACTTTCGTCAGCGCTCGGCAGCTGAGGCTCATCCGCCGGTGACCGGCTCGACCTCGTCGACGAGGTGGGGGCCGTTGTTGCGGACATTGTTGACCTCGGTCGACACAGGATGCATCCGGATGAGACCCGATGGCGCAGGCACGAGAAGGTCCTGGAGCGCCTCGAGGTCGCGATTGTCGCGATCGAGCCAGGTGTCCCAGGCATCCGGAGGCAACATCACCGGCATGCGATCGTGCACGTCCGCAATCGTGGCGTTGGGCTCGCACGTGACGATGGTGCAGCTGAAGAGTTGACGTGGTTCACCGGTGGCGTCGACATCGCCATCCTTGCTCCAGACCTCCCACAGTCCGGCGAAGGCGAATGGTGAGCCGTCGATCGTGGTCAGGAACATCGGCTGCTTGCGCTTGTGCCCGTCGACCTTCTTCCACTCGTAGAAGCCGTCGGCGGGGATGATGCAGCGCTTCGTGGCGAACGGCCGCTTGAACGACGTTTTCTCCGCCAGCGTCTCGGCGCGGGCGTTGATCATCTTCGACCCGATCGAGGGATCCTTGGCCCAGAACGGCACCAGGCCCCAGTGGAACCGATCGAGAAGGCGTTCGCCGGACGACTCGTAGACGGTGAAGACACCCTGCGTCGGCGCAACGTTGTAGTTGCCGACATACCGCTCGTCCGGGTCACCGGGCATTCCCACGAGCGACGCCGCACCGAAAAACCGCGCGAGCTGATCGGGAGGCGTGGCGGAGACGTAACGCCCACACATGGGATCAGGGCCGACGAGGGAAGTCGCCGGTGAGGTTGCACGTGCCCGACCGGCCCGCGCCGGTGTCGAACATGATCGTCTCCCCGATCTGGCCTCCGAAGCGAGGGATCACGATGTCGCTGCCGGGATCCACCTCGATCGTGCCCCGCACGGTGAGCACCTCGTAGTCGGGGGCACCATCGGCGACGAGCTGGAGGCGGATCGCATCAGCGAAACCGGTGCCGCCTTCGGGCAACGCCACCTCACCGGTCGGAATGTCGAGCGCCAAGAGGATCGCCGTATCACCGATGCAGCCGACCGTGGCATCGCGGCCGATCGTCTCGACACACGGTCCGTGGGTCACGGTGTCGAGCGGACGAAGTTCCTCGGTGACGACACTGACTCGCAGGCATGCGTCGTCGGTGAACCCGGCGGGGCCGACGAGGGCGACATGCCCCGAGTTCGCATACTGGAAGAGCGAGGCTCCGATCGAGCCCGGCGGGTACGGGAACCGCACGAATGGCGCCGACGTCACCCGACCGGCGACAGGACCGTCGCCGGCAAGCACCGAGACCGGATCGCTGAGCGCCGTGCTGAGGGCGGGCTC
>PABW01000024.1 GCA_002699625.1 Acidimicrobiaceae bacterium
GCCGGGCCGGTCGGCGAGGATGCGGCGTAGGTGCGCTCGGCCGTGCCGAGCACGATCTCGGCGTTGGTGCCGATATCGACCATCAGCTGTGGTTCGACGGTGGCGTGGGTGCGTTCGTTGAGTGTGGCCGACGCAGCGTCGGCGCCGACATGGCCGGCGATGCACGGGCCGACATGGCAGCGGGCGTAGGGCAGGTTGAGATCAAGATCACCGGCTCGCATGTCGACCGGTTCGCCGACAGTGAGCGTGAACGGTGCGGCGCCCAGCGGCGTCGGGTCGATGCCCAACAGCAGGTGATGCATGACGGGGTTGCCGACGAGCACGATGTCGTGGATGTGCGTCCGGACGTCGTCGGGCAGGAGGTCGGTGTCGAGGTCGTTGCAGAGGTCCTCGATGAGGGTGTCGAGCGCGTCGCGGACGGCTGACGTGAGTTCGTCGTCGCCGCCCGGATTCATCATCACGTAGCTGACTCGACTCATCAGATCCTCACCGAAACGGATCTGAGGGTTCATCGCTCCGGCGTTGGCGACGACATCGCCGGTGGCGAGATCGACCAGGTAGCCGGCAATGGTGGTGGAGCCGACATCGACGGCGACGCCGTAGACGACCTCATCAAAGCCGGGGCGCACGGCCATGACCGACCCGTCGCGATGCACGATGGCGGTGACCGTCCGTTTGCCGTCGATGATCGCCGGGTGAAGTTCCGAGAGCACGCAGGCCTCGACGCTGACGCCCTCAATGCCCCAGTCGATCGCAAGCGCCTCTCGCAGGATCTCGACGTCGGACCGCTCGTCGCCCAGTTCGAGTTCGGGAAGTTCGACATAGCGGGCGGTGATGAGCGGATCGAGGGTCAGCCCGGGAAGATCGATCTTCTTGCGAACGACCGGGCGGTGCACCTGGCTGGCCGGTGGCACGTCGACGACGACGTCGGCCAGCGCGGTGGCCATGCAGCCGAGGCGGCCGCCCGGCTCGATCGTGCGACGACCCTTGTAGTCGGCCTCCGAGGAGGTCCACGGTGACACCGACGACTCGTCAGAGGTGATTCCCCACTTGGCGAACTCGCCCACCGAGGGCGTCACCTGGCAGCGCCCGCACAGGCCACGCCCACCGCAGGTCGAGTCGAGATCGACCTTGACCGCCCGCGCTGCATCGAGCAGCGAGGTACCAGGCGCGACGTCGGCGTGCACCCCGGAGGGGGTGAACACCACGGTGACGTTCCCGTCGCCCGGCTGGCTGGTCATCGCCTCAGTTGCCCCAGGTCAGCTGCCGGCGCCAGCGGCACGACGTCGGCCACCACGACGGCCACCACGGGCACCCTCGCCGGGGTCGCGGTTGGCGGCGATCCAGGCCGCACAGTTCTCGTCCTGTCCATTGAGGACGTCGGCCGCCATGATGGCCGTCTTCACCTCGCCGTGCAGCGGGTTCATGATGGCGGAGGTCATGCCGGCTCCGATCGACATCGCCAGGAAGGTGCCGGTGATGTTGTGACGGTTGGGCAGACCGAACGACACGTTCGAGGCGCCGCAGGTGGTGTTGACCTTGAGTTCGTCTCGCAGGCGGCCGACGAGTTCGAAGACCTGACGGCCGGCGGTGCCCATGGCCCCGATCGGCATGACGAGCGGATCGACGACAACGTCGGCGGCCGGGATGCCGTAGTCGGCGGCCCGGTTCACGATCTTCTTGGCGACCTCGAAACGCACATTGGGGTCCTCGGAGATACCGGTCTCGTCGTTGGAGATGGCGACGACTGCGGCGCCGTGCTTGGCGACGAACGGAAGGACCCGCTCGAGGACCTCCTCCTCACCGGTGACCGAGTTGATGAGCGGCTTGCCCTCATAAATCTCGATGGCGGCCTCGAGGGCCACGACGATCGAGGAGTCGATGGCGATCGGCACGTCGGTGACCGCCTGGACTTCCTGGATGGCCCGCACAAGGAGGGCGGGCTCGTCGGCCAGCGGAATGCCGGCGTTGACGTCGAGCATCTGGGCACCGGCTTCGACCTGGGCGATGGCGTCGGAGACGACCCGGCTGAAGTCGCCGTTCTTCATCTCTTCGGCGAGCAGTTTGCGGCCGGTCGGGTTGATGCGTTCGCCGATCATGACGAAGGGACGACCGAAACCGATCGCCACCTCCTTCGTGGCGCTGGAGATGATGGTGTCGGTCATGACTGGCTTTCTTGTTCGGGGTCGACTNCGGACACGCCGGACTCGGGATCGAGGCCACCGTTGGCCACGAGGGCCTCGAGCACGTCTCGGGGATGGTCATTGTCGAGTTGTTGGGCGGNGNCGTGGGCGGCNGCGATCGCATCGCCCTCGACGCTCGTGGCNACTCGGCGCCACTCGTTCACGTAGTCGTCGGTTGTGGTGAGTCCGGCNACGGCGGCGGCCCGGTCGATCGCAACCTGGAAGCGATCATGCATGAGCACCTGCTCCTTGCCGCCGTCCTCGGTCGTGGCGGTGACCTGGGCGGGGATGTCGCGCCAGTAGATGGTGGTGAGCCCGGGCCCACCACGTCCGCGTCGAGGCATCAGANNNGCTCCTTTTCGGCGGCGGGCCGGGTGCTGATCGTCACGATCGCCGGTTCGAGGTCACCGTAGGTGGTGGNAACCCGTTCGAACGCAAGGCCGAGTCGGTCGGCGCACGAGCGAGCCCGGGTGTCGAGGTCCGGGTCGTCGGNCTGNGCGAGGTAGATCATCTTCGTGTAGTTCCCGAAGTACAGGTCGCGCAGCNCNGGNTGGGCGTCGATNCCGAGGCCGTCNAGGATGATGCGNTCGAAGTGCTTCACGAGGTAGTCGGTGAGGTAGAAGGCGGTCGGGTCCTCGTCGTGCATGGCGTCGAACACNTGCTGCCCGGCGAAGAACTGGTAGCAGTGCGCCCCGGGAAGCATNTCGATGCCCTCCTGGGCGGCGATGTCGGCGAGTTCACCGNCCGTGCCGCAGTCGCCGTANCCGAGCAGGATGCGGTCGTAGTTGCCGCGGGCNCGGTCGAGACGGGCCCGCACGGCATCGGGGATNTCCGNNGGCCGGTTGTGCAAGATGCCCGGCAGGCANTCNAGCGTGACGTTGCCCAGTCGGTGNAGTCGGGTGATGTCNCGGATCTCGGTGGCCAACGCGCCGCAGGCCAGGATCAGCACCTGCGGCGTGTGGACGGTCTCCATGAGCAGNGACGATCAGGCGGCGCGCTTTTCGGCGACCTTGGCCGANGCCGTCTCGGCNGCGACGGCGGCATCGCGNCAGTACGCATCNGCNCCGATNGCNTCGCCGAACTCCTCGTTCAGCGGGGCACCNCCGACGAGGATGATGTACTCGTCGCGCAGGCCTCGCTCGACCATCGTGTCGATGACCACCTTCATGTANGGCATGGTGGTGGTGAGNAGNGCGGACATGCCGAGGATGTCGGGCTTGTGCTCNTCGAGGGCGGCNAGGTANTCGTCGACGTCGGTGTTGATGCCNAGATCGATGACNTCGAAGCCGGCGCCCTCGAGCATCATGCCCACCAGGTTCTTGCCGATGTCGTGGATNTCGCCCTTGACGGTGCCGATNACGATCTTGCCGATCGGNTNNGCGCCGGTCTCGGCGAGCAGCGGTCGCAANATGGCCATGCCGGCNTTCATNGCNTTGGCGGCAAGGAGCACCTCGGGNACGAAGAGGATGCCGTCTCGGAAGTCGATGCCCACGATGCGCATGCCCTCGACGAGCGCGTCATTGAGGACNCGGTTNGNGTCCCAGCCTCGGCTGAGCAGGATGTTGGTGCCTTCTTCGATNTCCTCGCCGAGGCCGTCNTACAGATCGTCGTGCATCTGTGCGGTCAGGTCTTCGTCGCTCAGCGCGTTGAGATCGATCTCGTCGTCGTCCGACATGTGGGTTCCCCCGAACTCAAGGGCCGTNNTCTGNCGGCCCGTGGAACATGACAGATGCGGAAGCNGCCGTGCCNTCTCAGACCGTGAGGCTGTTCCGCATCGTGGAATCGTACCGTATCACGGAACAGGCNNAGAACGGAAGNGATGNGGNGACNCTTTTNGGNGAGNGCTGACCCNACCGATCCCGCCGAGCCTGCNGGGGGCNCCGGTAGCCTCGTGGGCCATGGCCGACGACATGCCGCNGCACCGNTACGACGCCGAAACGGCGGACGAGCTCGAGACCCGNTGGCAGGCNCAGTGGCTTGCCGACGGCACCCANCACGCNCCCAANCCGGCCGGCCANCTCGCCGACGATCCNCTCGGGGTCGCCGANCGCCCGAAGCTGTTCATCATGGACATGTTCCCGTACCCCTCGGGATCGGGCCTNCANGTCGGNCACCCACTCGGCTACATCGCNACCGANGTCTACGCCCGCTTCAAGCGCATGTCGGGNTTCAACGTGTTGCACACCATGGGNTTCGACGCCTTCGGCCTGCCCGCCGAGGAACATGCCCGCCAGACCGGTGAGCATCCGCGAANCAATACCGAGAACAACATCGCGAACATGACCCGCCAGCTCGATCGGCTGGGCNTGGGTCACGACAAGCGCCGCTCNATCGCCACCACCGACGAGGCCTACTACCGCTGGACNCAGTGGATCTTCAATCAGATCTTCAACGCCTGGTTCGACCCCGATGCCAGCAAGGCTCGTCCGATTGCCGAACTGGAAGCGCAGTTCGCCTCCGGCGAGCGCGCCACCCCCGACGGTCGTGCCTGGGGTGCGCTTTCGCCGAGTGAGCAGCGCAGTGTGCTGCACGACTTCCGGTTGGCGTACGTCTCCGAGGCGCCGGTCAACTGGTGCCCCGGCCTGGGAACGGTGCTGGCCAACGAAGAGGTCACCGCCGATGGCCGCAGCGACCGCGGCAACTTCCCGGTCTTCAAGCGTCCGCTGAAGCAGTGGATGATGCGCATCACCGCCTACGCGGACCGCCTGCTCGAGGATCTCGACCTGCTCGACTGGTCGGACTCGATCAAGACCATGCAGCGCAACTGGATCGGCCGCTCCGAGGGTGCTGAGGTCCGTTTCGCGGTCGGTGCTGCCGGCGACGACGCAGCCTCGGCGACCACGATCGACGTCTTCACGACCCGCCCCGACACCCTCTTCGGCGCCACCTACATGGTGCTGGCACCCGAGCACCCGCTGGTCGACACCCTGGTCGCCGACGCCTACGCCGACGACGTCAACCCGGCGTGGACGGCCGGCGCCGCCACCCCGGCCACAGCCGTTGCGGCCTACCGCGCTCGCGTCGAGCAGATGACCGACGTCGACCGTCAGGAAAACAAGGAGAAGACCGGCGTCTATCTGGGTGTCCACGCAACGAACCCGGTCAACGGCGAATCGATCCCGGTGTTCATCGCCGACTATGTCCTGATCGGCTACGGCACTGGCGCCATCATGGCCGTGCCTGCACAGGACGAACGTGACTGGGACTTCGCAATGGAGTTCGGCCTGCCGATCATTCGCACGGTGCAGCCGCCCGCCGACTTCGACGACACCGTCCCCGGCGGCGGTGCCTACGTCGGCGATGGTCCGGCCGTGAACTCCTCGTTCCTCGACGGACTGGGCATCGATGACGCCAAGGCCGCGATCATCGAGTGGCTCGAAGCCAACGGCTCCGGCGTCGGGATGGTCACCACGAAGTTGCGCGACTGGCTGTTCGCCCGTCAGCGCTACTGGGGAGAGCCCATCCCGATCGTCTTCGACGACGACGGCAACCCGATCTCGATCCCTGACGAGCACCTGCCGGTCAACCTGCCCGAACTGATCGACTGGGCGCCGCGCCAACTCGACGAGGACTCCGAGCCGGAGCCGCCGCTCGGACGTGCCACCGAATGGGCCACCGTCGATCTCGACCTCGGCGACGGCATGAAGACCTACAAGCGCGACCTCAACGTCATGCCGCAGTGGGCCGGTTCGTGCTGGTACTACCTGCGCTACATCGACCCGGTCAGCGACGACGTCATCGTCGAGCCCACGTCGGAGCGGTATTGGATGGGTTCTGCGCCCACCGACGGTTCGGCGGGGTCTGACGAGGGCGCAGGCGGCGTCGACCTGTACGTCGGCGGTGTCGAGCACGCCGTGTTGCACCTCCTGTACAGCCGCTTCTGGCACAAGGTCCTGTTCGACCTCGGCCATGTCTCCACCGCCGAGCCGTTCAAGCGCCTGATCAACCAGGGTTATATCCAGGCCGCAGCGTTCCAGGACGAGCGGGAGATTTATGTCGACGCTGCGTCGGTCGAGGGTGATGCCCAGTCGGGCTTCACGTTCGACGGCACGCCCGTCACCCGCAGCTTCGGCAAGATGGGCAAGTCGCTGAAGAACTCGGTGACCCCTGACGACATGTATGCCGCGTTCGGGGCCGACACCCTTCGGCTCTACGAGATGTCAATGGCGCCCATCACCCAGGACCGGCCGTGGGAGACGAGATCGGTTGTCGGTTCGCAGCGCCTGCTGCAGCGCGTCTGGCGAACCATCATCGACGAGCAGACCGGCGAGCTTGCCGTGGCCGAGGACGCTCCGTCCGGGGAACTGTTGCGCGCGCTCCACAAGACGATCGCCGGTGTCACCGCCGACATGGACAACCTTCGCTACAACACCGCCATCGCGAAGCTGACCGAGCTGAACAACGAGGTCACCAAGGCCGAGGGGCCCACCCCGCGGGTGGTTGCCGACGCCATGGTCCGCATGCTGTCGCCGCTGGTACCGCACATGGCCGAGGAGCTGTGGTCGAAGCTGGGCGGCACTGGCTCGGTCGTCTGGGCCGACTTCCCGGTGGCCGACGCGTCATTTCTCGTCGACGATCAGGTCGAGCTGCCGGTGCAGGTCGAGGGGAAGGTCCGTGGCCGCGTGAGAGTGGCGCCCGACGCCGACGAGTCGACAGCGCTAGCCACCGCAACAGCCGACGAGAATGTGGTGGCCCACATCGCCGGTGCCGAGATCCGCAAGGTGATCTATGTACCGGGTCGGATGATCAACATCATCGTCTGAACCGAGCCATCTGCCCGGACACATCGTCCGGACGGATGACCGTGAGAGCATCGCCAGGCGTCATGCCTGGCGGGGGGTCAGATGACGCGAACGTTGAGGGCTTCGTCGCCCTTGCGGCCGGGGCCAACCTCGAATTCGACCTGCTGGCCGTCTTCCAGCGACTTGAAACCGTCGCCGGCGATGTTGGAGAAGTGGACGAAGACGTCGTCGCCGTCGTCTCGACTGATGAAGCCGTAGCCCTTCTCGTTGTTGAAGAACTTCACGGTGCCCTGTGCCATGGCGGGGGATTCCTTTAATCATGTCGGGCCGTTGTCGACCCTACCCNCAACGTTAGGCGCAGATTGACGGTTTGTGCGCAGGCGGGCGANGTGGTCGAACGTCACACCTGTCCGGCGCAGTCGCTCGAGCCGNGCCANGCCCTCCCGAGGCGACGACCNATTGNCCTCCCCCGAATTGTCAAGCGTCGGACTGTATGGAAACNTACCGATTCGATGNAGTCTGNCGATCACTCCCGCAGTGCNCCGTCNTGGCGNCGCGTCGAGATTGCGCTGATCGACACCGCCAGGCGCCTGCGGAATGCCTTCGACCACCGCCTCGCCGANCTCGACCTCAACCTCAACCANGCGTCGCTGCTCGCCTTCGTCAACGACTTCGGCGGCACCAACCAGACCGAGCTCGCNGAACTCGTCGGGGTCGGTCGGGCGTCGTGCGGTGCGATGATCGACCAACTCGAGGCCCGTGGACTCGTCACCCGCAACCCCGACCCCCACGACCGCCGCGTCTGGCTGGTCGGGATCACCGACGAGGGTTCAGCCCTTGTCCAACGCTTCTACGCCGTGGACGAATGCTTCCGTCAGGAGATCCGCCACGGCATCAGTCGAGAGGAACGCCAGCAGTTGGCCACCCTCCTCGAACGGCTCGGCACCAATGTCGACGCCATCCTCCAGACCCCCAACCCTCAGGAAAAGTCTTCGGTCTCGGGCCGAAGCGAGTGAAAGAGAGCGACCTCATGCACGAGGCTGTCATCGTCGACGTCGTGCGGACCCCTGCCGGGCGCCGCAACGGCAAGCTCAAGGACTGGCATCCGACCGATCTCGGTGCCCACGTCCTCAAGGCGCTGCAAGAGCGCAACGACCTCGATCCGTCGATCGTCGACGACGTCGTCACCGGCTGTGTCTCCCAGGTGGGTGAACAGGCGTTTAACATCGGCCGCAGCGCCGTGCTCGCGGCCGGCTGGCCCGAGTCGGTCCCCGCCACCACGGTCGACCGCCAGTGCGGTTCGAGCCAGCAGGCGATCCACTTTGCTGCTCAGGGCGTCATGGCCGGTGCCTACGACGTCGTCGTCGCCCTTGGTGTCGAGTCGATGACACGCACCCCGATGGGCGCGTCGGCGGCAGGCGGCGAACTCGGTATGCCCTTCGGTCCTGAGGTTTTCAAGCGCTACGAGGACTCTGGTCTGCCGCCGCAGGGCATCGGTGCTGACATGATCGCCGACGAATACGGCCTCAGCCGCAAGGACCTCGACGCNTTCTCGGCCCAGAGCCAGCAGCGGGCCGCCCAGGCNNCCGCCGAGGGTCGTTTCGACCGAGAGATCGTCCCGGTTCCCGTCGAGATCGATGGTGAGATCGAGATGTTCACGCAGGACGAAGGCATCCGCCCCGACACCACNNCCGANACCCTGGCCAACCTCAAGCCGGCGTTCTCCGANGACGGCAAGATCACGGCCGGCAACTCGTCGCAGATCTCCGACGGCGCNGCNGCCGTGCTGATCATGAGCGCAGAGANNGCNGCNGAACTCGGCNTNAAGCCTCGTGCNCGNTTCACCAACTTCGCGCTGGCCGGCACGGATCCGGTCACCATGCTCAAGGGCCCGATTCCGGTCACCGAGAAGATCATGGACAAGGCCGAGATCACCCTCGACGACATCGATCTCTTCGAGATCAACGAGGCCTTNGCCTCGGTCGTGTTGGCGTGGCAGAAGGAGACGGGNGTCTCCCTCGACAAGGTCAACGTCAACGGNGGCGCCATCGCCCTCGGCCANCCGCTGGGCTGCTCGGGCGCCAAGCTCATGACCACGCTCGTGAACGANCTCGAGCGCTCGGGTGGCCGTTACGGCTTCCAGGCCATGTGTGAAGGTGGCGGTCTCGCCAACGCAACGATCATCGAAAGGATCGATTCCTGATGCCCCGTATGAACCTCGAGGGTTCCTCNTCGATCATCACCGGAGGTGCCTCCGGCATCGGCGAGGCCTCGGCCCGCCAGCTGGCCGCCGCCGGCTCCCGCGTCGNCATCGCCGACCTCAACGAGGAGAAGGGTCAAGCCGTTGCCTCTGAGCTCGGTGGCCTCTTCGTCAAGTGTGATGTGTCGTCCACCGACGACGCCGATGCTGCGGTCGCCGCCGCCTCGGAGATGGGTCCGCTTCGTGCGCTCGTCAACTCCGCCGGCATCGGCTACGCCGGTCGCACGATCGACCGCAACAACCAGCCGTTCGACCTGAACGCGTTCGAGTTCGTGATCAGGGTCAACCTGATCGGCTCGTTCAACATGCTGACCCGCTCGGCTGCTGCGATGGCCCAGACCGACCCGGTCGACGACGACGGCAGCCGCGGCGCCATCGTCAACATGGCGTCGGCCGCTGCGTTCGACGGCCAGATCGGACAGTGCGCCTACTCGGCGTCGAAGGGCGGCGTCGTCGGCATGACCCTGCCGATCGCCCGTGACCTTTCGGCCGTCGGTATTCGCGTCAACACGATCGCCCCGGGCTTGATCGATACCCCGATCTATGGCGAGGGCGAGCAGAGCGAAGCGTTCAAGGCGCACCTCGGCCAGTCGGTGCTGTTCCCAAAGCGTCTCGGCTCTGGTGAGGAACTCGCCTTCACCGTGATGGAGTGCATCACCAACCCGTATCTTAACGCCGAGACCATCCGGCTCGACGGTGGCATCCGGATGCCACCGAAGTAGGGGAGTGCACATGAGCGAGAACAACGCCGTCATCGTCGAGCGTCGCGACCGGGTGATGATCATCACCCTCAACCGGCCAGATGCGATGAACGCCATCAACGGCGACCTGTCCCACGGCCTGTGGAACGCGGTGCACGAACTCAACGACGACCCCGGCCTCACGGCCGGTGTGTTGACGGGCGCCGGGAAGGGCTTCAGCTCGGGCATGGACCTCAAGGCCTTCGCGGCCGGCGAGGACATCGGCCCGATGCACAAGTTCATCCAGGCCGGTGCCGAAAAGCCGCTGATCGCAGCGGTCGAAGGTTTCGCCATCGCCGGTGGTCTCGAACTGGCGCTGTCCTGTGACCTCATGGTCGCGGGGGAGAGCGCGAAGTTCGGCATCCGCGAGGTGAAGGTCGGCCTGTTTGCGGCCGGCGGCGGTCTCATGCGCCTCCCGGCACGTGTCGGCTACGCCAAAGCGATGGAGATGGCNATCACCGGTGACAACATCNCCGCTTCCGAGGCGCTCGAGTTCGGCCTGCTTTCGCAGACCACCGAGGACGGCGCAGCACTCGACGCAGCGNTCGCCCTGGCCGAGCGCATCGCCAAGAACGCCCCGCTCGCAGTGGCCGCCAGCAAGAAGCTGGTGAAGGCCGCGGCACAGGGATACGACGAGNCGGAGCTCTGGGAGATGCAGGGCGAACTCATGGGCAAGGTGTTTGGCAGCAACGACGCCAAGGAGGGTCCGAAGGCGTTCGCGGAGAAGCGCGAACCCAACTGGACCGGCACCTGATCGTTCCGTTCCGAGCATTCGACGACCCGTCAGGNGCTCAGCGCCGGCGGGTCGTCGTCGTTTTCGGNCTCGACTGCGGCTCAGGTCGTGATCGGCCGCTTCGACAGAGCGAACACCATGGCGAGCAACGGGGCGACGGCCCACAATGTGGCAGTGCTGCGGAACGAATCCGTGGCGGACTCGGTGAGCGAGAAGGCGATCGGTCCGGCAGCCGAGGCGAGCACCCCGATGAAGCTCATCGTGCCCTGAATGGACCCGAGGTGGCGGGTGCCGAACCAGGCCGGGAGCAGCGCGGCGCCGAGCGTGCGGACCATGCCCGACTGCAGCCCCAACCAGACGGCGTACAGGATCACGCTGGCGGTCGATGCGACCCAGCCGGCGAGCAGCAGCGAGCCGGAGAGCATCACCAGCGTGACGGCCGGTGCGTATCGAGTGCCCATCCGGTCGAGCGCAAGGCCCATGCTGGGGGATCCGACCGACGAGCCGAGCACCTGCGGCAGGAACATGATCGCCGCCTCGGTCTCCGTGAAGCCGCTCTCGCCCAACAGCGCGATCTGGTGGAAGTTGAGGGCGGTGACGAGCATCGAGGCGAGCGCCGTCGCAAGCGCCAGGATCCAGAACGCCCTCGTGCGGACCGCTTCGCTGCGTTCGACGCCCCACTCCTCGACGTCGTCGGTGTGGTCGGTGGGTGGCTCTCCGTCGGGGAACTGGCCGACCGTCGAGGGGCGGTCGATGATCCCGAACCAGGACACAGGCACGACGACCAGCGCAATGGTTCCGGCGGCAACGAGCCACGCCTGGCGCCAGCCGACCTCGTCGATCACGAACGACAACGCGACCGGCACGAGCGCCATCAGTGCCGAGGAGATCGTCATCGCAATCCCCAGCGCAAGCCCCCGACGTCGGTCGAACCAGCGAGAGATCGCCACGGTGGATGCGAGCGAGAGTGATCCCTGCCCCAGCATTCGGATGAAGAAGAAGCCGATCGTGAGGGTCACGAGGCCCTGCACCCCGCTCATGTAGGTGAGGCCGAGGGCAAAGAGCACGCCGATGGTGGTCATCGCCCGGCGCACGCCGTAGCGGTCGACCAGCCGCCCGACCGTCGGCAAGGTGAGCGATCCGCAGAGCGTGCCGATCGCGTAGCCGGCCGAGATCGCGTTCTTCGACAGGTCGAGGGTGTCAGCGAAGTGGTCGATGAAGACACTGACGCCGATCGTCTGCCCCGGTCCGGTGAGCCCGAGGGTGATCGTGGCGAGCGCCATGATGCGCCAACCCGAAAATCGCGTGGTGNCGCGAACGATGGGTTCGGCGGCACCGGTCATCGCNGGAGTCTAGGGAGGGCGCGACCGCGGCGGGTGTGCTCTACTCCGGTCCATGGTCTTGCCTGAGCACATCGATGCGGTCGTGTTCGACATGGGCGGTGTCTTCATCGTCCCCGACCCGGCCGTGGTTTCGGAGATCCTTCGCCGAGGTGGGCTCGAGTGCGAGATCCCGCCCGAGCTTGCCGCCGACGCCCACTATGCCGGTGTCCGCGGTATCACCGAGTTGCTCGCTTCACAGACGGTTGCGGAGAACGATCTCGACATCTGGGCGCACTACGACCGCGAGGCATTCGGTTGTGTCGGCATCGTTGGCACCGATCTCGATCGGGCGATCGAGGTTCGGGCGGCGGCCCGCCGGGATGGCAGTGGTCTGCACAAGGTCTGGCGGTATCCGCTCGAGGCCAACATCGCCGCCTTCCACCGGATCAGCTCGGTCCGACCGGTCGCGATCGTCTCGAACAACGACGGCACGGCGGTCGACCAATGCCGAAACCTCGGTATCTGCCAACTCGAACCGGACGGCCCCCTGCCACACGTCCCCGCAATTGTCGACTCGACGACGATCGGTATCGCAAAGCCCGATCCCGCCATCTTCGACCCTGCACTCGAGGCACTCGGCACCGCACGGGATTGCACCCTCTATGTGGGCGACACCGTGCATGCCGATGTCCTCGGGGCCGGTCGGGCGGGCCTGCCGGTGGTGCAGCTCGACCCGCTCGATCTCCATGTCGATCACGACCACTGGCGATTGCCCGACCTCGACGCCCTCGCCCGGCACCTCGGGGCGTGACCCGGACGCTCTCGGCGTCGCAGGCGCGACGGATCGCGCTGGCGGCGCAGGGTTTTCGAGACCCTCGCCCCGCCGGCAACGTCGATCGGCGTCACCTCCGGCGGGTGATGGGTCGTGTCGGCCTGCTGCAACTCGACTCGGTGCCGGTCGTCATGCGCACGCAGTCCCTGCCACTCTTCGCCCGGCTCGGTCCCTATGACGCCACCCTGCTCGACCGGGTTGCGTATCGAGACGACGAATGGTTCGAGACCTGGTGTCACGAGGCCTCGCTGATGCCCGTCGAGGACGAACCGCTCATGCGGTGGCACAAGGCGCGAGCGGCAGCCGGTCAGACCTGGAAGGGGCTTGTCGAGTTCGCCGCTGCCAACCAGGGGTATCTCGACGAGGTACTCGACCAGGTTCGGCAACGTCCGCTTGCACCGGCTGAACTCGTCGACCCCCGTCCGAGAGACGGTGCATGGTGGGGCGACCGGTCCGAGGGTGCGATTGCGCTCGACTGGTTGTTTCGGGTCGGCGAGGTCGGGATCCGTCGTCGTCCCGGGTTCGTGAAGGAGTTCGACCTGATGGAACGGATCGTGCCCGACGAGATCCGGGCTGTTCCGACCCCACCGGAGGAGGATGCTCATCGCGAGCTTCTGCGGCGAGCGGCCCGAAGCCTTGGTGTGGCCGCCACGGCCGACATCGTTGACTACCACCGACTTCCGAAGCGGCCCGCCCGGCAGCGACTTGCCGAGTTGGTCGAGGCCGGTGAGCTCGAAGCGGTCTCCGTCGAAGGGTGGAATCGTCCTGCCGTGCTTCACCCGGAGGCCACGCTGCCTCGGGCGATCGAGGCATGCACGTTGTTATCGCCGTTCGACCCGGTCGTGTGGTTTCGCGAGCGCGGCGAGCGCCTCTTCGATTTCGAGTACAAGCTCGAGCTCTACACCCCGGCGGCCAAGCGGAAGTTCGGCTACTACGTGCTGCCGTTCCTGATGGGCGACCGCATCGTCGGGCGACTCGACGGCAAGACCGATCGCCGTGAGGGGCTCTTTCGCGTGTTCGGCGCGTTTGCCGAGACGGGTGCCGACCGGGACGTCACCGCCGAGGGAATGGCCCGCACGCTCGACGACCTGGCTACCTTCGTGGGCGTGGACGGCTGGTGCGTCGAGGGGAACAGGGGCGAACTGATCGAACAGCTTCGACGTCACGAAGGCGCTCGCCGGTGAAGCCTGTCGATCACCGTCCGTCCCTCGATCGGGCGGCTGCGCTTGCCTTCGACTGGCTCGAATCACTCGATGATCGTCCCGTCGGACCGCCGGTCGATGCCGCCACCCTTCTTGCCCGCGCCCCGGTCATCGACCTCCCCGACGAGGGCGTCGCCCCTGACGTCGCCGTCGAGGAGTTGGCCACGTGGCTGGAGCCCGGGTTGTCGGCACTCGGATCGGGGCGGTACCTCGCCCTGGTCAATGGCGGCACCCTTCCTGCCGGGCTCGGTGCTGACTGGCTCGTCTCGGCGTGGGACCAACACGCAGCGTTCGCCGAGCACGGCCCGGCCCCGGTCGCCGCCGAACAGGTTGCCGGCCGCTGGATCCTCGACGTATTGGATCTTCCCCGAGACGCCGTTGTGGGGTTTCCGACTGGTGCCCAGGCGGCGAATACGATCGGGTTGCTCGCGGGTCGCCATCATATTCTGGCCGCTCATGGCATCAATGTCGAACGAACTGGGCTCGTCGGGGCCCCGCCTGTCGCCCTGATCGGAAGCGCCGAACAGCACTCCTCGGTCGCCCGGTCGGCACGCGTGATCGGGCTCGGCTCCAACGCGATCGTCCAGGTGCCGAGCGATTCGTCGGGAGCGATGGATCCCGACGCCGCTCGTGCTGCGATCCTCGGCCACGTCGGGCCGCTCATCGTCAACGCTCAGGCCGGCAACGTGAACGCCGGGGCCTTCGACCCGATCGATGTCATCGCCGACGCCGTCGCTGAACGCCGGTCGGAACGCGACGACGTGTGGCTGCATGTCGATGGCGCCTTCGGGCTCTGGGTGCGGGCGTCGCGTCGTCGTGCCGCGCTCGCTGCGGGTGCAGAGCGAGCGGATTCGTGGGCATGCGACGCGCACAAGTGGCTCAACACGCCCTACGACTGCGGCATCTCGATCGTTGCGGATCGTGCCGTGCTCGCCGCCGCCGTTGGCGTACGGGCCGCCTATCTGCCGCCGGTGGGCGAGGTCGACGACCCCACCGATCGGGTTCTGGAGTTTTCGCGCCGCGCCCGAGGGGTTCCGGTTTGGGCGGCGCTGCGGTCGCTTGGCCGCTCGGGGGTGGAACGACTCGTCGATGGTGCCTGTGACGCGGCTGAAGCGCTTGTTGCTGCGATCGAGTCGATCGACGGCCTCCGGGTGAGAGGTCAAGGCATCAACCAGGTCGTGGTCGAGGCGGTCGATTCCGCCGGTGAGTCGGATCCCGATCGCACCAGTGCCGTTCTGGCTGCCGTGGTGGCCGATGGACGTTGCTATCCGAGTGGCACGGTGTGGCAGGGCCGACCGGGAATCCGGTTGTCGGTCTCGAACTGGCGCACTGATCTCGACGATGTTGAGGTGATCGCCGCCGCCTTTGCTGACGCTGTGCGCTAGCCGGCAGCCGGTGTCCTCGGACCCGTTCCGCGCAACCCGTTACCATCGGCTCATGAGCATGCAGGTCCCTGTGGAGCTCCTCCCCGAGGTCGTTCGCGGCTACGGCCAGAGCGCCTACGCCGTCGTGTCCGACCCAGCGGGGCCGCCCCGAGTCACGCATGTCATGCCGACGTTCACCGGGGTGACGTTGACCTTCGGTCTGGGTCGCACATCGTGTGCTTTGCTCGAGGCCAACCCGCACCTCAGCGTGCTCTGGCCGGCCGCCCACGCCGAGACAATGAGCCTCATCGTCGATGCGGACGTACTCGGTGTCTCCACCGACGGCACGGTGACGGTTCGTGCTGCTGCTGCGGTCCGCCACCGCCCGGCTCCCCAGCCTGAGTCGCACGACTCGATGGGATGTGCTTCAGGCGATTGAACTGCGGTTCTGAGGAAGGACGGATCTCAACGATGATGGTGCGGTGACATCAGAGCGATCGGCACCGAGATGCCGAGTTCCCTGGTTCGCACCGTCGCAATACGCCGGCCGGGCTGCACCGCATCCTTAACCGTGCCCAGCCCCTCGCCGAGTCGGCGGGCGGCGAGGTCGAGGTCGTCACACTCGAGAGCCGCGCCCCAAAACGCTGCGTCACCTACCCCTTCGACACCATCGACTCCGATGAGTTCGAGGATGACATCACCGAGCCAGAAGAAGTCCTGTCGGCGGGTCTCGCCGCCCATCTCGAAGCGGCGGGTGCGTCGTCGTTGAAGTCCGGCGTCGATCAGGGCGTCGGCGGTGCGGTCGATCGATGGCGACATGACGACCAGGTGATCGAAGCCGGTGACCCGGTTGTGGTGCTCGGCCGCCGGGGTGATCGGCGCGTCGACGAGGCCGATGGGCAGGCCGTCGACGGTGTGGAGCAGGCCGTCGATGCCGACGGCGGCGATTCCTTGCCCGACGCTCGGATCACACACGATCGTTGTCGAGCCGATCCGGACGCGGTCGTCGTGCACGGTGAAACCGGCAGTGGCCCAGCCGTCGGGCTCGTCGCCGACGACCACGGTGGTCAACTGGTGTCGGTCTCGGTCCATGGCCGGAGTGTCGCACGCCGATCGTTGGTGGTCCGAACCATCGTGCTGGCTAGGGTCAGCTGCCATGGCTGCGCCGGTCACCTTCGATGAACTCTTCAGCCTCGAGCCGGCCGGTGACGACACCTTCCGAGCCATCAGCGCCGAGTACCCGTGGGGTCAGGTCTATGGCGGTCAGGTCGCGGCCCAGGGACTGCTCGCCGCCGGGCTCACGACCGAGTTCGTCTACGAGCCGCACTCCCTGCACGCGTATTTCGTTCGTATCGGGAACCAAGGCGAGCCGATCGAGTTCGAGGTCGACCGTGTCCGTGATGGTTCGTCGTTCGTCACCCGGCGCGTCCTCGCCCGACAGTCCCACGGCGTGATCCTGAATCTCTCGGCGTCGTTTCAGCGGGTCGAAGACGAGCCCGAGGCGCAGCGCGTCAAGATCCCCGACGTCGCCGCGCCGGGCACGATCGAGATGGATTCCTGGATCGAGCCGATGATCGAACGAAGCGGTGCCGCCGCAGCCCCACCCGACGCCCGCGCGTGGATTCGGATCACCGAGCCCTACCCCGACACACCGCTGATGCATGCCGTCGCCCACACCTACACCAGCGACGATCTCCCCACCGAGGCAGTCGAGTACGCCCATCCGATCGAGTCGCCCGACTACGACACCCCCGACGTGGTGCGCCCGTTTTTCGGGGCAAGCCTCGATCACGCCGTGTGGTTCCACAACCTTCGTTCCGCTACCGACTGGACCCTCCATGATTTCCGGTCGAGCGGCGTTCGGCGTGGCCGGGGCCACGCCACCGGTGAGCTGTGGAGTCCCGACGGCACCCACGTCGCCACGGTCACCCAGGAAGTTCTCCTGCGGGTCGCCCGCTAGGTTGCGTCGCCATGACCTTCACCCTGCGGCGACCAGCGGCTCGTGTCGTTCTCCTCGATCGTGAGGCTCGGATCTTTCTCATCGAAGCCGAGGATCCGATCGACCCCCGCAAGCCCGACTGGCTGGAGATCCCCGGTGGCGGCATGGGATGGAACGAGGACTCCGGTGCGGCTGCACTCCGAGAACTCCACGAGGAGACCGGCATCCCGAATGTCGACATGGGTCCATGCGTGTGGGTGCAGCAGACCGAGTACGACTTCGCCGGCTACCACTTCGAGTCCGACGATCGCATTCATGTCGCCTGGTGCGATGGCGGCGAGTATGACCCCAAGGGCCTCGAGGCGCTGGAGGCCGCCGCCTTCATGGGGGCCCGGTGGTGGACCCTTGACGAACTCCTGGCCAGCGACATGCCGACCGTGCCGTATCTGCTGCGCCAGTACTTGCCGGCGCTGATCGCCGGTGACCTACCTGCCGAGCCGATCGATATCACACCTCCCCCCGAGCACGGCGGCCGTCGCCCGAGCAGCTGACCGAGTCGCAGCTCAGTCGGGCTTGCGCTGCGGGGCCCGCAGGCCGTGCCAGGCCAGGTCCGACACATGCTCGACGACCTCGTCGAGGCTCAGGCCGCTCCCGCCAAGCGACCAGTGTCGAGCGCTCGCCTCGGCGAGTCCGACGATGCCGAAGGCGAGCGCAAGGCGTCCGGCCGGCTCGATGCCCTCGATGTCGATCAATTCGGCGATGGCGTCGGCCATCGATCGTTCGAACCCACGCACTTCGACGGCGAATGCCTCGTCGGAACGGACGCCTTCGCCGTAGAGCAGACGGAACTCCTCAGGGCGCTCGTCGACAAAGGTGAACACGGCCCGCATGCCGCGCCGGACCATGTCGTGAGGGCTGGTGGCGGCACCGATCGCGTCGGTGACGTCGCTGCGAAGCCTCTGAGCCACGTCGCGGATGAGTTCGTGGAAGAGCTCCCGTTTCGAGGGGAAGTGCTGATAGAGCACCGGTTTGGTGACGCCGGCCTCGGCCGCGACGGCATCCATCGTGGCGACCTTGAACCCCTCGGCCGAAAACACCGTGAGGGCAGCCTCGACGAGACCAACTCGACGCTCGGCGGCGGGGAGACGGGTTGCCATCAGCCGACCTCGCGTCCGTGCTCAAGGTCGTCGCGCACCGCCGCCTTCACGGCGTAGGAGACCACGATTGCTGGGGCCAACACGATCGAACCGATGACGACGCACACGATGATCGCCGTGGAGATGCCGCCCGTGAAGTCGCCGATCAGGCCGATGAAGAAGACGACGAGAGCGAGACCGAACAGGCCGTAGCCGACCCGCTGTCCGAGGTCAGCGAGACGACTCGCACGGGCTCGCTGCTCGAGGACCGGATCACGGGGGCTGGTCGCCATGGCGGCCTACGGTATCCAGCCCGCCTCGTCGAACAGCGCCCGGAGGGCCTCGGTCATCGACTCGAGCGAGAGATGCGTGCGGGCGACATCCCGGTTGTGGGCGAGGAGCGCAGGGTCGGGTTCGGCAAGGAATCGGCCGAGTGGGCCGGCGTCGTCGGTCGGGAACCAGCGGAAGCCCATTCGGCGGAGCTCGTCGGCGACGGGGTACGGGCCGACTGCGGCAGGGAGGTCGTGTATGGCCGCCTCGACCGGTGGGTTGCCGAAGCCCTCCCAGGTCGAGGGAAAGAGCACGGCATTCGCCGCCCGGTACAGGTCGATCGGGTCGACGTCGGGCGCCCGGTGCACCACGCGGCAACGGGCCCGGTCGAGTATCCGGCTGAGTTCGTCGCCGTAGCCGTCTTCGGCAGGCCCCCAGAGCCAGTAGGTGGCGTCGAGTTCTTCGGCGATCGCGATGGCTCGCGGGACATCCTTGCGTTCGATGGCCCGAACGGGATGCGCGAGGACGACCTCGTCGGGGGCGATGTCGAGCATTGCCCGCAGCTCGGGGGAGGTGCCGGGCCGGGTGGCGGTGGGAAAGCCGTTGTAGATCCGCACGGCGTCGATGCCGCGGTCGTGGAACTGATCGCGGGTGAGGTTGTTGATCGTGACGTGACGCCAAACCGGGTCCTCGATCGGGAGCTCGGTGATGTGGGCAAAGTGGGCCCGCTGCCAGGGTGGATCATGGTGATGCATCACCGTCGGTCGACCGGCACAGATCTCGGCGACCGCACGGGCGGCGGGCAGGTTGAGCGGGATGGTGCAGAGGTTCTCGACGACGATCAGGTCAGCGTCGGCAAGGGCGGCGCGTAGCTCGTCCAGGTCGGGAGGGTTGGCCGCAGCCAACTCGAGTCCGGCTACGGTCCGATCGACCGGACCCTCGCTGGCGACCGTCACCGTGTCGAAGCCCATCGACTCGACGGCGCGCTGCCAGTGCCCGGTCACAACCGACACGCCGTCGGTGAGACCCAGTCGGAACGACACGAAAGCGCAGACGGCCATGTCGTCCACCATGCCCGATCCGGAGAGTGACATCACGATCGAGACGATCACGTCGTCGGTCGGACGCCTGATGGACGACGCCTGGGTCGACCATGGCTACACCGCACCGAGCACGGAGGTGTACCCCTGGTTGTGGCTCTGGGATTCCTGTTTCCACACCCTGATCTGGGCCGACCTCGACCGGCCTGATCGGGCAGTGGCCGAGCTCGGGTGCGTCCTCGCACTTCAGGACGGCGCCGGCTTCGTTCCCCACATGGGCTACCAACTCGATCCGCAGGTGCCGGTCGATCTCTGGGGAAGGGCAGGGAGCTCATCGATCACCCAGCCGCCGATGTATGGCCATGCGGTCGCCCAACTCCGCCGCCGGGGGATCGACGTGCCCGACGAACTCGCCGAGCGAGCCCACGCTGGCCTCCGGTTCTTGGTGCGTGACCGGGCTCGCGACCCGGAGACGGGTCTGATCACTGTGGTGCACCCGTGGGAGACCGGCTGCGACGACTCGCCCCGTTGGGATCATTACTGCCCGGGCTCCGGCTTCGATCTCGACGTGTGGCGTCGACACAAGATCGATCTGCTCACGTCGCTCGAGTTCGGTCCGACCGGTGGCCCGCTCGCCAATCCCGCGTTCGGCGCCGCCTCTGTGAGTTTCAACGCCCTCACGGTGTGGAACGCCCGTGAACTGGCTTCCGTCACCGGTGACGACGAGCTGCTCGCTGACGTCGATGCGCTCGTCCCGCTGATCGAAGATCGCTGGGATGCCGACCTTGCGACCTGGGTCGACGCCGGTCCCGGCGCGTCGACGTCGGGCCGGATCCGCACGGCCGACCCACTGTGTGCCCTGCTCGTGGTCGACGACACGGACCAACGGGCTACAGCGGTCGCCTCGCTCGCCGACCCGGCCGATCACGGCGGCGCGTTCGGGCCCCGCGGCGTTCATCCGGCCGAGCCGATGTACGACCCGTCGTCCTACTGGCGGGGGCCGGTGTGGCCCCAGTTGGCCTACCTGCTCTGGAGGGCCCTCGATCGCGGACCGGCCGAGACGGAGGTCGGGGAGGAGTTGCGGGGACGAACGATCGCCGGAGCGGTGCGCTCAGGGTTCGCGGAGTACTGGGACGGCGATTCGGCCGCCGGCGGCGGGGCGACCCCGCAGTCCTGGACCGGACTCGCGCTCGTGTTGGCGAAGACCCGCACGACCTCGCCTTCGTCTTCGGGGTAGAGGCTGCGCATCTCAGCACGCAGCTCGACGATCGAGCCCGAGGCTTCCTCCGCCTCGTGCCACCCGAAGGCCTCGAGACTCGCAAGCGCGCTCAGCGGGACGGCCGGCCGCCGACGCCGGGCCAGGAGGTTGGCGAGAACGTCGGCGATGCCGACGAGGATGATGAGGTCGCCGAATGACACGACCTGCTTGGCGAACGACAGTGGGATCGTGTCGCCCAACGAGGCAAGCGAGGTGTCGGCATCGCTCAACTCGTAGGGCCCGGACAAGGTCACGTGTTCGAGGTCGGCGGCGTCGACCATGCCCGCCTCGACGAGTGCCTCCGGCCGGACGGGCGTCGCTCCGTTCACCACGAGCGGGACGAGGTTGGCGATGATGCCGACGCTCACCACCGCCATGCCGGCGAGTCGGATGTTGCGGAAGGCGAAGGCCAGGGCCATCACGAGGGATCCGAGCGCAATCCAGCCCGGAGCGGGGAGGTCGAGATGCTCGATTGCGACGCTGCTGATGACCGCCATCACGACGAGCGACAGCGAGGCGAAACGAACGCCGGAGAGCGCGGCGACGTGACCGCCGCAACAGACGCCGACAATGGCGCCGATGACGATGGCCAGAACTAAGGGCGCGAACGCCATGGAGGAAACCTCCTGGTCATGCCCGCCGACCAGACGTGACGGTAGTTGGCGGCCTCGGCGCCGGTGCGGACCCTGTGGCGAGGGCTCAGAGTCCGCTGCTGCGCGAGGTGCCGACGAGCTTGTCGCCGTCGTTCCGCTCGACGAAGCACTGGATTCCTCGGTAGCTCTGCGCCTCGAAGTCGTCGCGTGTCGGGATAAAGGCCAGGATCTCGAGTGCGCTGGTCTCGTAGATCGCGTCGGCCCAGGCTTCGAATCGGAGGTAGCAGGCGGCGAGGGCGTAGTCCTCGACGATGTCGTCGCCCGGATACAGCTCTCCCGGCTCGGCCGGATAGGAGAGTCGGCTAAAGATCTGAGCGTCGTGGGGTTCGTCGCACGGGATCTTGGTGGTGACTTCCCGTGGCCGGCCGGCGGCGAGATCCTCGAGCTGGTCGAAACAGTCGTCGATCGTGAGCGCGAATTTGTTGACGACAATGCCGGGGATGGTGGTCGTGGTGGTGCTTGATGTCGTCGTGGACGAGTTCGAGGACGGCCCGTCGACATCAACGTCGTCGCGCGGTGCCGCAGCTTGCGCATCGAGGTCGGCGGCGGCCGCAGCAGCTGGATCCTGGCGCCCTTCCTTGGTGCCGACGTCGTCGCTGCACGCCACCGCCAGCGCGGCGACGGCCACGACGGCGAGCACGAGTCGGATGGGGGCCATGCCCCGAAGGCTAGACCCGGCGCAGGGTCGGTCGACCGGCAGAACCCGACCGTGTTCACGCCGGACCGCCGCCGGGGCGGCGCTAGCGTTTCGTGGTGTCCATCGTTTCGCTCCGGGGCGTTGTCGCCTTGCTCGGCCGGTTCCCGGCGCTCGCGGGCGCCGATCTCGAGGTCGGCGAGAGCGAGATCGTGCTCGTCCAGGGACCCAACGGCGCCGGCAAGTCGACCCTGCTGCGGGTCTGCGCCGGCTTGTTGCGGATCGAGTCCGGCCGGGCCGAGGTGCTGGGCCACGATCTGGTGACCGACCGCGCTGCCGTGCGACGGTCGGTCGGGCTGCTCGGGCACGACACGGCGCTCTATGACGACCTGACCGTCGAGGAGAATCTGCGCTTCTGGGCTCGCGCGTCTCGCATCGACGACGATGCGGTGCCGGCGGCGCTCGACCGCCTCGGTGTCGCCGAACGCCTGCGCGACGTTGCGGTGCGGAATCTTTCTGCGGGACAGCGGCGCCGCACCGCGCTCGCTGCGGTGGTCGTTCGCCGCCCTCGCCTCTGGTTACTCGACGAGCCTCACTCGGGTCTCGATCAAGGCGGACGCGACCTGATCGACCAGGTCATCCTCGACGCTGCGTCGGCAGGCGCCACGGTGATGCTCGCCTCACACGAACTCGACCGCACGCTCGACCTTGCCACCCGCCACCTCACGATCGCAGGCGGCACCATCACCTCCGACGAACGAGGCAGCCGCGAGCCGGGGGGCCACGATGCTGCGTGATGCTTGGCTCGTCGCCACAAAAGACCTCCAGATCGAGTGGCGCTCGCGGGTCACGTTCAGCCAGGTCGTGCCCTTCGCCGGCCTCGTTCTCGTGCTGTTCGGCTTCGCGCTCGACGCCAACCGGCCGGTCTTGTTGCAGGCGACCTCGGGCCTTTTCTGGGTCACGATCATGTTCGTCTCGACCCTTGCCGTTCAGCGCTCGACCTCGATCGAGACCACCGACGGCGCCCGTCGGGCACTGCTCCTGGCTGGCATCGAACCGCCGGCGGTGTTCGTCGGAAAGTCCATTGCCGTTGCTGTGCAGCTGCTCGTCGTCGAGATCGCGCTTCTGGCCGGGGTGGTGGTGCTCTACAGCGCCGATGTCGAGGCGTGGGGGCTCGTGTTTGCGACCTGCCTGGTCGCCACCGTTGGGATTGCGGCGGCCGGTACCCTGCTCGGGGCGCTCGTGGCCGGAGTGAGAGCCCGTGAGACGGTCCTGCCGATCTTGCTGCTCCCGGTGCTGGCCCCGGTGCTCATCGGTGCGACTCGGGCGTTCGACGACGCTCTCGGATCGGTGGCTGTCGACGGCTGGTCTTGGCTGGGTCTGCTCGCCGGGTTCGGCGTCATCAACGTGGTCCTGGGAGCATTGTCGTACGGCGTGCTCTTGGAGGAGACATGACCAACCCCCCAATCGATCTTCCCGCCCACACCGGATCCCGCACTACTCGATTGCTCGGAGCAGCCGTGCTCGTCGGCGTCGTGACGATGGTCCTGCTCGGCTTCTTCGTCGCCCCGGAGGACGACCTCATGGCCGACTCGGTGCGCATGCTCTTTGTTCACGTCCCGTCGGCGATTCTCACCTATGTTGCCTTCTCCGTCACTGCGGTTGGCTCGGTGATGTGGCTGTGGAAGCGTTCCGTCTGGTGGGACATCGTCGCTCACAGTTCGGCCGAGATCGGTGTCATCTTCTGCGGACTCACGCTCATCACCGGCTCCATCTGGGGGCGTCCGACCTGGAATACCTACTGGGAGTGGGGCGATGTCCGCCTTGTCACCACCCTGATCCTGTTCGTGATGATGATCGGTTACCTCGCCGTGCGGTCGATGGGCGGCGACGAGTCTGCCTTTGCGACCCGGGCGTCCGTCGTCGGCGTCATCGCCGCCATCAACATCCCGATCATCAACCGGTCGGTCGAGTGGTGGGCCGACCGCACGCTCCACCAACAGTCGTCGATCACCGACGGGAAACTTGAGGACTGGACGCTCTTCACGATGTTTCTCGGCATTGTCGTGTGGGGCGTCTTCTACACCTGGGCGATGACCCACCGGTTCCGGATCGCCTGGCTCGAACGAGAGCTCCGCGACGGCGACCTCGACGAGGCGATCGCTGCCCGTCGGGCCGAAGCCGCAACGTCGGGAGGTGCATCGTGACGCATCTCGGGTACCTGCTCGCCGGCTGGGGCATCACCCTCGGCGCCCTCGGCATCTACGCGTTCCGCTTGGCCGTTCGCGGCCGAGCCTTAGCTGCCCGCGTTCCCGTCGAGCGACGCCGCTGGATGACGGCGGAGGACGACTCGTGAGCGACACCGTCGCCGACGACTCCCTCGCACCTCAAGAACCTCGACCGGCCCGAACTCGTCGCCGCAAGGTCGTTCCGGCGTTGATTGCGCTGGTGATGGTCGGTGCGGTCGTCGGTCTCGTCTGGAATCTCGCGTCGGGCTCGCTGTTCTTCTACAACGCTGACGAAGCGGTCGAACGCCGCGACGAACTCGGCGACGAGCGGTTCACCCTCCAGGGTCTGCCGATCGGTTGCTCAATCGTCGAGGGCTTCCAGGGTGATCTACCGATCGTGGCGTTCTCGATTACGCACGGTGGCGTCTCGGCCGACATCGTGCACTTCGGTGACCCGGCCGAATTGTTTGAGCCCGACGTTCCGGTGGTGCTCGACGGCGCGTGGGTGCAGTTGGATCCCGATGTCGACGGGTTCGACGGCCTCGCCGACGACGGTTGGTACTTCGCCTCCGACCGCATGCGGGTCAAGCACGACAACGACTACATCAACGACGACGGGTACGAAGATCGTCTCGCTGAAAGCGCGAATCAGGTGGTCGTCGCCGAGGCCTGCGCGTGAGCAACGTCGCTCTCGGTTCGGCGTCGGTCACCGTCGGCGCCGCCTGCGCCATCGCCGGGGTCATCGTCGTGCTGCTCGGGATTCTCGGCTATCGGCCCCGCTGGTTCGCCGACACCAAGTTGCTCGTCGGGTTGATGACTCTCGCATCGGTCGCGTCCGTCGTGATCATGGAGCGAGCCCTGATCACGCGTGACTTCACCGTCCAGTTCGTGGCCGACAACGGCTCGTCACAGACCCCGGCGCTGTTCAACATCGCCACCCTTTGGGCGGCGCTCGAGGGCTCGGTGCTGCTGTGGGTGCTCGTGTTGTGCGGCTATGTCGTCGCGGTCGTCGTGAAGTTCCGCAACGACGGCGACGACCCGATGATGCAGTGGGTGATGCTCACGCTCTTCGTGGTGTGCGCCTTCTTCTTCTTGTTGATGGTCGGCCCGTCAGCGCCGTTCACCTCGTTCGATCCACCGGCCGGCTACGACGGCCCCGGCCCGAATCCACTGCTCCAGAACCACATCCTGATGGCGTTCCATCCGCCGATCCTCTATCTGGGTTATGTGGGGTTTACGGTGCCGTTCGCCTTCGCAATCGCAGCGCTCGTCACCGGCCGGGTCGGCGAGGGCTGGCTCGTCGCCACCCGCCGGTGGACCGTGCTGGCGTGGGGCTATCTCACCTTTGGCATCGTGCTCGGTGCGTGGTGGAGCTACGAGACCCTCGGCTGGGGCGGCTACTGGGCATGGGATCCGGTCGAGAACGCGTCGTTCCTGCCGTGGCTGACTGGCACGGCGTTTATCCATTCGGTGATGGTCCAGGAACGTCGAGGCATGTTGCGGGTCTGGAACCTTTCCCTGGTCGTCTCGACGTTCGCGCTCACCATCCTCGGCACCTTCATCACCCGCTCGGGGGTGTTGCAGTCGGTCCACGCCTTTGTCGAGTCCCAGATCGGCCCGTGGTTCCTCACGTTCTTCGCGCTGATCGTCATCGTGTCGCTCGGCCTCATCGCCTGGCGAGGAGATGAGCTCCGGGCCCCCGGTCGGATCGACTCGCCGGTCTCGCGGGAGGGCGCGTTCCTGGCCAACAATGTGGTCTTCGCCGGCTTTGCGTTCGTGGTGTTGCTCGGCACCATCTTCCCGCTGATCGTCGAGGCGATCGACGGTCGCACGATCTCGGTCGGCAATCCGTACTTCGATCAGATGACCATGCCGATCGGCTTCACCCTGCTGTTCTTGATGGCGGTTGCCCCGATCCTGCCGTGGCGCAAGGCAAGCGGCGAAGTCCTGTCCGATCGACTGATCTGGCCCGCCTGGCTCGGTGTCGGTTCGATGGTGTTTGCCGCTGCCGTCGGCGCTCGCGGTTGGGCGCCGATGCTGGCCTTCGGCCTCGGTGGTTTCGCAGGCGGTGCCGCGCTGCGTCAAGTGGTGCTCGCCACCCGACGCCAGGGCTGGCGCGGTCTCGTCGGTCGCACCAACGGCGGCATGATCGTGCACCTCGGTGTCGTCCTGATCGCCGTGGCGTTCGCCGCAAGCAACGCCTACGTCCGCCAGGGAGAGTTCACCCTCGAGCCCGGCGACAGTGCCGTGATCTCGGGCCACACCCTCACGTACGAGGGGTCTCGTATCGTCGAGTACCCCAATCGGGTGGAGCGCAAAGCCGACATTCGTGTCGACGGTGGTCAGGTCTACGCACCGGCGATCTCGACGTACCCGTTCGCCGGTCAGACGATCGGTACCCCGAGCGTCCGTTCGACCCTCCAAGACGACATTGCGCTCTCGGTGCTGTCCTTCCCCGAAGACGCTGACGACGCCGTGGTGCTCCGTGCGACGGTCCAACCATTGATTCTCTGGTTGTGGATCGGTGGCATCGTGATGGCGGTGGGCACGGCCCTCGCTGTCGTGCCAGGCCGACGTCGAAATCCAATCGCCCCGACCTCGGCTCTGATCCCCGAACCCGACTCCGTCGAGGCGCCGTCGTGACGGCCACCACCGCAACCGGCCCGAACCGCACGGCGGTCTGGATCGTTCTCCCGGTCGCCGTGGCCTTCGCGCTCCTGATCGTGTTGCTNGCCACCGGCGAACCGGCGTCNGAGCGGGCGGCNAACTCCACNGCNGTCGGGCGNCTNGCTCCGCTCATCGAGGGAGAAGATCTCGACGGGCAGTGGTTCGACATCGACGACCATCGTGGTCAGTGGGTCGTCGTCAATTTCTTNTCCACGACNTGCGTTCCGTGCATCGTCGAGCACCCCGAACTCGTTGCCTTCGCCGAGGANCGAGNGATCACNGGTGACGCNATCGTCGTGTCGGTTGCGTTCGACGATGCCTCNGCCAACGTCCGCGACTTCTTCCTCGCGAACGGCGGCGAGTGGCCCGTCATCACCACCGACACGGGCGCAATCGCTGTCGACTACGGCGTCACNGCNGTCCCCGAGAGCTATCTCGTCGCCCCGAGTGGNGTGGTCGCCGCCAAGCTCATNGGCGGGATCACCAAGGATGATCTCGACAACCAGATCGAGGANCTNGTNGCCCGAGCGCNNGCCGACACCGAGGTGTCGTCGTGACCCGCCGTCTTGCGTCGTGGCTGGCNGTCGCNGCCCTCGGGTTGTCGATGCTGGTCTTCGCCNCCGTCGACGAGGGTCCGCCGCTCAGCAACGCCGACCGGGCGTACTCGCTGGCTCAGGATTTCGCCTGNCCGGTCTGNCAGGGGCAGTCGGTCGCCGAGAGCGACGTNGTCGTNGCCCGCAACATTCGNCGGGAGATCCGGGTCTGGGTCGACGAGGGNCGATCCGATGCATTCATTCGCGACCAACTCGTCGACACCTTTGGTGAAGANGTCGACTACACGCCCTCCGCCGAAGGCNTCACCGCCCTNGTGTGGATCCTNCCGGTCGTGGGNGGGGCGGTAGCGGTCACCGGCCTNGGTCTGGTGTTCCGCCGATGGNAGCGCGACGCCGATCTNGAGGCGACCGNTGAGGACCAGGNGCTGGTCGAGCAGGCGATGGCCGATCGGGGATGAGCNTCGATCCTGCGCTCCTCGAGGAGCGCGACTTCCTGCTCGGGTCGCTCGACGANCTCGAGGCCGAGTATGCNGCNGGCGATCTCGANGACGCCGACTACGAATCNCTGAAGGCNGACTACACCACCCGCGCCGCTCGGGTGCTTCGAGCAATCGAGGCGGGGGAGCANCCCGCNCCGATCNAGNCNCCGACGGCGAAGNGAACCGGCTGGATGTGGCTGGCCGGNATCGCCGTCGTTGCCACCCTCGNCGGGATTCTCNTCGCCCAGTTCTCCGGCAGTCGGACACTCAACGACACGATCACCGGNGANATCCGGGTCACCACCCGAGAGCNCNTGCTCGAAGCGCAGCAACTGCTCGGGGAAGGTGATCTNGANGCCGCAATCGACGTGTACGACGACGTNCTNGAGTTGTCGCCCGCCAACACGGAGGCCCTTGCGTACAAGGCGTGGTTCCTGCGTCTCCAAGGNAACGTCGACGNCGCCCGGCCCCTCGTCGAGGACGCNGTNGCGATCGANCCCGACTACGCCGACGCNCGAGTGTTCGCCACGGCCATCGCNCTCGANGTCGGTGANGTCGACGCAGCCAAGGGGCATCTCGACGCCTTNGACCAACTCGACGCACCCCCGTTCATCGAGCAGCTCGTCGTTCAGCAGGGTCTGCGCGATCGNCTNGCNGAGATCGCGAGNAANGACGCGCTCACCCGTGTCGAGCCGGTTGCGCTGGTCGACGATCCCGTGCCGTTCAGNGAAACCGNNCTCACGGTNGACGANGTNNTNCTCGCCGCNGAGGCGCTNGCGGCGCAGGGTGAGCCGTTCACNGGCATCCAGCTNGGNGAGTGGATGCTCGAGTCGGTNCCCGAGNATCCNGACGCGCTCGCCGGGCAGGGCTGGTTGCTCGCTCGGTCNGCGACNCCGGATGCCCTGGCTCCGGCCGAGATCGGGCTGACGTTCCTCGACCGGGCGCTCGGCGTCGAGNCGGCGCANCCGGAGGCGCTCGTGTACCGGGCGTTCGTCCACAANTTCCTCGGCGATCCTGTTTCGGCCGCCGCCGACCTGGCGGCGTTCGACGNTCTCGANACGAGGCCTGCGGATCTGCGNGGGCTGATCTTGGCCTTNGGTCTTCGGGAATCGATCGNCGCTTCCTGANCCAGGGNNTGNTTTCACGCCGNTGNGTCGGCGGCCCATACTGGGGGTATGGCAGCNCTGCGACGTCTTCAGCCCGGTCAGTTCGCAATCCTCGGTGTGGTGGTCATCGGCAGCCTNTTGATGGTGACNCGNGACCAGTGGGATTGGTTGNTGGCCGACGGNGATCCGCAGACCACGGATGTCGNGGCGCCGACCATCGCNGTCGAGGAGGTCGACGAGGAGACCCAGCGGCTCTACCGNATCAGCCCCAACAACGGCAGCGAGGTCCGNTANGTCGTGACNGANCGTCTCGCCGGTACGGAGAAGACCACGGTCGGNACGACCACGGTCGTNGGTGGCGACATCCTGTTCGATCTNGAGGATCCGAGTNCGTCGANGATCGGTGAGGTTGTCGTCAANGTCGAGATGTTCACCTCCGACTCGAACCTGCGCGACAAGCGTCTCCGGCANGACTTCCTCGCCTCGACCCACTTNCCCTTCGCCCGTTTCNAGCCGACGTCGNTCGAAGGTCTNCCGACCNCGTTCGTCGATNGCGACACNGCNTCGTTGACGCTCACCGGCAACCTCACCGTGAAGGAGACGACTAACGATGCGGTGTTCGTCGGTGAGGCCACGATCACCGACGGCCGGATTTTGGCGTCGGTCTCCGCGTCGATTCTCGGCTCGACGTTCGACGTCGGCCCGGTCAACATCGCTCGCCTCGCTCACACCGACGATGAGATCACGCTCGAATTCGATCTGGTCGCCGACCGCATCGACCTCAGTGCAACCGATTCCGGGTCGTTGGAGAGCGACATTCCCGCCGACGAGATCGCGGGCGGGGCGTTCGCTGAGCACGTCATGCCGGTGCTCCAGGCCAACTGTGTGGGTTGTCACCGCAGCGGTGGTCCCGGCTGGAGCACGCTGGCCCTCGACACGGCTGGTGATGCCGCAGCGATCGCCGATGACATCGCGCTTGTCACCGGCGTCGGCTACATGCCGCC
>PABW01000025.1 GCA_002699625.1 Acidimicrobiaceae bacterium
GCTTGCTGTCTTACTGCTAACGATTGCGCTGATCATTTATGTCGGGTGGAACGTGATCTGAAGATGCCAGAACGCCGAATCTAAATCTTGAGACTTCTCACCACACCCTGGTAGACGCCCTCGCCGCAGCGCCAACATCCGTATCGAATTTCGGCCGGAAGAAGTCATGCGAGCTTCGACGCCCAGCGGTTGGGTAAAGCTTGCGCACTGGCCGAAAGAAGCCGGCACCCAAACCCCCTGCCTCTATCGGAGAAGCCCCGGCAGGAACGGTGGCCACAGTCAAACCTCCTGCCGCTACTCCTCTCAGCTAATCGGCCGCGCAGTCGTGTGCGAGTCACAGCACGAGCGAGTCTTCTTCCAGAAGACCGAAGTTTCAGATCTGGCCTCTTCTTTCACGGAGCAACCAATCGGAATCCCTTACACCTTGAGCGGAAAGAACCGGCGCTACTGGCCTGATGCCGTCGTCCTGCTCCGAGACGGACGAGAGCTCCTCGTTGAAGTGAAGCCAAGAGCGTGCTGACGACGAACAAGACCGCCGAGCAGCTGCGGCTATCGGGGATCTCTTGAGTTCTGCAGGGGCCGGCTAGCAGCTCCTGAGCAATCTGTGAGCAACGGAAGGCTCGAACCCTCTCAGGTAGAGCCTGAATTCGTTGAAATGAGTGGTGGGCCCGGTGGGAATCGAACCCACGACCGAGCGATTATGAGTCGCCTGCTCTGACCATTGAGCTACGGGCCCACCGGGACTCTACCGGTCGATCCAGACCCCTCGATCCGCACCCCAATACCAGGCCCGATACACCGCAGAGCTCGGCGGAACCTCACCGCAGAAACAAAACGACCCGCACAGAAGTGCGGGTCGTTCTTTGGCTCCGGGGGTGGGGCTCGAACCCACGACCTGCGGATTAACAGTCCGACGCTCTGCCAGCTGAGCTACCCCGGAAGGTCGGGTGCGAAGGGTATCAGGACCGACGCGGATGGCGGTCCTGGGTGAGCGGATTCTCAGGCGCCTTCGAGATAGTCCCGGAGCCGATCTGAGCGGTGTGGGTGTCGCAGCTTGGCAAGTGTCTTGGCCTCGATCTGACGGATCCGTTCGCGCGTGACACCGAACTGCCGGCCGACCTCCTCGAGCGTGCGGGGGCGGCCATCCTCGAGACCGAAACGAAGCCGTACGACCTCCTGCTCCCGATCGCTCAACTCGACCAGAACATCACCAACGGCCGAGGCCAGCAGGTGGCGCGCCGCAACATCAATAGGAGCTGCGGCGTTTTCGTCCTTGATGAAGTCGCCGAGGTTGGATTCGTCCTCGTCGCCGACGGGCGAGTCGAGCGACAGCGGGTCGAGACCGATTCGCAGGATCTCCCGGATCTTCTCGACCGGCTCATCGACCTCTGCGGCCAACTCCTCGACCGTCGGTTCACGTTTGAGTTCCTGGTGCATCTGTCGCTGCACCCGCTTCACCCGATTCATTGCCTCGACCATGTGCACCGGGATCCGGATCGTGCGGGCCTGGTCGGCGATAGCTCGGGTGATCGCCTGACGGATCCACCAGGTCGCGTACGTCGAGAATTTGAAGCCCTTGCTGTGGTCGAACTTCTCGACCGCTCGCATCAAGCCGAGGTTGCCCTCCTGTACGAGATCAAGAAGCACCATGCCGCGCCCGACATAGCGCTTGGCAATCGACACAACCAGACGCAGGTTTGCCCGGATGAGTTCATCGCTTGCCCGGTCACCGTCGCGAACAAGACGCTTGTAGCGGGCAAGGTCGGCGAGGTCGAGTCGGTCGATCTCGCCGCTCTCTTCGAGAACCGCGAGGTGCTCGGACGCCTCGACGCCGCGCTTGATACGCGCAGCGACTCGGACTTCCTGGCGGGCATCAAGCAGCGGCACCCGCCCGATTTCCTTGAGGTACATCCGAACCGGGTCATCGGAGCTGCCGCCGCCGCTGGTGCGGGCACGACTGGGTCGCGAACGACGACTGGGTGCCTCGACGTCGTCGCCAATAGTGGCNGCGAAGGCCGCAGCNCGNGCAACTCGCTCAGCGTCGACCGGCGNTTCCTCGCCATCANCTGGCTCTCCTNCACCGTCGGGACGCTCGGGTACCTGAATCTCATCAGGGACCGGCGATTCGTTCGCCTCGTCGAGCACAACACCGGCTGCCGCGCANGCNGCCTGAAGCGACTCGATNAGTTCNGNATTGAACTCGACGTCGGGCAAGGCATTGACCAACGCATCAAGCGAAAGGNGGCCGCTCACCCCAGCGCCGCTGAGCAGAGCCCGAAACTCGGCCGCTGCCGGNTCGGGAAGCGGCACGGTCGGCGCAATATCGGTCACGCTCCCCTCCCCTCNGCGTGCTGGTTNAGCCACGGTAGCAATTGGTCGACCGCCGCTTCTCGCGTCGAACGCTCCGACAACTGTTCGGACTGTGTCTTGAGCCAGGCGATCGCCTGCGCGAACCCCTGGCGATCTTCCACGCTGGAAGCNTGNCGGGCATCCAGTTGCAGATCGCGAACGACGCGATCGGCGGCCAACCGGACGNCACCAGCNANNACATCNTCNGTNTCGGCNTCGGACGCNTCGACAGCAAGGCGCCGCAAGAGCGTGGCGGCCTGCCCACCNACACGATCAGCGGCGGCCATCACNCCCTCGGACTCGAGNGANACAAAAGCCTCCCTGCGCACCNGATCNCCGAANAGGGCGGCGGACAGCCGCCCGGCGACCTCGTCGGGTCGATGGATCATCANCCGGATCGCNTCGTCCTCNGGGGTGAGGCGGTTCGCGTCGAACNTGGGGGGATCATCNGGNTCGACNCCNGGGTCGTANTCGTCCCAGTNGGGCTCGGGCTCGNCGTNNCGAGNTTCCTGATAGCGGGTGCTCTGCTGCGCNGCTGGACGAGGNCGNCGTTCNGCGGCGAGCAACTCCCGCAANCGGGCCAACTCGATACGGGTGCGGTCGGCGATNTCGATGACGTACTGATCGCGNACCAGCGTGTCGGGATGCTCGCGGACGACATCGAGCGCAGCCTCAGCAGCTCGCGCCTTGCCTTCNGNGGTGGACATGTCNCCGGCATCNANCACNCGGTCGAGNCGGAACTTGAGGAACGGNNCGGCCTCGTCGACCGCTCGATGNAGNCCTTCNGGNTCCTGACGNGCGAGNTCGTCNGGATCAACGCCGGGNGGCAANNCGGCGACCCGAATNTCGAGTTNGTACTCCTTCTCCCANGCGTANACCCGCTCGGCTGCAGCGAGACCGGCTGCGTCGGCATCGAACGACAACACGAGACGGTNGGCCGAGAANCGCTTGAGCAGNCGAACGTGNTCCTCGGTGAGCGCAGTGCCGCANGTGGCNACCGCNCGCAGGATCCCNGCGGTGGCGTAGCCGATCACATCGGTATACCCCTCGCAGATGATCGCCTCGCCCGCCTTGACGATGCCGTCNCGATGCGTGTGCAGGCCGTAGAGCACCTTGCTCTTGTCGTACACCTCNGCCTCGGTGGTGGTGTTCTTGTACTTGGGGCCNTCGTGACCGGGAAGGATGCGCCCGCCGAANCCGACNGGCTCNCCNCGTTCGTCNTGGATCGGGAACATCACGCGNCCCCGNAAGGCGTCCTGCTGGCGACCGGCNTTGTTNACGAACCCGAGCCCCGAATCGCGNAGATCGTCGGCNCTCAACNGGACATGGCGGGCGAGCTGATCCCAATCGTCGGGCGCCCAGCCGATCTTGTAGCGNCGNACGAGCTCNCCGTCGTAGCCGCGGCTGCGCAGATAGGCNCGTGCCTCCGCCGAATCCTTACCGCTGAGCAGGCGCTCGTGGTAGAAGTCGACCGCCTTGCCCACCGCCTCTTGCANNCCCTTCTTGCGGCCTCGACGCTGNCCCTCGCCGGCAGNCGTGTACCGCAACTGNATGCCGTAGCGNCCGGCAAGAGATTCCACCGCTCCGACGAANTCGAGANTCTCCATTTCCTGAACGAANGTGATCGCGTCGCCGCTCGCCCCNCACCCGAAGCAGTAGTAGACGCCCTTCTCAGGNCTGACCGACAACGATGGCGTNNNTTCGCCATGGATCGGGCAGCGAGCCATCCAGTTGCGNCCGGATCGCTTGATCTCGGTGTGTTCGCCGATGATCGCGACGAGNTCGACAGCGGCCCGTGTCCGGGCAATGTCCTCGTCGTGGATCCCCATCGCCGCCGAACCTAGCAGCGGGCNCCGACGGAGTTTCAGGTGAAACGGCGCTCGGNGAAGCGCCGCACCGGGATCAGCTCAGCCGCTCGGCGAGATANCNCTCGAGTTGGTCGAGCGAGACACGNTCCTGCTCACGGGTATCTCGTTCACGAACCGTGACCGCACGATCATCGAGCGTGTCGAAATCGACCGTGACGCAGTNCGGCGTGCCGACCTCGTCCTGGCGGGCNTAGCGCTTGCCGATCGACTGCGTCTCGTCGTAGTCGACCATCCANCGANGCTTGAGCGAATCGAAGACNTCCATCGCCGTCGGCGTGAGGGTGTCCTTCTTCGACAACGGCAGNACGGCGATNTTGTACGGCGCGAGTCGNTGATCGAGGCGCAGCACGGTGCGGGTGTCGTCGTTNACNACCTCTTCGTCGTAGGCGTCCATCAGGAACGCCATNGCAGTGCGGGTGGCTCCCGCAGCGGGTTCGATCACGTGGGGCACGTACCGCTCGTTGTTGGCCTGATCNAAGAANTCGAGTTTCTCGCCCGAGTGCGTGGCGTGNTGGGTGAGGTCGAANTCGCCACGGTTCGCGATCCCTTCNAGCTCATCCCAGCCCCACGGGAACAAGTACTCNACATCGCTCGTACCCGAGCTGTAGTGGCTCAGTTCGTCATCNTCATGGGCNCGCAGCTTGATCTTCGCCGGATCCATGCCGAGGTCGAGATACCAGTCCATNCGGGTCTGGCACCAGTACTCGTACCACTNCTGNCTTTCCGCNGGCGGGACGAAGAACTCCATCTCCATCTGNTCGAACTCACGAGTGCGGAACACGAAGTTGCCCGGCGTGATCTCGTTNCGGAACGACTTCCCGATCTGGGCGATNCCGAACGGNGGGCGCTTCCGACTNGTGTTGAGCACGTTGGCGAAGTTGATGAACATGCCCTGCGCNGTCTCGGGCCGAAGGTANACCTCTGCGGCNGTCTCGGTGACCGGCCCGGCGTGGGTCTTGAACATCANGTTGAACTCNCGTGCCTCCGTGAAGGTGCCCTCGCTCCCGCAGGTCGGGCAGACNTTGGGATCGTCGAGCTTGTCNAGGCGATGTCGAGCGTTGCAGTTCGTGCAGTCGACCAGTGGATCCGAAAAGTTGGCGAGATGGCCCGATGCCTGCCACACCTGCGGCGGCGACAGAATCGATGCGTCGAGGCCGACGACATCGTGGCGTCCCTGCACCATCGACCGCCACCAGGCGTCCTTCACGTTGCGAAGAAGGAGCACGCCGAGCGGGCCGTAATCGTACGTTGAGCGGAAACCGCCGTAGATCTCTGCGGACTGAAAAACGAAACCCCTCCGCTTGGAGAGGTTGACGATTTTGTCGAACAGTTCGGGATCGGGAGAAGCGGTCTCGCTCATGGAGGCTGAGGCTACCGGCGCGGCCCGCCACCGTGCGCCACACTAGAAAGCGTGCAAACCATCCCATCTCCACCATCGGGTCCTTCGTTGTCGAACCCCACGGCGGTCGTCGGGCGCCGCATCGGCGCCTTTCTGATCGACGGACTGATCGGGGTGACGTTGATCTTTGTGTTTGCCTTGGCGACGTTCACCAACACGGAGTTCGGGGATTCGATCACCGCCGAACTCCAGTGCGAAGTGATCAACGAATTCAGCAACGACCTGTGCATCCAGGCCGGCACGACCGTGTACGTCGGCACCGAGAACGAGGTCGCGGTCATCACCCTGATCTGGCTCGCCTGGGTGCTCATCTCGACAATGATCCTGCCGGGCATCACCGGATGGAGCCCGGGAAAGCTCCTCACCGGCATCCGAGTCGTGAAGGCCGACACGTTCGAAAAGGCCGGTCTCGGCGCGAACATCCTTCGCGGCGTGCTCTGGGTCGTCGATGCCTTCCCGTATTTTGCGCCGATTGTCGGCGGCGCCCTACTCGCAAGCAAGGACCATCGCCGCGTCGGTGATCGGGCGGCAAACACGCTCGTGGTGCGAGCCGACTCGGTAGGTCGGTCACCGGTGCAGGCCCCGTCGGCCGTCATCGAGCCTCCGACAGGCGCCACAACGCAACCGGCCACCCCTCCTCCCCCATCGGGACCGCCTGTCACCACCCTGGTGACGGCATCGCCACCACCACCTGCAGCACCCAGCCCGCCGCCACCAGCCGCTACCCCACCACCACCCACCTCACCAGCGCCGCCCAACTCACCCCCACCCACCGGCGCGCCTTCCGCCTACCAGCCACCGCCGCCTTCGGAGTACCGCACCGAGCCCGCCCCGAGCGCCCCACCGGTGTCCCCGCCACCGGCTGCTCCGCCGGCATTCCCACCGGCCGAGGAAGCGGCACCCGTCGAGCCACTCCCGGTCGCCGAACCCGAAGCCGAGGCGGCCCCGATCGCTGAATCCGAGCCGGAACCCGAAGCCGAGGCGGCCCCGATCGTCGAAGCTGAACCGCCTGCGACTCCCGAACCTGAACCCGAACCGGTTCCCGAATCACCTGCGGAGACGTCGTCACGACCAGGCGTCGACACACCGATGTGGGACGACACGCGCGGCGCCTACATCCAATGGGATCCCGAACTCACCGAATGGATGGAGTGGTCCAAGGCGCAAGGGCGCTGGATCCCGATCAGCCGGTAACGAAACAGCGCAGGCTCAGTACTGGGTCTGATCGAGCACGGCAACGGCGCGCAACCGGCGCTCAAGATGGTGTTCCATCAACAGGGTGGCGAGGGTGTCGACCTCTCCGGTATGCGGAGCGACCGGTTCCGCGAGCACACCGGCAAGCCCCCCGCCGAGGATGCGGCGAAGGGCCTCGAGGGCCTCTGGCGTGATCGGACGACCCCGACGGCAGTCACGACACAGCACGCCGCCCTCGATCGGATCGAACGCGACAATCGGGTTGTCCTCGCCACACGACACGCATGCCTCCAGCTGGGGCATCACGCCCTCGTGATCGAGCAGCTTCAGGAAGAACGCAGCGACGACCAACGGCGAATCGCTCTGATCGAGCGTCCGCAAGCCTCGGACCAGCATGACGTGCAGTTCCGGATCGGGTTCGCGATCTTGCGCAACCTGGTCGACCGCTTCGAGCAGTGCCTGTGCGCGGGCGAACCGGTCCGGATCGGAGCGCAGCGAGACGAAACGGTCGACGGTCTCGACCTGGGTGATCGTGTCGAGGTCGCCCTTGCCCCGGTAGAGCTGAATCGTGACGTGGCTCAGCGGTTCGAGCCGAGCCCCGAACTTCGACTTGGTTCGACGCACCCCCTTGGCGACCCCACGCACCTTGCCGTGATCATGGGTGAGCAGGCTGACGATGCGATCGGCCTCGCCGAGCTTCCAGGTGCGCAACACCACAGCGTGATCGCGGTACAGCGCCATGTCAGCCCTCGGTGTCGACCCCGCCGAACCGTCGGTCGCGGGTCTGGTACTCGTGAATGGCGGCGATCAGCGCGTCGCGGCCGAACTCGGGCCAGGGCGTGTCGGTGAAGAGCAGCTCGCTGTAGGCCAGTTCCCACAGCAAGAAGTTCGAAATGCGATATTCGCCCGACGTGCGGATCATCAGGTCCGGGTCGGGCATGTCCGGGTCGTACAGCTCTCGGGCGATGGTCTTTTCATTGATCTTGTTGGCCGGCGTTCCCCTGTCGACGATGCGCCGCACGGCGTCGACGATCTCGGCCCGGCCGCCGTAGTTGAAGGCGATCGTGAAGGTGAGGCCGGTGTTGTTCTTGGTGAGCTCCACGCTCTCGTCCATGCGCCTGATGAGTCGCTTCGGGACTCGCCAGTCGCGGCGTCCGACGAAACGGATCCGGACGTTGCGGGCGTGGAGCTCGTCCTGGCGGCGCAGAAGGATCTCTTCGTTGAAGTTGATCAGGAAGCGCACTTCATCCTTCGGACGCTTCCAATTCTCGGTGGAGAACGCATAGACGGTCAGCCACTGGACGCCGGCGTCGATCGCCGCATCGACCACCTCGAACAGGCTGTGCTCGCCGGCCTTGTGCCCTTCGGTGCGGGGCAGGCCCTGCGATTGCGCCCAGCGGCCGTTGCCGTCCATCACACACGCGATGTGGCGCGGAATGCGCGTCGAGTCGAGCGAATCGAGGTCCACGGAGGCAACCTACCCTGGCACCACCCGAGCGACGCGGTTCCCGCATAGGGTGCCAGCCGCCGTGTCGTTCGCCGATCTCACCGCCGAGGCCCTCGAGGCTGTCACCTCCTCGCTGCCGGCGGGCGGCGAGCGCCGTGAGGGGCAAGTCGACATGGCGCGAGCCGTCGCCGACGCCATCGAAACCGACGGCCATACGGTTGTGCAGGCCGGCACCGGCACCGGCAAATCGCTCGCCTATCTCGTCCCGGCGGTGCTGTCCGACCGACCGACGGTCATCGCCACCGCCACCAAAGCGCTCCAGGATCAGCTCGCCGGGAAGGATCTCCCGTTCCTCGCCGACCACCTCGACGTCCCGTTCCGTTTCGCCGTTCTCAAGGGGCGTTCGAATTACCTCTGTCTCCAGCGGCTCGACGAACTCGAGGCCGACGACCGACTCGATCTCGACCTCGACGACACCGAACGAGACAGCGGCTCGATCGACAGCGACACGCTCGACGAGTTGCGAGCCTTCGCCACCACATCCGCCACAGGAGATCGCAGCGAGCTCGAGACGATCGACGACCGCACCTGGCGCCTCGTCTCCGTCGGACGCGACGAATGCCCCGGGGCAAACCGCTGCCCGCGAGGCGACGACTGTCTCGCGGAGAAGGCCCGCCACCGGGCCGCCGAAGCCGACATCCTCGTCGTCAACCTGCACCTGTACGCGCTGGCGATCACCGTCGATGCGGTGCTTCCCGAACACGACCTCGTCATGATCGACGAAGCCCACCAACTCGAGGACATCGTCGCCGAAGCTGCCGGCCGACAGATCAGCCCGGCCCGGGTCCAGGCCGCTGCCCGCAACACCGCATCCGTGCTCGTCGACATGGAGCCCAGTCAGCGGGCCGAGGAGTCAGCCACGTCACTGCATGTCGCCCTCGAACCCCTGATCGGTGAGCGCCTGCTCGACGGGCCCGACGCGGAGGTCGGCAAGGCCCTCGACGATGTCCGGGCGGCCACCGAACGGCTGCTCGATGCGTTGCGAGCCGTTCCCGAAAGCGCTCCGGCCGACACCCGCACCAAAGCACTCCGCGCCCGACAAGTCGCCACCAGCCTGATCGACGACATCGATGCCGTGCGCTGGCCGACCGACAGCGAGGTCATGTGGGTCGACGGTCCGGCGTCCAATCCGGGGCTGCGGTCGACCCCGATCGCCGTCGACTCGTTGCTGTCAGAGAACCTCTGGGCGAAGCGGGCGGGCGTACTCACGTCGGCAACCCTGCCGCCGAAAGCGACGAGTCGGCTCGGCCTGCCCGACGACACGGCGACCCTCGACGTTGGCAGCCCGTTCGACTACCAGAACAACGCCCTCCTCTACTGCCCGACCCACCTCCCTGATCCCCGGAGCGAGGGGTTCCGCAGCGCCCAACACGCCGAGATCGAAACCCTGATGGCAGCGGCCGGCGGACGCACGCTCGCGCTTTTCACGTCGTTCTCGGCGATGCGCGAAGCCGTCGAGCGACTCGAAGGTCGCCTTCCCTGGAAGATTCTGATGCAGGGCGACGGCGCCAAGAACGCACTCCTTCGCGACTTCGTCGAGGACGAGGAGACATCACTGTTCGCGACGATGTCGTTCTGGCAGGGCGTCGACGCCCCCGGCCGTACGTGCAGCCTGGTGATCATCGACCGCATCCCGTTTCCACGCCCGAACGAGCCGGTCCTGCAGGCTCGCCGCGACCGGGCAGGCAAGGCCGCCTTCGGCACGATCGACCTGCCGCGAGCGGCGACCCTGCTCGCCCAGGGGGCTGGACGCCTCATCCGCAGCAGCACTGACCGTGGTGTCGTTGCCGTCCTCGATCCCCGCCTGGCAACCGCCCGCAGCTACCGCTGGGAACTCATCAACGCGCTTCCGCCGATGACTCGCACCAAAGACCGCGACGACGTCACCCGATTCCTCCAGGAACTCCGCGACGACGAAGTCGCTCAGTAACCGAGTTCGGCGACCGACTCGGGGCGCCGCTGCCAGTTCTTCTCGACCTTCACGAACAGCTCCACAAAGGCACCACCGGGCAGTTGACGCCGGACGGCGGTTCCGGCCTTCTTGAGGTTCTCGCCGCCCTTCCCGATGACCATCGCCTTCTGCGACTCACGCTCGACAAGGATCTCGCAGCGGATCCGAGGCCACTCCCACTCCGTCACTCGGGTGGCGATCGAGTGCGGGAGCTCCTGACGCGCAACTGCGAGCAACTGCTCCCGCACGAGCTCTGCCACCCAGAACGGGTCGGGTACATCGGTGACCATGTCGTCCGGATAGAACTTCGGGCCGAGCGGGAGGCGAGCGCGGAGGTGCTCGACCAACGCCTCAACGCCGTCGCCGGTGCGGCCGCTGACCGGGAACCAGGCGTCGGCCTCGAGTTGTGACGTGACGCTCAACTGCTCCAGGACCTGCTCGGGTTTGGCGATGTCGGCCTTGGTGACAACCACGATCGCATCCTTCGGCACGGACTCGCCGATGAAGGCATCACCTCGCCCGTACGGCGCCGTGGCGTCGACGACAAAGCACACGATGTCGACATCGCTCAGCGCATCGGCGGCGGTCGCATTGAGGCTCGTGCCGAGCGCGCTGCGCGGCTTGTGGATGCCGGGCGTATCGACGAAGACGATCTGATGCGTGTCGCTCGTGAGCACGCCTCGGACTTGTGTACGGGTGGTCTGGGGCTTGTCGCTGACGATCGAGACCTTTTGACCGAGGATCTTGTTCAGCAGGGTCGACTTGCCGGCGTTGGGTCGCCCCACGAGGGTGACAAAGCCGGAACGGAAATCATCGGGCGGCACCGAGATCTCGCTCACGACCCCGCCTCGGCCCGAGCCTGGTCGACGCTGACCGAGGTAATGCGTCGACCTTCCATGCGCTCGACGCGGAGCTGTACCCCATTCGAGTCGACCGTCTCCCCGACCTCGGGTACGTGTCCCAACACGCTGAAGATCAAGCCGCCGACCGTGTCCCAGTCGCCGTCGACGAACTCGAGTTCAAGCAGGCTTTCGAGCTGGTCGACCGGCATCCGTCCATGGACCAGCAGCTTGCCACCTGCGAGCGGCCGGACGAGTGGCTCCTCGCGATCGGTCTCATCGACGATCTCGCCGACCAGTTCCTCGACCACGTCCTCAAGCGTCACGAGCCCGGCGGTGCCGCCGTACTCGTCGACGACGATCGCCAGGTGGTGATCTCCGGCTTGCATCTCTCGAAGCAAGTGATCGGCATGCTTGGTCTCCGGCACGAACCGGGCCTTGCGCATCAGCGAGACGACCGAGCGATCGCCGCCACCCGTCCGCTCGACGCGGACAAGGTCCTTCACGAGACACACCCCGACGATGTCGTCGATGCCATCACCGAAGACCGGAAGCCGGCTGAAGCCCTTCTCGTCGGCGAGATCGAGCACCGCCGAGATCGTGTCGTCGGAACTGACGGCGGTCATGTCGGTGCGAGGCACCATGACCTCGCGCACGATCGTGTCGCCGAGGGCGAACACCGATGTGATGAGTTCCTTCTCGCCTTCCTCGATGCCAGCGCCGGCAGCGGCCGCTTCCGTCATCGCCAGGAGTTCGTCTTCGGAAACGACCGGCGCGCCGGCAGGGCCGGGGAGGATGATGTTGCCGATGGCAGTGAGCAGGCGGGTCAGTGCTCGAAGCGGCGCGATCCGCAGGAGCACACGCAGGATGCGGGCCGAGCGCAGCGCCGCACGGTCGATGTGCTGCAGGGCCCAGATACGAGGGATGGCCTCGGCGAAGATGTAGAGCGCCGCTGCGGAGCCGATCGCCGTGATCACTACCCCACCTGTGCCACGGCGATCGGCGACGAGTGTCACGACGATGGTGATTGCGCCGACGTGCGCGGCGACACGCGACAACAACAGCGGGGCGAGCGTGGTCTCGCGCTCACCGAGCACCTCGACCAGCGCCGCCGCTCCCGGGTCCGCTTCGTGGTCGAACCCGTTGGCCCGAGCGCCCGAGATGCGGGTCATCGCCGTCTCGGCCGCTGCGCTTGCNGCCGCNATCACGACGAAAACCGCCGCNACGATGCTCCCGATGAGCAGNCCGGTGCTCATCGGTGATGCGCCTGCAGCAACGTCTGCTCCAGCGCCTCCATCCGCTCGGCTTCCTCGTCGANCTCGTGATCGTGNCCNAGCAAGTGCAACACNCCGTGCACCACGAGAAGNGCNAGTTCGTCATCGAGGGTTCCTCGATGANGGCCCTGGCCTTCGTGCTCNGGCGCNTTCGCNGCNGCGATCGTGGCGCANACGACGATGTCGCCGATCANGTCGTCGGNNTCNCTCGCNTCGGGGCCATCGAGCGGGAACGACAGCACNTCGGTCNGCGTGTCCTTGTCGCGGTGTTCGAAGTTGAGTTGCCGGATCGTCGCCTCGTCGACGAACAGNAGGTTGCACTCACCGGCGGTGATGCCCTGATCGATGAAGGCAGCGACNGCAAGNGATTGCCAACGGTCGAGATCNANGTCGACATCGTCTTGTTCGTCGANCGCAACGACGGCAGGAACCGTCNGGCTCACGAGGAGCCACGCCCCTCGGGCGACGCCTTCTCGTAGGCGTCGACAATGTCCTGCACGATNCGGTGCCGCACGACGTCGCGGCCGCCGAGGCGAGCAAANGCGATGCCATCAATGTGCCCCAGCACNTTCTCCAGNTTGCCGAGCCCCGACCGGCCGCCCTGAACATCGACCTGNGTGATGTCGCCGGTGACGACGGCCTTGGACCCGAAGCCGATTCGAGTCAAGAACATCTTCATCTGCTCGGGCGTGGTGTTCTGGGCCTCGTCGAGNATGATGAACGACGCGTTGAGCGTGCGNCCACGCATGAAGGCGAGCGGAGCGNCCTCCACGATCCCCCGATCGAGCANGCGNTCCATNCCGTCGTTGCCGACCATGTCNTGCAGNGCGTCNTAGAGCGGACGNAGATAGGGATCGACCTTNGCCATCATGTCGCCCGGCAAGAANCCCAAGCGCTCGCCTGCCTCGACCGCNGGGCGGGTGAGGATGATNCGCTCGACCTCNCCNGCCTGCAGNGCCCGAACCGCCATCGCAACNGCGAGCCACGACTTNCCGGTACCCGCNGGACCGATGCCGAAGGTGACCACGTTGTCCGCNATCGCCTCGACGTACGCCNTCTGACCCGCCGACTTCGGCCGGATCACCCGNCCCTTGTCGGCGCGAAGGATGTCGTGGGTGAAAACCGACGAGGGTTTCTCGTCNGCACGAACCATGTCGATCGTGCGGTCGAGCGTGCGCTCGTCGACNCGCTGACCACGCTCGGCGAGCACCACGAGNTCCTCGAACANGGTGGCNGCAACCGACGCNTCAGGCCCCGACACNTGGACTTCGTTGCCACGAACCGTGATGTCGGCCTCCGGCAGGGCCTCCTCGATGCGGCGCAAATGCCGATCGTGCTCGCCCAACAGGGAACCCATCAAGTGGTTTCCNGGGACTCGGATGGTGATGGANGGCNCAGCCATGGGTGANGCGAGCGTACCNCCGCTGCGCAGNGCACCGACANGGGCNGNCNCCACCGTGGCTAGGGTCGGACCCGTGNACTCCGACCCTCAGCCGCCCGATCNTCCGGTCGANCTCACGNCCGACGANCCNCTNGCGGCNCTGCAACNGTGGGTCGCCGATNGCCAGGTNGACGAAGCGGCTCGGGCNCGCTCCCGACGCCGCTGGCTCGAGAANGCCGCGANCGAGGAGGCNACCCTNGGCGGNGTTCTCCTCGATCTGGCCGAGCGCAGGCGGCCGGTCATCGTTCGCACCCTCGCNGGCCNCCGCGTCNCNGGGCCGATCATCGCNNTCGGNGCCGACTTCGTCGGCGTTNNNGACNCTCGTCTCGGCGACACGCTCNTGCCGACANCCCGCATCGCNACNGTGCAACCGGCACCGGGCGACGATCTNCCCGCTGGCGANCGGCGNCACGACGTCGTCTTGGCCTTCGGTGATGCGCTGATGGAACTCGCCGCCGAACGACCCGANGTCATGGTCGGTGNCGGAGACGAAACNCTCCGAGGCGAACTCCGCANGGCNAGCNCCGAGGTCGTCACCCTCGNGATCGCCGATGAACGCCGCNAACCGATCTCCATCGCCCTCNCCGCNATCGATCANGTCGTCGTCCNCTCTCGCTGACGACCTCGNTCAGTTTCGACGAGATCGNCGCTGACGCTCCAGGAATCGATACACGTCGATCTGGTCGACGCCGGGGAACGGGCTGAACTCGCGTTGCGACGGCGGCANCGCCGACAACACGTGGCTTCGCTCNGCCGCCGACGGCCANGCGTGGCCCGCCCACTGCTCCACCAGCAACGGGTCGGGCTCGATCTCGCGCTCTCGGGCGTACTCGCGTCGNAGCGTGTTCGATCCCCGGAAACGGTGGGCGAACCGAGCCGGCGTGCCGAGCGAAACGGCGTAGGGATGCCGGTCGGTCTCGGTCTCGATGTANGTGGTGCAGAAGTACTCCCCGAGATCCATCACCGTGTACTGCGAATGCAACAGGAAGCTGCCGGTGGCGTTCCAGGCTTGGCGCGAACCCCACTGGCGTGGAACCCGCTCACCTTCGTGNCCGCCATCGATCGCCGTGGGGAANGCCACCCCGTCGTTCTCGTAGGCCTTGTCGATGACTCCCTCGCTGTCGGTNCGCAGGAAGTGNCANGGGATCTCGAGGTGCTGGGTCGCCANGTTCGTGAAGCGNTGCGTCGCCATCTCGTAGGAGATNTAGAACACCTCCTTGAGGTCCTCCACGGAGATGTCCTCNGCCGCGTCGGCNTCGCGCAGAAACTCCACGGCCGGNNCCTCNGGNGCNAGNACGGCNGCNGCGAAGTANTTCGACTCGATCCGCTGNCGGAGGTAGTCGCCGAAATCGCGGGTGTCGCTGTGNTCGAGGGCGAANTGNCCGAGGGTCTGCAACACGACGCTGCGNGCNTGNCGCACCTTCAGCCCTCCCCGATCCGGGATNAAGATGATCCNNTCGCGCATNTCGGTGATGCTGCGCGCGGAACGNGGCATGTGCCCGACCCGCTCGATNGTGAAGCCGCACCATTTGGCNAGTTCGGTNAGAACNCGCTCNCTGATCGGACCNGAGCCGCTGTAGCCGGCTGCAGCCAGAGCCCGACCCGCAAGGGCCTCGATCTCGGGGAAGTAATTGTTGCGGTCCCGCATCTCTCGGCGCAGGGCGTTGTTGGCGGCGCGGGCCCGCTCGGCGAGATCGGGACCGAGCTGATCACCACCGCCGCTCGGCCGGTCGCGGACGGTGTGCCACATCGTCACCAGGTGTTCGAGGGCCTCGTCGGGCACCTTCGCCGACGGCTTCAGATGGCCCAGACCAAGTGCCTGATAGGCCGGGTCGCGCTGCGCCCGCTCAAGCTCGATCTCGAGATAGGCCCGCCGGTCCGGTGCCTCGTCATCGAGCAGCGCCGTCGCCGTGGTGCCGAAGGCGTCGGCGAGTTCTTGCAGTAACCCGAGTTTCGGTTCGACCTTGCCGTTCTCAAGTTGGGAGAGGTACGGAACCGGTCGACCCACCAACTCGGACACATCGGCGAGGGTCGCCCCTTTCTGGCGGCGAGCGAAACGGATGCGGTGTCCGAGGACGAGGAGATCAAGATCTTGAGCCATCGACACAAAGATTGGCAGAACTTTCGTTATTTGCAAACACAAAGCGACAACCACACCGAAAGACACGTTGTTCTGTTGGGTTCCCGCCGACACCATCAGGGAGTGCCTACCGCCGTCGACCTTCGCCAACGGGTTGCAATCACCGATCACCCCTTGGCCTCCGAGGTGCTGACCGACGACGTCTTAGCCTTCCTAGTCGGACTCCACGAGCGCTTCGGCCCCTCCCGTTCCGAACTGCTCAGCCGACACCAGGCCGCCGCTGCTCGCCACCGTGACGGCGAACGTCCGACGTACGACGCCGAGACCGCCTACATCCGGGCCAACGAGTGGCACATCGCCCCGGCCCCGCACGACCTCGTCGACCGCCGCACCGAACTCGTCGGCCTGGTCTCGCGACCGGCGCTCGTCGAAGGCCTCAACTCCGGTGCGCAGGTCTACATGGCCGACTTCGAGGACACGATCACGCCCGAGTGGGCAACGATCCTCGAGGGCCAGCGCAACCTCGCCCACGCGTACGCCGGCACCCTCACCGCCGAGATCGGCGGCGAGATTCGAATCCCGAACCCCGACCATGCGACGCTCATGGTCCGCACCCGCGGGTGGCACCTCGACGAAACGAACCTTGCGATCGATGGTGCGCCGATTGCTGCGTCGCTCTTCGACTTCGGGGTCTGTGTCGCCTCCAACACCGCTGCAGCGGCTGCCGCCGGCGCCGGCGCCGGCGCCGGGCCGTACTTCTACCTGCCGAAGTTCGATGGTCCAGCCGACGCCCAGCTCTGGCACGACGTGCTCGAGTGGACCGAAGCCGAGCTCGGCCTCGCCGCAGGCACGATCCGCGTGAGCGTGCTCATCGAGACCGTCGGCGCCGCGTTTGCCATGGACGAGATCCTCTTCGCCCTTCGGGATCACATCACCGCGCTCCACGCCGGCAACTGGGACTACCTCTTTTCGATGATCAAGACGTTCGCCGCTGATCCCGAGATGGTCCTTCCCGATCGCGATTCGCTCGGCGCCACGACCCCGTTCATCCGGGCGTTCACCGAACTCCTTGTCTCCACATGTCACCGCCGTGGCGCCCACGCCATCGGCGGCATGTCGGGCGTCATCCCCGACGAACTCGACCCTGCTCGAACCGCCCCGATGGTCCGCAAGGTCACCGTCGACAAGCGCCGCGAAGCAGGCGATGGGTTCGACGGCACTCGCATCGGTCAGCCCGCCATCGTCGACATCGCGACCGCCGAGTTCGATCGCGTTCTGAGCTACCGGGCCAACCAGCTCGAAGTCCAGCGCGACGACGTCTACATCACCGCCAGCGACCTGCTCACCATCCACACGAGCCGTGGCGAGTGCACCGAGAGCGGACTCCGCACGGCAATCCGCACCGCCGTGCACTACATCGGCGAGTGGCTGGTCGGGATCGGCGCCGTTGCCATCGACGACCACCTCGAGGACACGGCGATGGCCGAATTGTGCCGCGCCCAGATCTGGCAATGGCGCCACCAGTCGGTCCGCCTCACCAACGGGGTCGTCGTCGACGACACCCTCCTGGACCGACTCTTCGCCGAGGAACTCGCCGAGCTTCGTATCCACCTGGGCGAGCCCGCATGGGCCGACGGCCGCTACGAACGAGCCGCCGAACTCCTGCGGGCCTGGAGCTCGCTCGACGACCTCATCCCCTTTTTCCCGATCGCAGTGGCCCGCGACGCCTGACGCTGTGATCACCCCGAACTCCACAACAAGCACCAAGGAGACCATGAGATGACCCGCACCTTCGACGAACAGGTCGCAGCGCTCGAGAAAGACTGGGCTGAGAACCCGCGCTGGAAGGGCGTGACCCGCGACTACACCGCTGCCGACGTGGTGCGTCTTCGTGGCTCCGTCACCCCCGAGTACACCATGGCCCGAAACGGCGCCGAGAAGCTCTGGCAGCAGATCAACGACATGGACTACGTCCATGCGCTCGGCACCATGACCGGTGGCCAGGCCATCCAGTATGCGAAGGCCGGTCTCCCCGCCATCTACCTTTCGGGCTGGCAGGTCGCCGGCGACGCCAACCTCGCCGGTCAGGTCTACCCCGACCAGTCGCTGTACCCCGCCAACTCCGTCCCGTCGGTCGTGGCCCGCATCAACAACGCTCTGCGTCGTGCCGACCAGATCGAGTGGAGTGAGACCGACGGCAACCCCGAGGTCGACTACATGCTGCCGATCGTCGCCGATGCCGAAGCCGGCTTCGGTGGTCCGCTCAACGCCTACGAACTCATGAAGGGCATGATCGAGTCAGGCGCCGCCGGCGTCCACTGGGAGGATCAGCTCAGCTCGGCCAAGAAGTGCGGCCACATGGGCGGCAAGGTGCTCATCCCGACCCAGCAGCACATCACCACCCTCAACGCCGCTCGCCTCGCCGCCGACGTTGCGGACACCCCCACCATCGTGCTGGCCCGCACCGACGCCCTCGCCGCGAACCTCATCACCACCGATGTCGACGAGCGCGACCAGGAATTCCTCACCGGCGAGCGCTCGTCCGAGGGCTTCTACTACACCGAGCCCGGCATGGCGACGCCGATCAAACGAGCGCTCGCCTATGCCCCGTACGCCGACCTGATCTGGTGCGAGACCGGCACGCCGGACCTCGAGCAGGCCCGCGAGTTCGCCGAGGCGGTCAAGGCCGAGTACCCGGATCAGATGCTGAGCTACAACTGCTCACCGTCGTTCAACTGGAGGGCACACCTCGACGACAGCACCATCGCCAAGTTCCAGCGCGAACTCGGCGCCATGGGCTATGCGTTCCAGTTCATCACCCTCGCCGGCTGGCACGCTCTCAACTACGCCGCCTTCGAGATCGGCAAGGGCTACACCGACTCCGACATGACCGCCTACGTCGACCTCCAGGAGCGCGAGTTCGCCCGCGAGTCCGAGGGCTACACCGCCGTCAAGCACCAGCGTGAGGTCGGTGCCGGCTACTTCGACCAGATCGCCACGATCGTGTCGGGCGGCAACGCCTCGACCCTCGCCCTCGAGGGCTCGACCGAGGAAGAACAGTTCCACTGAGTCGTCGCTGCAGCCGCACAACGCCGCCCTGGCGGCTGGCCTGTGCGCATGCAGCAACCACAAAGCAAACGAGGTGAACACCGTCGGCCCTGCAGGGTCGTCGGTTTTCGCCTTTTCTCGCTGAACCGGTCGGTCGACCGCCTGCGCAGCGGCGATCAGCGGACCGCCTCGTACACGGGATGGCGCTGCTTCGCTTTCGTGAACACGACCTGGAACAGCTGCAGCGCCCGCACCCGGAAGCCGGCAGCCGATCCGAGCAGGTAGTACTCCCACGTCCGCTTGAAGTGGTCGCCGTAATGCGGGATCTCGTCCCAGCGCTCGCTGATGTTGGCGTGCCACGCCATGAGCGTGCGGTCGTAGTCGGGCCCGAAGTTGTGCACGTCCTCAATCGACCAGACCTTCTCCGCGGCTCGGGATATCTGGCCCAGTGACGGCAGCACACCACCAGGGAAGATGTACTTGTCGAACCACGGATCGGTGTGGGTCTTCCACTCGTTCGACCCGATGGTGTGATGCAGCATCATTCCGTCGTCGACGAGGAGACGGTCACACGTCTCGAAGAAGGTGCCGAGGTTGCGGGGCCCGACATGCTCCATCATCCCAATCGAGGTGATGCGATCGAACTCCCCCTCCATCTCCCGGTAATCCTTCTGCAGGATCGTCACCGGCAACCCGACGGTGTTCTCACGGGCGAGAGTGACCTGTTCGATCGCCGGGCTGATGCCGGTGACCTGCACGTCGTAGCGGCTGGCCGCGAACTGGGCGAAGCCACCCCAGCCGCAGCCGATGTCGAGCAGCCGCATTCCGGGCTCGAGCCCGAGCTTGCGGCAGATCAGGTCAAGCTTTGCTTCCTGGGCGGCATCGAGGTTCTCGGCATCGCGCCAGTACGCGCACGTGTAGATCATCCGTTTGTCGAGCATCCGCTCGAACAAGTCGTTGCCAATGTCGTAGTGGGCCTGGGCGTTCTTCTTCGCCTTCTTTTCGTCCTGGCGGTTACCGAAGCGGCTCTGCAATGCGAGTTTGAGCAGTGCCGGCGACGGTTTCACATGGTCGGCGAGGTTGGTCTCCTGAGCGACGGCGAGGAACTCATCGAGACGGTTCGCCGTCCACCACCCCTCCTGGTAGGCCTCGCCCAGCCCCAACTCCCGATCGCGGATGACGCACTTGAAGAACCGGTCGTCGTGAATATGAATGTCGGCCGGGCCGCTTCCCCCGACGGTCACACCAATCTTGTCGAGCAGGTCGGCAGCGAAGTGTGCTGCATCCATGGTTCCGGACTCCCTTCCCCGGAGAACCCGAGGAGTTGTATCTTCCCTCACGTCTCGGTGGCTCCGCCACCCATCTTCGAAGCGACGCCAATGCGGCACGTCGAACGCAGTCGTACCCCTGACAGGACTCGAACCTGCAACCGTCGGGGTAGAAACCCGATGCTCTATCCAGTTGAGCTACAGGGGCGCTGTAGAGGGTAGGCCCCCAGGGGTCGGTCCCGATACACTCCGACTCCGCTTCGGCCTTCGGGCCGCAGCTTCACACCGGGCTCTCGAGTCCGGCGTGGTGGGCGTAGCTCAGTTGGTTAGAGCGCCTGGTTGTGGTCCAGGAGGTCGGGGGTTCGAATCCCCTCGTTCACCCGTAGAATTCTCTCCGGAGAAATTCCTGCACCTCTAGCTCAATTGGTAGAGCATCGGACTCTTAATCCGCAGGTTCTGGGTTCGAGTCCCAGGGGGTGTACCCAGCGTCCTCGCCACGAGGACAACGCAAATCCCGGCCTCGTGGCCGGGATTTCGTCATTTTCAGCCTCGGCGCACCTGGCCACTGGCGACCACACGTGCGACATCGAGCGGATGCACGATGCCCGGCTCGGCGGCGCACACCTCGGGGATGGCATTGACGATGCGGTTGGCGGCGGTGGCATTGCCGCCGCCGGCGGCGCCGGGTTCACCGTGTTCGGTGCCGTGGACCTCGACGGTGAGATCGGGACGGCCGGAGACGGTGACGGCGTGCAGGCCCTGGCCGGTGTGCGGAACGGGCCATTCAGGGGCGCACTCGTCGTCGATACGGGTGATGTGCTCCATCACGATCAGGGGGCGACCGTCGACGATGCCCTGCACCTCGAAGCGGAAGGCGCCCATGCCGCCCTTCTCGAAGTCGCCCATGCCGACGACGGTGACCGTGCGTTCCAACGCCCGCTTCTCGACGACAGTGCGGATCTCGTCGATCGCAACACCCAGACCATCAGCGACGACACGAACGACAGGACCCCACACCATCTCCAACGCGAAGTCGAGCAGCATCGGCGGGGTGGCTTCCATCGGCCCACCGAAGCCGATCAGCGTACGAACCGCGTCTGGCTGGTCGTAGAGCGCATAGTTGAAGATCTCGCGGCTGCGGATCTCGGTGATGTCGGCGCTCATTCCGGTGAGAAACAGCGGCAGGATGTCACAGATCCAACCCGGGTCGATGCCCGAGGCAAGGATCGACGAACCACCGTCGTGGCAGGCCGCTCGGATCGGCTCGGCAAGCGCCGGTGGCGTCGAGGGCGGGTGATAGAGCGGATAGAAGCTGGGCGTCACCACGTTCGTGCCGGCCCGCAACACCGCCTCGACCTCGGCCTGCGACTCGACGGGCCGGAAATCGGAGTTCACCGCGTACACGACGGCGTCGACATCAGACGAACAGGCAAGATCGATGTCGTCGGTGGCCGCCACGGCCAGCGGCTCCAGCCCGGCCAACGCGCCGGCATCGACACCGACCTTGTCCGGGTTGGCCACGATCACACCGGCCAGATCGAGGTCTCGATGGGCGGCGACCGCCCGGATCGCCGGACGACCGACATTGCCCGTACCCCACACCACTACTCGCGCCATCGAGACCTCCCTACGGCACCTGATCGTAGAAACTCCTGCACCGGGTGTCAGATCCCGTCGGATCTCGCCGACCGGCCATCCTCAGCTTCGACCGGCCACATCGACCTTCGCCCCTGCGCGAGACTGCACGGAATCGATCGTGGCCCGCAGGCCGGAAAGAACCACTATGCAACTCGTCAACACCGAAACCATCCCTGGCTGGAACATCACCGAGGTGAAGGGGCTCGTCAGCGGGAACACCATTCGGGCAAAGCACCTCGGACGTGACATCGGTGCTGCGTTCAAGAACATGGCCGGTGGCGAGTTGAAGGCCTACACCGAACTACTCGCCGAGTCGCGAGCCGAGGCCACCAGCCGCATGGTTGCCGAAGCGCAGGCACTCGGTGCAAGCGCAATCGTGAACGTCCGCTTCACGACCTCGACCGTCGCCGGCGGCGCAGCCGAAATGTACGCCTACGGCACGGCAGTGGTGGCGGTTCCGGCGCCGTGACCGGCGTCCTGATCCAACTCGCGATCCCGCTGGTGTTGATCCTCGCGGCCGCCGGCGGCCGCATCGCTCATCGTCGCCGCGGGGCCCATATCGAACGTCGCCGGGCCGACGTGGCCCACATCACCCTCTCCCCTCGTCCCACCCTTCCCGGACTCGACGAGCCGCGTCACGGCGAGCTCGTCGTAGGAAGCGTCGTCATGGGCGCCGACTACATCCGTCAAGTCGTCGGCGCATGGCGAAACGTCATCGGTGGAGAGATCCGTTCCTTCACCCCGGTGCTCGACCAGGCACGCGCCGAGTCGAGTCTCCGAATGCTTGAGGCCGCAAACGCAAAGGGAGCGGTTGGCGTCGTCAACGTGCGCTTCGAGGCCGTCCGGATCAACAACAACGCGAGCGAACTCCTGAGCTACGGCACCCTCGTCTACTAGGCGGCGACACGAGTCACATCGTGGAGCCGCGGGGCGGACTCGGATCAGACCTAGGCTCGGCTGTTCCCTTTTGGAAGTAGCGCAATGAGCGATTCCGACGCACCCACCATCGAGTCCGAGCAGGGCGGTTTCGCCGTTCTCGGTCTCCGAGAGCAACTCCTCGCCCGCCTGGTCGAGCTCGGCTACGAAGAGCCCACACCCATCCAAGCCGAAGCGATCCCCCAACTGCTGACCGGCGTCGATCTGCTTGGCCAGGCCGCCACCGGCACCGGCAAAACGGCGGCGTTCGCCCTCCCCATCATCGAGGCGATCGCGCCGAACTCGCCGGCCGTGCCCCAAGCGCTCGTCGTCGTCCCGACCCGAGAGCTCGCCGTCCAGGTCAGCGAAGCCATGCACACCTACGGCCGAGGTCAAGGTCTCAAGGTCGTGCCGATCTACGGCGGCCAGCCCATCCCCCGCCAGCTCCAGGCACTCCGCCGCGGCGTGCATGTCGTAGTCGCCACCCCCGGTCGGGCGATCGACCACATCCGTCGCGGTTCGCTCGAACTCGACGACATCCACACCGTCGTGCTCGACGAGGCCGATGAAATGCTCGACATGGGCTTCACCGAGGACATTGAGACGATCCTCGAGGAGACGCCCACCGAACGACAGACGGTGCTGTTTTCGGCGACCATGCCGCCCCGGATCCAAAAGATCGCCGAGACCTACCAGCGCGACCCTGTGCTCGTGAAGATTGCCGCCGCCGACACGGCTGCCGAACGCGCCCGCGTGCGCCAGACCGCCTACGTCGTTATGCGCCAACACAAGGCCAACGCACTTGGCCGCGTCCTCGACATGGAAGCACCCGTCGCCACCATCGTCTTTTGTCGCACCCGGGGCGAGGTCGACGAACTCACCGCCACGATGAACGGCCGCGGTTACCGGGCTGAAGCCTTGCACGGCGGCATGGATCAGCAACAGCGCGACCGAGTCATGGGTCGCCTCAAGGACGGCACCGCCGAGCTCCTCGTCGCCACCGACGTCGCTGCTCGCGGTCTCGATGTCGACACCCTCACCCATGTCGTCAACTACGACGTGCCCTCTTCGCCGGAAAGCTATGTCCACCGCATCGGTCGAGTGGGACGGGCCGGCCGCGAAGGTGTGGCGATCACGCTCGCCGAGCCCCGTCAGCGGCGGCTGCTCCAGAACATCGAGCGGCTCACCAAGCAGGAGATCGACATCCAGAAGATCCCCACGGTCGGTGATCTCCGGACCCGTCAGATCGAGGTCACCGTCGACGCGATCCGTGAAGCAACACTGAGCGACGACCTCGAGGACTACGAACAGGTGTTGTTCGAGCTCGTTGCCGACGGCAACCCCGACCGCGATGTCGCCCTCGCTGCGATCAAGCTCTTCCATCAGGCACGGGGCGCCACCACCGACGAAGTCGAGATCCCCGACGCATCAGAACGCAAGCCGCGCGACCGCGACCGTGGTCCGCGAGACAGCGGCAAGGAACGCAAGGGCGGCCCGAAGGGCCAAAAGCGCGGCAACGTCGGCCCCGGCACCGGGTTGATCTACGTCGGTGTCGGTCGACGGGGCCACATCCGTCCCGGCGATCTCGTCGGCTGTATCGCCAACGAGACTGCGCTGACCGGCCGAGACATCGGACCAATCCGCATCTCGGACCACTACTCGGTCGTGGGCGTGCCTGAGGCCGAAATCGAAGCGACAATCGCAGCGATCAACGGCACGACGATCCGAGGGAAGCGGGCCAAGGCTCGCCGCTTCGTCGAGAAAGACTGACACCGAGTCTCGTCGTGCTGCCGCCGGAGGTCGGGAAGACGACCTCCGGCTCAGCTGCGTTCGAGTCGGCCCAGGATCTCCCGGAACGCCTCAGCATCCTCGGGGCGGTTCACCGGAACGGAGAACTCGACCCGATCCAGGCGAGAGGCGAAACGCTCGTTGAGTTTGTCGGCGATCTCGTCGTAGGTACCGATCGTCGCGATCGTGTGGAGCATGTCGTCATCGACGAGACCCGGCATCTCCTCCCACCGGCCGGACCGGCTGCACTCGCTCGCCTCGCGTGCCCGGTCCTCCCAGCCGTGGATGGCAAACGCCCGTCGGTACGACGGCGTCGACAAATAGAACGCACACCGGGCTCGCACCGAACGGATCACCTGTTCGAGACGCTCCTAGTCGGGTGCCGTGCCGATCAGCGGCTTGAGACAGACCTCGACCTCGTCGACATCGCGACCGGCGCGAGCCGCACCCCGAGCCAGATTCGGCAACACCTCCTCGTCGATGTACTTCGTCGTCACCACCAGGTGCAGCCGGATGCCGTCGGCACACTCCCCCGCCATCGCCGTCATGTTCGGACCGATGACGGCGATGTCGGGGTAGTCGATCGGACCCAGATCAAACAGCGGCACCATCAGGTTGAGCGTGTAGTGCTCGCTCTCGAACTCGAGTGGCGTGCGATCCTGCCAGCACCGCCAGACCGCCCGCATCGCACCGATGTAGTCGCGCATCCACGGCGCAGGAGCGTGCCCAGCCCCAACATGAACCGACCCTCACCAAGCTTTGCCAACGACCACGCCGATATCGCAGTCGCGGTCGGGCTTCGGGGAAACGCCATCGCAACCGATGTTCCGAGCTGGATGCGCTCGGTTGTCGTGGCACCGAGGGCCATCATCTGAAAGGGTCGTCCTTGCTCTCCTCGACGAGCACGGCATTGAGACCGACGTCCTCTGCGACCTTCGACGACCGGGCGAAATCCCGGACGTCGAGCGGGGTGTCGGGTTCACGCAGCCCAGGATCGAGCTTGCCGAGCGGAAGCAACGATTCGATCTTCATCGCCGCTGACCGTAGTCCGGCGCGGCGTGTACGGTCCGGTTGCGAAACCAGGCATTGACGAAGCGGCGGGCACAGCTCAACACTTCCCTATCGACGGAGGGCGATTCTGATGATTGACATCGTGGACGATGGTCGAGTTCGCACCATCACGTTCCAGCGGCCTGAGGCCAAGAACGCGATGAACACCGAGATGTGGGACGGCACCACAGAGGCATTCCTCGCCGCCGCCGACGACCCCGGCGTCGCTGTCGTCGTCCTCACCGGCAGCGAAGACTCCTTCTCAGCCGGCCAGGACCTGATCGAGATGGCCCAGCTCGCCACCGGTAACGGTCCCGAGCAAAAGCACGGCTTCGCCGGCCTGTGCCGCACCCTGATCGACTTCCCGAAGCCGCTGATCCTCGCAGTCAACGGCCTCGGCCTCGGTTTCGGAACGACGATCCTCGGCCTTTCCGACCTCGTCTTCGCCTCAACGAACGCCCGTTTCAAATGCCCGTTCACTGCGCTCGGGGTCGCTCCCGAGCTCTCGAGCAGCATGACCTTTCCCCGCCTCCTCGGCCGTCAAAATGCAAGCTGGGTGCTGATGAGCAGCGAGTGGATCAGCGCCGAACGCGCCAAGGAGATGGGCCTGGTCTTCGAATTGTGCGAGCCGGACGACCTCATGGATCAGACCATGGCGACCGCCCGCACCCTCGCTACGAAGCCGATCAGTTCCCTGATCGAGACCAAGGCGACCATCGTCGAGCCGATGCGCGACGCCATGCTGGCAGCCCACGACCGCGAAAACGCCGCCTTCGCCACGCTGATGGGCACGCCGGCCAACATCGAGGCGATGACCGCCTTCGCCGAGAAGCGCGAACCGAACTTCGACGGGATCGAGGGCGGATGATCGACCGCCCCGACGCCACACTGCTGCTGGAGGCAATGGCGGCGACGCTCACCGACAAGGTGATGCCGGAACTCTCGGGTGGCGCCCAGCACCAGGCCCGCATCGTCGCCAACCTGTGTCACATCGTGGCCCGGGATCTGGCCGACGATGCCACCGACACCGCGGCAGCGCTCACGGCCCTCCTCGGGACCGAAGGTTCCCTCGACGACCTCGCAGCGGTGCTCGACCACCGCCTCGCCGCAGGCGAACTCCTCGACGAAGCGCTCCCGCTTCTCCTGGCCGATGCCGCCCGGCGCGCCGAGATCGCCAAGCCGGGCTACACCGATGACGCGAGCTGAACAGATCGCCACCGGTCTCGGCGAGCTCGTCGGCGCCGAGGTCCGCGTCACCGGCATGGCCTCGGTCGGGGCTCAGCGCGCCACGTTCTTCATCGACATCCTCGACGGCTCGAGGAGCACGCCGGCGGTCGCCCAAGTGAGCGCCAGCGTTCTGGGCGCGGTATCCGCTTCGGCGGAGGCCGACATGCTCCGCCTGGCCGATCGCGCCGGCGTGCCGGTACCCGACGTCATCGCCGTGTCCGACGACCTCGCCGGCATCGGCGCCCCGGCGCTCGTCGTCAGCCGCATCGAGGGACGCACCGTGCCGCGGCACATCCTGCGCGGATTGACCGATGAGGTGGCCGGCGAGTCGCTTGCTCGCCAATGCGGCGAGGCGTTCGCCCGACTCCACACCATCGGTGAGGCGCAGGCACCGGCATCGCTCCCTCGCCTCTCGCACGCCGCCTATGTCGACGACCTCGAGGCAAAGCTCGACGCACTCGACAACGTACGACCCACCGTTCGAGCCGGGTTAGCCTGGCTACGGGCGAACCCAGTACCCGAAGCGCCGATCACGCTCGTCCACGCCGACTTCCGCAACGGCAACATGGTCGTCGACGACAACGGCCTTGCGGCAGTGCTCGACTGGGAACTCGCCCAGGTCACCGACCCGATGCAAGACCTCGCGTGGATGTGCCTTCGCACCTGGCGCTTCGGCAACGACGCCAAACCGGTCGGTGGTTTCGGATCCGTCGCCGCACTTCGCTCCGGGTATGAGTCGGCGGGCGGTAGCTGGCGCGACGATGCCATCCACTGGTGGTCGGTGGCGCGATGTGCCTGGTGGGCGATCGGCCTCGCTGGTCAGGCTGCCGCATTCACCAGCGGCCTCACCGATGCGATCATGCTCGCAGCGAGCGGCCGACGGGTACCCGAGCTCGAGTACGACCTACTCCGCCTGATCGCTGACGGCCCCACCAACTGATTCAGCAACGATCCCAGAGCGGCGCGAGCCTCCTGGCGTCCTCCTTGTCGACCACTGGACCCATGTTCAGTAGCGTGTCGGCATGGCGGGATCACTGAGCGCCGAGCAGACCGACGCCTTCTGGAATGACGGCTTCCTCTTCCCCGTCGCGGCGATCTCCACCGCCGACGCTCTGGCCGCCCGCCAACATTTCCTTGAGCTGATGGACGAGCCTGCGGTCACGCTGCCCAGGCCGGCCAACGACTACGCCCGCTCGTGCTTCCACGCTGTGTCGACCGAAGCCGCGCGCCTCGCAGCCCACCCAGCCATCCTCGATGCGGTCGAATCGCTACTCGGCCCTGACCTGCTCGTGTGGAGCGTCGAACTCATCATCAAGCCGCCACAGAGCGACAAGATGCTGACGATGCACCAAGACCTCAACTACTGGGGCTTCGAGCACGCCGATGGTGAGGTCACCGCCTGGCTGGCACTCGGTGACGTCACCATCGAGAACGGGGCGATGCAGTTCGTGCGTGCCAGCCATCGCTTTGGCGCCGTCGCTCACCACGACACGTATGGCGGGAACAACCTGTTGAGCCGGGGTCAGGAGATCACCGTCGACTTCGACCCCGTCGACGAGGTGCCCGTCGAACTCGGCGCCGGCGAAATCTCCTTACACCACGGTCTGACCTTTCACGGCAGCGACCCAAACACCACCGATCATCATCGGGTCGCCCTCGCAATCCGCTACGTCACACCGGAGATGGGCAAGCAGGGAGGGGCGACCGACTACGCAATGCTCGTTCGAGGCGCCGACCGGCACAACACGCTTGTGAAGATCGCACCACCGACCACCGACTTCGGCCCGGCCGAACTCGCGCTGCACACCGAACTCGAAGCGGCGCAACTCGGCGCGCTCGCCGCTGGCGCGGCCGAGGCATACGGCTACGACCGTGGCACCTGACGACACGGACGCCCACGGGCGCGCCGAGGCGATCACGGCGCACAACCCGTTCTCGGGCAATCGACTCGGCTTCGACGCCCCGGGCGTTGTCGACGCCCACGTCGAAGGCCGAACCGTGATCGTCGCCTACGCCGACAGCACAAGGAACACCTTCCACCACCAGTGGCTCCGCCACAGCTGTTACAGCGAGGCGAGCGGCAACCCGGCCGACGGCATCCGCTTCACCACGGCCATCAGTTTCGACAGCGACATCGCCCCGACCTCGGTTGCTGCCCTCGACGGTGACCTTGCCATCGTCTGGAACGACGACCACACAAGCCTGTTCGGATCTGACTGGCTTCGCCACCACGCCTACGACACCGCCGGTCGTGCCCGGCGTGCCCCATGGCGACCGACGACCTGGCGGGCGGAACTGGCCGATCACTTCCCCACCGTCTCGTGGGAGGACGCGTGTGACGGCGGTGAAGGACAACTGCGCCTCTGCCGAACGCTGCTCGACTGCGGCATCGTGTGCGTGAGCGGGCTCGGCACCGAGCCAGAGCAGACCGAGGCGCTGGCAAACCTGTTAGGCCCGATCCACGAGACGACGGTCTACGGCTACATCTACGACGTCAGAGCCGAGCCTGTCGCCAAGCTCGGTGCGAAGACCGGTATGCCCCAGGCACCGCACATCGATGATGCGTTCGCTTACTCCCCACCCGGCATCGACGTGTTCCACTGCCTCCACAACACCGACATCGGCGGCATGTCGACCTACGTCGACGGCTTCGCGATCGCCGAGTCGATTCGGGCCGAAGCACCTGAGGCCCACGAGCTCCTCACGACGGTGCCGATCCAGCACATCCGCCGCCACCCCGACGAGATCGATCTCCGCTTCCGCGGGCCGCTCATCTCGCTTGACGAGTGGGGCAACACTCGCGGCATCCGGTACTTCGACCGTGCGATGGCACCGCTCGACGTCGAGCCCGACCTGGTCGAGCCGATGTACGACGCGATTCGCGAGTACAACCGCCGCATGGTCGATCCAGCGTTTGTTGCCGAGATCCGCGTCTCACCGGGCGACGGGATGCTGATCGACAACCATCGCGTCATGCACGGTCGCACGGCATTCGACCCATCTTCAGGACGTCACATCCGGCTCTGTCACGTGCCCCGCGACGAGTTCCACGGCCGTTGGCGCGAACTCGCGCGGCGCCTTGCCCCTGCCGACCACGACCTCCACCTACCCCAGGGCTCACTCACTTGACCGTTCAAGATCTCGGGCGGTATTGCGCCGATCCGGAATACGTTCTCGCTGTGACCAGCATCGAAACCGCCTCGTTGACAGCTGGATAACGTCTTCTCGATGCGGTCCTTCTGGCGGTTGATCAGCATGCTCATCGGCACGTGTCTTCTGTCGACCCTGGCCGCAACCCCTACGGCCGCTGACCCCGTCACCCAGGCGCTTGAGGCCACCGATCTCTCCCCTGACGAACTCATGGCCGCGTTCGACGACGCCATTCTCACCGGCCTGCAACCGATGATCGGGCCGGCTCCCTCGATCACCGGCAACGCTGACCTCGACAACCGAATACGAGAACTCGCCGAGGCCCGCGGCTACGAGCGCCGAGCTGAACCATCCATCCCTCTCACCCGTATCGACGGACGCTTCCTGCAGCCCCAAGCTGCAACGGCGTGGGAGGAGCTCCGCACTGCGGCAACAAACGCCGGCCACTCGATCACGCTGACGTCGGCGTACCGCAGCGCAAGTCACCAGGCGTGGATCTTCCGGAGCCGACTGGCCGGAACCTCCGACGCTGCCCTCGGCACCCTCCTCGAAACCGTGGCAGCACCGGGCTACAGCAAGCACCACACCGGCTATGCGATCGACCTCCGTTCGGGCAACTCCGTGCTGTTCGACTTCGCGACAACGCCCGCCTATGCATGGCTGTCCGCCAATAACTTCGCAAACGCCAAGGCACACGGATGGATGCCCTCCTACCCCTTCGGCATCGACGATCAAGGCCCAAACCCCGAACCGTGGGAGTTTGTCTGGGCCGGCGCCGTCAACATCATCTGCGCGGATTTCGCACCCAGCGAGGGGAATCCGTTCTGCGACACGCTTGACTCGATCTTTGTCGACGACGTGACGTGGCTCCACCAAACCAAGATCACCACCGGCTGCACCGAGAACCGTTTCTGCACCGAGCGAGCCGTCACTCGTGCCGAGGGCGCAACCTTTCTTTGGCGACTCTTCGGCCGGTCGTCACCCTCCCAACCCGCCGGGTTCGACGATGTCGCTGAGGGGATGTTCTACGCCGACGCCGTCGCCTGGATGTTCGAGAACAACATCACCACCGGCACGAGCCCGCTCACATTCTCGCCGTCCGACCCGCTCACACGGGCCCAGTTCGTGACCTTGCTCTGGCGAGCGGCAGGGCAGCCCACCCCCGCCAGGCAACACCCGTTCGAAGACGTCGGGGCCGATTCGTTCGCGAACGACGCCGTCGCCTGGGCAGCTGGTGAAGGCATCACCAACGGCACGACACGGACGACCTTCTCTCCCTTTGACACCGTCACCCGCAGTGAAATCGCTGCGTTCCTGCACCGCTTCATCGATCTCGTACCTCTCTAGGGACTGCGTTGGCACGCGGCGGGTTCGATCTCACTGCTACGCCGGACGATCTGCGCAGCGACCCTCGTGAAGGTGTCCGTACCGAGGCAGGATTAGTGTTGGCGCATGGCCGTTTCCCTCGACGAGCTCACCTTCGACAACCGGTTCACCGATGACCTCCCCGGCGATCCGATCGATCTCAACCAGCCTCGACAGGTGCACAACGCGGCGTACAGCCGGGTGCGGCCCAAGGCGACCGCATCGCCAAAGCTGCTGGCGCATTCGCCCGAGGTACTGGCCGACCTCGGCCTCGACCCGCGGATTGCCGAAACTGACGAATTCGCCCGCGTGTTCTCAGGGAACGCCACCCTTGCCGCGATGGAGCCGTACGCGATGGCCTACGGCGGTCACCAGTTCGGCCACTGGGCCGGCCAGCTCGGCGACGGACGAGCGATCGCCCTCGGCGAGCTCGTCACCAACGACGGCGCCCGCCACATGCTCCAGCTCAAAGGCGCCGGCCCCACGCCCTACAGCCGCCGGGCCGATGGCCTCGCTGTGCTTCGCAGCTCCGTACGCGAATTCCTGTGCAGCGAAGCAATGCATCACCTTGGTGTCCCCACGACTCGTGCGCTGAGCCTCACCACCACCGGCGACCAGGTGATGCGCGACATGTTCTACGACGGCAACCCTGAATGGGAGACCGGTGCCGTGGTGTGCCGCGTCGCTCCGTCATTCATTCGGTTCGGCACGTTCGAGCTCCCGATGTCGCGCGACGACAACGAACTGCTCCAAGCCCTGGCCGACCACACGATCTCGCTGCATTTCCCGGAGATCGCCGACGGCCGCACGGGCGGCTTTGAATCCGCCGACTACGTCGCCTGGTTCCGTGAGATCTCGAAACGCACTGCCGAGATGATCGTGCATTGGCAGCGAGTCGGGTTCGTTCACGGCGTGATGAACACCGACAACATGTCGATTCACGGTCTGACGATCGACTACGGCCCGTACGGCTGGCTCGAGGACTACAACCCCGGCTGGACCCCGAATACCACCGACCGTGAATACAAGCGCTACCGGTTCGGTGCGCAGCCACACATCGGGCAGTGGAACTGCACCCAGCTCGCCAACGCGATCTATCCGCTCGTCGGCGAGGTCGAGCCGCTCCAGGAGGCACTCGAGACCTACGTCGACGTGTTCAACACCGACTGGCGTCGAATGATGGGCGACAAGCTCGGTATCGCCGAACTCGACGGCGAGCGCGACACCGAACTCATCCACGACCTGCTCGAGCTCCTCCCGAAGATCGAGACCGACATGACTCTCTTCTTCCGAGCGCTCGCGAACGTCTCGACTGACGACGATCTCGACCTTGACACTCGCGTTGCTCCACTCCTCGGGGCCTATTACGACCCGGACACCTTCACCGGCGATGTGCGGGCCGAGACCGATGCCTGGCTCGATCGCTACATCGCCCGACTCCGCGAGGAAGGTCGCGCCGACGNCAATCGTGCCAAGGNGATGAATGCGGTCAACCCGTTGTTCGTCTTGCGCAACTATGTCGCCCAACTGGCGATCGATGAAGCCGACAACGGCGACCCNTCGCTCATCCTCGAGCTGCTCGACACGCTTCGNACGCCCTACACCGAACAACCCGGTCGGGAGCGCNTCGCCGAAAAGCGCCCCGAGTGGGCTCGCGTGCGACCCGGTTGCTCAATGCTCAGCTGCTCAAGCTGACGGTGTCAGGGCTCAGCTGCTCAAGCTGACGCCTGCTCGACCAACCACACGACNGCTGGATCGATCCCGCCCAGCAGTTCGGGATGCCACTGCACGCCGAGGGCGGTTTTGCCGTCGATCTCGACCGCCTCGACGAGGCCNTCGTCGGGCNTGCCGACGGTACGGCCGACCGGGATGATGCCGTTGCCGAACTGGTCGATGCCTTGGTGGTGGAGGCTGTTCACCTCGATCTCGTCGCCGTACACGGCATGAGCCACACTGCCGGGCTCGAAGGCGATGCGGTGGTGNGTCGCAGCAGGGTCGNCGNTCGGTTCGACATGAGCGGGAAGGTGCTGGTGCAGCGTGCCNCCGAGATGGACGTTCATCAGCTGCACACCTCGGCAGACGCCGAGCACGGGGAGATCGATCTCGAGGGCGGCGTCGAGAAGCCCGCGCTCGTGGGCATCGCGATGCGAGTTGGTGTTGCCGAGATTCGGGTCGGGTTCCTGACCGAACTCGGCTGGATCGATGTCATCGCCGCCGCTGAGNAGGAGACCATCGAGCCGTTCGAGGATCGCAGGACCGGCATCGGCCGGAATCCAGACAGGGATTCCACCGGCCCGCTGCACGGCCCGGGCGTAGTCGCCGTAGTAGATGTCGATATCGACCGTGCGCAGCNCGTCNAGCACATCGATCAGCGTCGAGGCCGGTTTCTGCTCGCCCGTGATGCCGATGAGCGGTTGCATGTCCGAAAGCGTACGTCCGCCGAGGGGGCGTTCGTCAGCCGCGGCTCGTCCGCAACGGTGCATCCGTGGGCCGTGCTCGCTGGNTGAGCCAAACCACGGCGGCAAGGATGATCGCTCCGCCAACGAGCGTGGCGCGGGTCGGNGTCTCGTCATAGGCCCACCAGACCCAGACCGGCCCGAGCACGATTTCTGACATCAGCAGCAGCGAGCCATCCGGCGCCGGTACGGCCTGCTGACCCCAGTTGAAGAACGGCAGCGGCATCCCGATCAGGAGAGCCCCTGCCAACAGGCCGATCACGAGATCTCGCCCGCTCACGTCGAAGCCATTGCCGAAGGCGGCGACAAGCGCCGCCCCGGTGCCGCAGACACCTCCTGCGATCAGTACCGGCACGACCGGGTCTCCCTCACCACCGGCCCGGATAAGGGTGGAGTACATCCCGAGCCCGAGCGGTATGAGGCCGACAATCAAGATCGCCCAGCCGATCCCGGCGTCGAGTCCCGACGAGACCATCGCCGCCACGCCGACAATCGCTGCACACGAGGCGATGATTGCGTCTCGCTCGAATACCTCGCGCAGGATCAGCCAGCTGAAGACTGCGGCACCGAGTGGCGCAAGTGCCTGGAACAGCAGCACGAACGCGACATCGGCATGGCTGAGCGCGACGATGAAGCTGATCATCATCGTGCCGAGCAACACGCCGGCAGTAGCGTGCTGCCAGGCAAGCCGGCGAGCGACACCACCGAGATCCTGGCGGTTCTGCCACCACACGATCGGGGCCACGACGAGAACGGCTCCGAGGCCGCGAAAGGTCAGGTACTGCCAGGCGTCGATGTCGTCAGCGGCCCGGAAGAACAAGCCGCCAAAACTGAACACCACGCCGGCGGCGAGAACCGCCAGGGCACCATGACGACGGGTAGGAGCCAACTCAGATCTTGCGAATCGTGTCTCCCTGGCGGATGGTGCCAGGGGTGACGACACGGGCGTTCACGCCCCGGAGGTGAAGTTCGGTGCCGACCTCGGAGTTCACGAACCGGTGGGCCTCGAGACCAAACCGCTGGGTGAACTTCGCACACCCTTGATGGGGCTGATCGGTGATCTCGATCACGGCATCACCGATCGCCAGCTTGGTCCACGCCGGCAGGTTCGACTCGCTGAGGTCGAGATCGACGATGAGCTGATCGCCGGCCAACGTCATGCGCCCCGGTGAACCGGAGAGATGGGCGAGGATCCGGGCGTTCATGATGTTGAGCTGCATGTCCGGATGCGGCCCGCCGTCCTCGGTGCGTGACGACGAGCGCTGGNTCCAGTTGTCGCCNGCGAGGCCCTCTTCGACGTTGAGTTCGGCCTCGGCGAGCACCACCCGAGCATCGACCTCGGGACGCTGCACGATGAGATCGAGCGTGCCGTGATCGCTCGGCGACGCCCNNACATGATCGAGGCCGGCCTCNATCTCTGCNGTGGNNAGGTGCACGANGTCGCCACTCATGAGCGCAACCCTACGACAGGGGCGGCACGCCGGTGAGGTTGATCTCGTTNAGAAGCCCCCCATCGATCACGACGGCCTGGCCGGTGATGGCGCTGCTCTCGTCGCTGCCGAGGAACAGGGCGAGGTCAGCGATCTCCTCGGGACGGATCGTCCGACCGAGCGCCGCCATGTCCGACACCNGCTCCCGGGTGATGAGACCGATGCCGAGGACCTGCTCGAACATCGGGGTCTCCACCACGCCCGGACAGATGCAATTGGCCCGCACGCCCTTGCGGCCGTACTCGATCGCAACGGTGCGAGTGAGGTTGATCAAGCCGGCCTTCGCCGTGCAGTACGGGGCGTTCGCGGCACTAGCTGCGAGGCCGTACACCGACGAGGTCGAGATGATCGACCCGCTTCCTTGCTCCACCATGTGCGGAAGCGCCGCCTGCATGCCGTGGAGCGGCCCCTTGAGCATCACCGACAGGCTGGCGTCGAAGCCATCGAGATCGAGATCGGCCACGTACCCACCGGTCGATGTCGCAGCGTTGTTGAAGATCACGTCGATACGGCCGTGGTCACTGACGCACCGATCGACCGCAGCCCGCACCTGATCNGGATCGGTGACATCGCAATGCACATAGGTGACCGCCCCGCCGATGTCGGCCACCATCTCGGCGCCACGCTCGTCGTCGATATCCGCCGCAATCACTGCCGCACCCTCCGCGACGTAGCGCTTGGCCGTGGCCCAGCCGATCCCGCCGCTTGCTCCTGTGATGACCGCTGCTTGTCCGTCCATACGTCCCATGAACGCGAGTCTGACCGGTCCGACCCGACCAGGCCACTCCTCGACCCTCGGAGACCGTTCGCTTTCCTGTGCAGGAGCCGGAGAGGCCCGGCCGTGCGACGCTCAAGGAGCCACCGAGGAACCGTCGCGAAGCGCCGTCAGTACAGCGCTAGTACAGCCCGAGGAGACGCCCCGAGAGGGCAAGAACCGCCACGATCATGACCGGGCGCACCACCCTCGTTCCCGCAGCGACATTGATCCGGGCGCCGAGCCAGCCGCCAAACGCGAACCCGACCGCGAGCGGCAAGGCCAGCGCCCAGTCGATGCGGTCGTTGAGCAGAAAGGCCGGGAGCGCGAAGAAGGTGAAGAGTGCGGTGGCGATCACCTTGATGTGATTGGCGACGAGGAGGTCGACCCCGGCTCGAGCGAGTGCCACCAGAATCATCAGCCCCACACCGACCTGAAACGCTCCGCCGTACGTCCCGATTGCGAAGAACACCAACGAGGTGACCCAGACCGGCCACTGCGGTTTCTCCGCGAGCGCCTCCGTGTCCGGCTTCCGCAACGAGAGCACCAGGATCGGAATCATCAGCACGCCGAAGATCTGCTCGAACGTGTCGTCGGCGATCTGGCTCACGACGGTCGAACCGACGACGCTGCCGAGCACCGCCGGAACCAGAATCCGCGTTGCGCCCTCCATCCCCTTCACACCGTGTTTGGAGAACGTGCGCGCTGCGTTGAGCGTGCCGGTGAGAATGCCGACGCGATTCGTCCCGTTGGCGACCGTGCCAGGCGCCCCGACGAGCACAAGGGCCGGCACCGTGATCAGCGAACCCCCGCCAGCGAGTGTGTTGATGATCGACGCAACGATCCCGACTCCGAGGAGCAGGAGCGAGTCGATCAGATCCATGCCGTGCGACACTACCGGCCTGCGAAGGCACCGCCATCTACGATGACCACATGCCGATCTCCCGACGCCGCCGACGCGCGGTCATCTTCGCAGTCATCTCGTCACTCGGAGTCGGTCTCGCTGCGCTCGTCGCTGCGGCAGGAGGCGACACCGAGCGAATCGGCTCCTACTGGATCTCGGGCGAACTCACCGACGAGGGGCTCGCCGTGGTCGAGGTGATCGATTACGACTTCGGGGTGGAGTCCCGACGGGGCATCTACCGCAACGTCCCTGATCTTGTCGACGGCAGTGTGCGGGTGTCGTCCCCCACGGCCCCGGACAATGTTCGCATCACCGAATCCTTCTTCGATCACGAGATTCGCATCGGCAATCCGCAGATCACGATCTCAGGACGACATCGCTACAGGATTCAGTACACACTCCACCGCGACGCCGTTGTGCAGAACGGCTTCTTCAGCTGGGATGCGGTCGGGTTGGAGTGGGCCGTGCCGATTGAGGAAGCGACCGTCTTCGTCGCTCTGCCGGAGCCGACCGGCACCAACTGCCGCGCCGGAACGCCTTGGTTTTCGAAGGGTTGCTCGCTCACAACCCTCGCCTCCGGAGCGCTGCGGATCGACCTGGCCGATCTCGATACCAACGAAGGCGCCACGGTCAGCGCCTCGCTCGGAAGCGGCGTCATTCCGGCGCTGCCCAGCGCGCCGAGCGGCGCCGCCGAGGATCCCGGCAGCGGGGTCGTCGCTCCGGCCCTGATCGCGGTCCTTGCGGCACTCGCCGGCGCGGCCGCTGCGACGATGCTCGTCCGCCGAGCAGGTCGCGAACGCGTTTGGACCGGTGGCGCCGCCGACGCTGCGTTCGGTGAATCCGAGGACGGGCTCGGCTCCCGCCTGATGGACGAAGTCGAACTCGCCGAACTCGCCACGATCGAGTTCGAACCGCCTCGAGATATAAGTGCCGTCGAGGGTGCGTTGCTCCTTCGTGAACAGGTGCTCGACGAGCACTTGTCCGCCTGGTTGCTCGAGGCTGCGATCCGCGGCGAGATCGACATCAGCGATGACTACCCCCTCGTGATTACCCACGGCACAGCACCACCTCATCCCACCGTGCATCAGATCCTCGACCGCATGTTCGACGGTCGCTCGTCGATCACGCTCGGCTCCTATGACGCCGACTTCACAAAGGGATGGAACCAGCTCAAGGGCGAATTGGACGATTGGCTCCATGGTTCGGCGCACTGGGACACTGCCGGCCGGCGGCGCCAGACCGTCGTACGCATCGTCGGAGCGATCGCCCTCGTCATCGGGCTCGGCATCGGCGGCTTCGCCGTATTCGACGCCGCCATCACCGGTCTTGGCCCAGCACCGCTCATCGCCGCCGGCGCAGCGATTGCCGGTGCAGCCATCGGCGCCATCATTTCGTCCTACGAGTTGCTCGTGCGCACCGAAACTGGGTCGGCGCTGTGGCTTCGCGTCGAATCCTTCCGTCGATTCCTTGAAAACTCCGAGGCCCGTCACGTCGAGGAGGCGGCCGAAAAGGGCGTCTTGCGCCACTACACGGCCTGGGCCGTCGCCCTTGGCGAAACCCGCGCCTGGACGAGCGCAGTCGAAGCGGCAGCCGACGGCGACCCGCAGGTGCGGTCGACGATCGGTGGAGACCTGGTGTTCCTCCACGTTGGATCATCGATCACGAGCGCAGCGAAGTCGGCCTCAACCGCGCCGTCGAGTTCGGACAGCGGCGGTGGCTTCTCCGGCGGATCCGGTGGTGGTGGCGGAGGCGGTGGCGGAGGTTCGTGGTAGCGGAGGTACTCGCTGCGTCGCAACTATCGCCCACGTAGCTCGCTACGCGAGGATCACGCCCGTGAACATCGACGTGCTCTCCAACTGTGCCCCGGTTCTTCGGGCCGACCCGTACTCGCTCGACAACGATGCGCTCGCCGAGTCGATCGAGGCGAGCCGAGCGGCCGGGTTCGATGCTGTGGGCCTGTGGGGCTTCCATGTCATGTTCGGCGGCGACGATGCCGCCCAGGTCGTCACCGACTCGGGCATGCCGGTCCAGACCATCGATGCCGCCCTGGGCTGGGTCGCGGGTGCATCCGATAAAGCAGCCGCCGAGATCGACGGCCTGATCGCGCTCGCCGATCAGCTCGGGGCGGGCGTCATCCACGCCACCACACTCGCCCCCGAGGTCGATCTCGCCGCCGCAGCGGAGGGCTACGCCCAGATCGCGGCGCGGGCCGAGGCGGCCGGCAAGGTGCTCGGTCTCGAGTTCCTGCCGTGGACGGGGATCCCGACCCTCGCAGTCGCCAATCAGCTCTGCGAGGACGCCGGGCCGGCTGCCGGGATTCTCCTCGACACATGGCACTGGGTCCGCCAGCCCGGCGGCCCCGACCTTGATCTCCTGCGGTCACTTCCGGCCCACCGGATCACGAGTGTGCAGCTGAGCGACGTCGCCGCCACCACTGAACTCGAGCCAGAACCTGAGGCGATGACCGCTCGGCTGCTGCCCGGAGACGGCGTGGTCGACTACGCAGAGCTGTGGGAAGCACTCGACCACATCGGCGCCACGCCGGTCGTCGCCGCCGAAGTGATGGCCTCAGCGTTGGTGGCAGAGGGCGCCTCGTCGATGGCGGCGAAGGTCCACGACGCCTGCCGGGCAGTGCTCCCCTAGCGAACAGAGAATCCGACGATGTCGCTCATGTCGTCGGGCGTACTGGGGTCGCTTCCCTCGTACACCTTGCGCCGGGTGAGCTCGTAGGGACCGATCAATCCCTCATCGACGGCCGCCTCGAGCCAGGTAGCGAATCCGAGATCCTCGAAGTGGGCAGCGTTCACACCGATCGCACAGCGACCTCCTGGCATCGTCACCCGGATCAGCTCGCGCAACGGCTCGGGTGGCAGATGCCCATGGGTGAACGTGCCGGCCGAGGCGACAGCCGCATAGGTGTCGTCCGCGACCCCCATCCCGATCGTCAGATCTGCCTCGATCAGATGCCGATAGACACCCTTCATTGCCGCCTGTTCGAGCATCTCGGGCGAGATGTCGACGCCGTCGATCTCGCTCACTCCCCGCTCGCGGAGCGCCACACCGACCACCCCCGTTCCGCACCCGACGTCGAGTGTCGGACCCGCAGGGCGCACATGAGCGACGAGGGTGTCGGCGACGTGCAGGTGGTATCGATACGCCTTGGCGGCAACGAACGTCTCCTCATAGCTCGACGCCCATTCGGCGTAGAGCCGTCGATTTTCGTCGGGCGTCTCGACCGCGTAGGCCGCCTCCAGACTCGGCGTGATCTCGTCGTCCCCCATGGACCGACGGTAGTTCACCCCTCGGTGGATGGCCGAGCGATACGCCCAGTGGTGCCATCGACGACGAGTTCGTCGCCGACCGCCACCCGCACATCGCCGAACATCACATGGTCGGCGGCGATCTGTAGGCCCGGTACCGCCAGCACCGCCGGCACCTCGGCCCCCCTCGTCACCACGGCGGCGTGGCTCTCTCGACCGCCGAGCACCGTCACGACCGCTACGCTCCGCACCATCGCGGCCATGTCCGACGGTGCGCTTGTCTCCAGTACAAGAACGACCGGTTCGTTGCGGTCGATGGCATCGAGCGCACTGTCGATGTCGACCTGAACCCAGCCTCGACCGACACCGGCGGAGGCCGGTTGTCCCTCAGCAACGATCGCCGCGCCGAGCGGCAGTTGCTCGTGCTTCTCGACAATCGTGAAGATACGGAGCTGCAGACACCAGAGTTCGCCCCGCTCGACCGTGAACTCAAGTTCGACTGCGGATCCGAGCGCGGCGTCGAGCTGTTCGAGCGCAGCAACCAAGCGTTCGTGAGCCTCCGGCACCCGGTCGACCAAGGCGCCGAGGGAGACCACCGGCACGGCCGCCGCCATCACCGCATCACCCTTCACCCGCCAACCAAATGAACCAGCGGCTCGTTCCTCGCCGGTCACCGGATGACGGCTGCTCGCCGCGCCCGACCCTGAACGGTCATCGGCAGTCGCATCAACCTGCCGCTGGATAACGACAGCGGTCTCCGGAACCCGCTCGTGGCCGAGTACTCGGGCGACGACCTCGGCCTGCGGGTCCGTCGTGCTCTCGACGACGGCAACGAGTGCCGCCTCGACGTCGGCGGGCGCCACGTCGAGCAGCGTCTCGAACGCACCGGGCAGACTGACCGCAGCGCCGGATCGCACCGCCAGGCGATCACCAGGCCTGACAAGGGCGCCCACCGCCGCCCGGAGCTCATCTCGCCCCGTCGACCGATCTGCAGCGATGGCGCGAGCGGACGACACGGGAACGACCACCGCCGGCGGCACGGGCAGGCCAAAGCGCATCAACTGCTGCAACCCGACGGCCTTCGCGCCGTGCACCACCGGATCGAGATCCGGTCCATCGGCCGAGAGAGCGATGATCGGCTCGGGCAGGCTCACCGCTTCAGTCTGGCGCAGCCCGCCGTTAGGGGTGAGCCATGGCCGCCGACTACCGTCGCGGCATGGACGACCAGACGACGATCTTCATCGACAACGAGCACGTGACAGCCGAAGCGGCCGATCGCATCACCGTGATCAACCCGGCGACAGAGGAAACCATCGGTTCGGTTCCGGATTGCGGGCCGGCTGACATTGACCGGGCCGTCGCCAGTTCGGTGGCAGCGTTCAATGGCGAATGGCGCCGCTGGACACCCGACGAGCGCGTTGAGGGGTTGTCGCGCTTCTCCCAGGCGATTCAGGCTCGGGCGCAGGAGTTCGCCGACGTGATCACGGCCGAGGTCGGCACGCCTGCGTCGCAATCGATCATGGTCCAGGTCTTCGCCTCGACCATGGTGCTCGATCAGTACGTCAATGTCGCCAAGAACTACGCCTGGCAGGAGCAGCGTCAAGGTTCCCTGGGCCAGCGCGTACTCATCAACAAACAGCCGGTCGGTGTCTGCGCCGGCATCGTCCCGTGGAACGTGCCGCTTTTCATTGCGGCCATGAAGCTGGGGCCGGTCATCGCCACCGGTTCCACCATGATCCTCAAGACCGCTCCGGAGACGCCGTTACACGGTCGCCTCATCGGCGAGTGTGCGAAGGAAGCAGGCATCCCCGACGGTGTGATCAATGTCGTGTCGGCCGACCGCGCCGGCTCGGAATACCTCGTCCGACACCCGGACATCGACAAGGTGTCATTCACGGGCTCCGCCCTCACCGGCTCGATCGTCGCCTCGATCTGCGGTGAGCAGATCAAGCGCTGCACCCTCGAACTGGGTGGGAAGTCGGCCGGCATCGTCCTCGACGACGTCGATCTCGACGCCGTCATGAACGATCTCGTCATGTCCGGAATGCTCAACACCGGACAGGCCTGTGGAGCTCAAACCCGCATCCTCGTCCCTGACAACCGCCACGACGAGATCGTCGAAGCACTCGCCGCTGCCGTCGGCGCGCTCCCGTACGGGGATCCGACCGACCCGAACATGGTGCTCGGTCCGCTCGTCTCGGGCCGTCAGCACGAGAAAGTCGGTGGCTACCTCGAGGCGGGCAAGGCAGCCGGTGCCGTCGCCGTGACCGGCGGCTCGCTCGACAGCTCGTTCGGGAAGGGTTTCTATGTGCAGCCCACCGTGTTCGCCGGCGTCACCAACGACATGACCATCGCCCGCGAGGAGATCTTCGGACCGGTGCTGTCCTGCATCCGGTACTCCACCGTCGAGGAGGCGATCGCCATCGCCAACGATTCCGACTACGGACTCTCGGGCTCGGTGTGGACCACCGACATCGACCGGGCCGCCGAGATCGCCGGCCAGGTCCGCACCGGTGTCGTCGCCGTCAACAGCGCTGCGATCCTCGACATGGCGAGTCCGTTCGGCGGCTTCAAGAAGAGCGGCATCGGCCGAGAACTCGGCCCCGAGGGGTTCGGACCCTTCACCGAGATCCAGTCGGTGCTCCTGCCTGCCTGAGGCCTCAGCGTCGACGACGGCTCGGATGTCAGCCCTCCGGGTTGCACTGCGTGCCGCCTCTGGGTCAACAGAGGGGGCCAGCGCGCCATACCGGTGGACGGAAAACTGGAACACGCCCCGGCTCTGTACCGAGGCGTGTTCCTTGCGAGATCGTTCTCGATGCGATCAGTTCTTGGGAAGTTCTGAGAACGGTGTGTCCTTGCCCGGACCCGGCTCGCGGGGCAGGCCGAGAACACGCTCGCCGATGATGTTCTGCTGAATCTGGTCGGTACCGCCGTAGATCGACGGACCAGGCGAGAACATTGCGATCTCACCGACCGCTCCACCCGTCTGGGTCTCGGATTCACCGAGCAACATGCCGTCAGCGCCGATGACCTGCAGGCCGACCTCACGGAAGCTGCGGAACAGTTCCGACATCGTGAGCTTGCCGATGTTGGGCTCGGCACCGGTGCGCTGCTTGGGATCCTTCGCCCGCTGGATCGAAAGACGGTTGACCTCGATCAGCGAGTAGAGCTTGATGAGTTCTTGACGCAGGACCGGGTCGGTGTTCTTGCCCGACTTCTCGGCCATGTCGACCAGATAACGCCACAGGCCCATGCCAAGCGGTGGGACGCCGCCCTCGCCCGACGTCCGCTTGTTGAACTTGGTGACGAGCTCGTGACGCACGGACCTCATGCCCGAGCCAGCAGCCGACGCGGGCGACTTCCCGGCAGAGCCAAGCGAGGCCCGCTCGAACATCAGTGTGGTATTCGCAACCGCCCAACCCTGGTTGAGGTCGCCGATGATGTTGGCCGCAGGGATACGGGCTTCGTCGATGAAGACCTCGTTGAAGAGCGCCTTGCCGGTCATCTCGACCAGCGGCCGCACGGTGATGCCCGGCTGGTGCATGTCGATCGCGAAGTAGGTGATGCCCTTGTGCTTCGGGGCATCGGGATCGGTTCGGGCGATGAGCATGCCCATGTCGGCGATCTGGCCGCCGGAGGTCCAGACCTTCTGGCCAGTGATGATGTACTCGTCACCGTCCTTCTCGGCCTTGCAGGTGAGGCCGGCGAGGTCAGATCCGGCGCCCGGCTCGGAGAACAACTGACACCAGCCGACCGAACCATCGAGGATCGGCGGAAGGAACTCGTCGATCTGCTCCTGGGTGCCGTGAGTGGCGATGGTCGGAGCGGCGAGCATGCGGCCCAGCCCGGTGGGCGGCCCCATGACCTCTCGGTCGGCCATGGTGGCCATCACCGCAGCCGCCTGCGCCTGCGTGAGGCCCTTGCCGTAGGCGTTGGTACCGAGCATCGGGTGGGCATACCCGCTCGGGCCGAGACGGTCCCACCAGTCACCGACGGTGAGGGACTCGTCCCAGTTCTCGTCCAGCCACGCCTCAACCTCGGCGCGGATCTCTTCGATCGACATGTCGCTCATAGCTTCGATGTTAATGATCGTTCACAGGACTGTGAAGTCGGGAGCGTCAGAATCTCACCGCACGCTCCCCGCCGCCTACAGCGGCTGGGGCGTGTTGAGCTCCATGACGTTGTCGAGCATGACCCGCTTGGTCTGCTCGGCGTCGAGATTCTTGAGCTCAACGAGATAGTCCAACGGCTGAGGCATGCCCTCAATGTGAGGCCAATCGGAACCGAAGATCACCCGATCGGCACCCATGAGTTCGACAACCTCATCGACGTCGTCTTCCCAGAACGGATTGACCCAAACGTGCTGCTTGAACGTGTCGACCGGATGGTTGTCGAACCACCAGTACGACTTCTTGGCGGTCTGGTCGAACTTGCGGAACATCGAGCCGAGGAAGTCTGAGCCGTTCTCGATCGAGGCGAAGCGCAGGTTGGGGAACCGGTCGAAAATCTTCTCGAAGACGGCCTGGATCAACCAGTCCTGCGCAGCGCGTTCGATGGCGAACCCCTTGAGCGACGGGCCGGCGCCACCGCCACCCGCAAGCGACGAGAAGGCATCGTCGGCGTAACCCTGCGATGAGTAGCCGGAGTCGGCCGCATGGATCACGAGCGGCACGCCCGATTCGTTGATGCGAGCCCATACCGGGTCGAACATCGGATTGAAGGGTGACACCACACCGGTGCGGGTGGTGACAGGGGCGGGACGCATGACGAGCACGTTGGCCCCCATCCCGAGCACCTTGTCGACCTCCGCCACGGCGGCGTCGACATCGCCGAGCGCAAGGTAGGGCGCTGCGAAGATCGTGTTCTCGTAGTTGAACGTCCAGTCATCGTGGAGCCACTGATTGAAGGCCTGCATCATCATGACCACGGCTTCAACGTCGTGCTTGATGACCTCCTCGTACAGCACGCCGAGGGTGGGGAACAGCCAGACGCCCTGGAGGCCCTGCTGTTCGATCATCTTCACCCGCGCCGCAGGTTCCATGTAATACGCCGGCAGCGGTTCACGATCCTTGAGCATCTCGAGCGGGTTGAGTCGCTCCGGGTTGCCCTCGAAATAGGGGCGCAACGCCCCCGGTTTCGCAATCGGATCCCACGTGGGGTTGGCGACGGCCTTGGAAAGACTGCCGCCCACGAGGTGGTGCTTCCGGCCACCCATCTCGACCCATTGCACGATGCGAGGCTGCATCGCTTCGGGCACGTGGCGGGTGAACGCATCGAGCGCCTCGTAGTAATGGTTGTCGGCGTCGAACGGGACGAAGTCGAGCTGATCCGGTGTCATGTCAGGCTCCCGAAGTGCGGCGGTGACAATACCGTACCGAATCCTGACGGAGCGTCAGAAACCGGCCCCGAGCCAATTACGGCCGGACGGCGTCGATCCGATCTCGCAGGCCGTACCAAACCCCAGCTGCGGCCACGAGCTTCGAGGTGTGCTCACCCAGCGGCTGACGCTCATAGGGAATCCCGGCGAGCGACGACATCGGCTGGGTCGGATCGTCGGTTCCGGCGATACGACGCCCGACCGCTCGACCAAGCCACGGCATCAACACCACCCCGGAGCCGCCGTTGCAACCGAGCACGTAATGCACCTGATCGCGCACCCCCAGCTTGGGGAGATAGTCCGCCGTGAACGCCATCAACCCCGACCATGCGTTGGTGATCTTCACATCAGCGAGCGTCGGGAAGATCTCGAGCATCTGGTCGTGAAGAATCCGAGCCGACGTCGCCGTCGATACAGGGCGGAAGCGAGCTCGTCCACCGAACAGGATCCCCTCACCATCCGGGGTGGGACGGGCGTAGACGATCACCCGGTTGGTGTCGATCACGGCGGTCATCGCCGGAAGGAGCGCCTCGACCCGTTCCCGACCAAGTCGTTCGAGTCCCAGGATCGTCGACGACATCGGGACGATGCGTTCTCGGTGCCACGGCGCGACCCGATCGGTGTAGCCGTTGGTGGCGATCACGACATCACCTGCAGCGATCCGCCGGTGGCCGCGTGCCGTGCCGGATCCCGAGGCGACCGTGATCGTGTGCGGACCGACGCCGCTCGAGGCGATGTCGGTCACCCGGATGCCCGTGTGGATCGATACTCCGGCGGCCTCGGCTCGGAGACGGAGGCCGTCGACGAACACTGCGGGGTGAGCCAGACCGGCCGCGCTCGCGGCCATCCCGCCGTGGAAGGCGTCGGTGGTGACGAAGCGGCCTTCGTCGCCGGGCTGGATCAGTGTCACCCCGGAACCCTCGCCGCTGTCGCGGCACTCCTCGTACTTCTTCTCGAGCTCGCGAAAGGCCGCCTTCGAACGGGCAGCGACGAAACGGCCGCGGTCCTGGAACGCTCCGGGTGCGTAGTTGTCGACGAGTTGCTGGAAATGGACATAAGCCTCGTCGGCCTCGTCGAGGATCGCGGCCGCCCGATCGGGTCCGACGTAGGCCTCGAGATCGATCATCTTGGAGATTCCGGCCCGACCCGAGACGAGTCCGGCATTGCGCCCCGATGCACCCTCGCCGATACAACGGATGTCGAGCACGGTGACAGAACGACCGGCGAGTGCCAGCTCGGTGGCACAGCTCAATCCGGCGTAGCCACCACCGACGACCACCACGTCGGAGCCCGTCGGCGGATCGGCGTCGTACGCCACCGGTGGGGCGTCACCCCACCACCACGGGTCCTCGGAGAACGCGTCGGCGAACAAGGTGGCGGAGGCAGCCATCGCCGGACTCTAGACCGCGCTTCTCCCCCGATCCCAGAGGATCCGATCCCGTCCCGTCGATGTCGCTCCCCTGCGACCTCGGCCGCTAGATTCCCCCTGTGCCTTCTACTGCCGAACTCCAGGCTGCGACCTTCAAGCGCGGCGCCAAAGTCCGCCTTGTCGACGACATCTCGGGGTACCCCGCGGGATCTCAGGGCAAGGTGGCGGTGGCCAACGGCATGACCTGGAAGCGCTACTGGGTCCGGTTCCCCGACGGCAACGCCATCGGTCACGTCGACCACATCTCGCTGGTCAGCGCCAAGGACTACGACGTCTTCGTCGTGGCTCGCGAGCGCGAGGCCGAGGAGGCGGCCAAGGCCGCCGAAGCGGCAGCGAACGCTCCAGCCGAGAGCGCCGGCGGCGGCGCTGCTGCCGGCGGTGGCGCCGGTGTCGAAGTCAACGGCGTCTTCATCGCCCAGACCTGGCTCGACAAATCGGCTGCGGCTCGAGCCCGAATCCAGGGCTGACTCCGCCTCAGCGGGTCCGAGGGTCGATCCGCTTCCCCGAGGAAAAGTCGGCGTTGCCCTCCTCCATGCCGGTCATGTCGAAACCGGTGGTCAGCAGCGATGGCCCCATCGACAGCGCCTGCTTGGTGCCGAGGTCGTTCGCCGCCCAGATCGATCGCAGCGATGCCTGAACGCCGACTGCGGGCTGTGAGGCGATCGCATCGGCCACCCACCGAGCGCGTTCCATGAGCTCGTCCGCCGGGCAGACCTCGCTCACGAGGCCGATGCGGTGGGCTGTTGCCGCCGACATGCGCTCGTGGTTGCCGAGGAGCGTCATGCGAAGCACCTCGCCGAGCGGCATGTACTGCAGCATCTTCATCGGCTCGTAGACCGCCGCCATGCCATAGGTGACATGCGGATCAAAGAAGGTGGCGTGGCCGGCAGCGATGATGATGTCGCTCTCGGCGAGCATGTAGAACGCTCCCCCGCACGCCATACCGTTGACCGCGCAGATCACCGGTTTCCAGAGGTCGCACGATTTCGGCCCAAGGTCGTCACCCGGGTCGTCGTACATGAAGTTGTTCGACGTGCCGTACAGACGCGAGTCACCTGCCATGTTGGTGAACTCGGCCTCGTTTCGATCGATGCCGACACAGAACGACGTGTCGCCGGCGGCGGTGAGCACGATCGCGTTGACCCGGTCATCGCTGCGGAACGCCCGCCACGTGGACTTCAACTCCTCCTGCATGGTGGGACTGAAGGCGTTGTAGGCCTCGGGTCGATCGAGTGTGACGACGGCGACCTTGGCGGCCTCATCGATCTCGACCGTGATCGTGGTGAACGAAGTCGGGTGGAATCGGTCTGGTTCAGTCATGACATCGTCCAGTCTTTCAGGCGACGCATCGCCTCGGCACAATCCTCGGTTGAGCCGGCGAACGAGAAGCGCACGAACCGGTGGCCTCGCGTCGGGTCGAAGTCAACCCCGGGAGTCGAGGCAAGACCGAGCTCGTCGAGCCAGGTCGCGCACAGCGCCTGGCTGTCGGTTGTGCGCCCCGACTCGATCAGATGATCAATGCCGGCCCACACGTAGAAGGCGCCGTCGGCCGGGGCGAGGTCGTCGAAACCGGCCGCTCGAAGACCATCGAGCACAACCGTGCGATTCGCCGCGTAGCGGGCAACATTGGCCTCACACTCGTCGTGACAGTCGAAGGCGGCGATCGCACCGAGCTGTGAGAGGGTCGGCGCGGAGATCGTGACATTCTGGCCGATCCGCGTGAGCGACTCCCGCAGATCCTCGGGCATCACCAACCACCCCAGCCGCCACCCGGTCATCGAGAAGTACTTCGAGAAACTGTTGATCACGATCGCATCGGGATCGAACTGCAACGCTGTCGGAGCGGACTCGCCGTACGACAGGCCGTGATAAATCTCGTCGCTCACGAACCACACACCGTTGGCACGGCACCACGAGGTGATCTGGGTCATCCGGTCGATGTCGAGCATCGTTCCCGTGGGGTTCGACGGCGACGAGAGGACGAGACCGGCAATCGAGCCGCCGTCGGCGACGACGCGATCAAGGAGTTCGACCGTGGGTTGGAAGCGGGTCTCGAGCGTCGTGGGCATGTCGACAACCTCACAACCGAGCGCCTCGAGCGCATTGCGGTAGCAGGGGTAGCCAGGCGACGGGACGACGACCCGATCACCGACATCGAACGCGACGAGGAACGCAGCAACAAACGCACCCGACGCGCCGACGGTGAACATCAACCGATTGGGATCCACCTCGACGCCGTACCACTCGTCGTAGTGGCGAGCGACACGGGCACGGAGCTCCGGCGTGCCCGCAGCGGTCGTGTACCCGAGAACGTCCTCGTCGAGTGCACGGTGAGCGGCCTCAATGACCCCGGCCGGAGCCGGTGTGGACGGCTGACCGACCTCGAGATGCAACACCTGACCGCCGGCGAGTTCGCGTTCCTCCGCAGCTCGCATGACTTCCATCACGAAGAACGGGGCGATCTCACCGCGGTTCGACGGGGTGCGCTGGGACTCCATGATGGGAGCTTGACACGTTCTGGTACCGAATCGGTCGTCCTCGGGGTGAAGGCGAGCCGCGACATTGGTACCTTGACCGTCCGTGACGAGGACGTGCGGAATTTGTGGCGGCAGTGGAGCCGGGAAGACCACCCTCCCCCGCCACCTTCTCGAACGTCTCGGCCCCGACCAGGTGTCGGTCCTCGCCTTCGACGCCTACTACCGCAACCAGGGTCATCTCTCCCCTGCCGACCGGTCGCTGGTCAACTACGACCACCCCGACTCACTCGACCACGAACGTTTCGCTGCCGACGTCGAGGCGCTTCGAGCCGGCGAGCGCATTGCTGCGCCGGTCTATGACTTCGCGACCCACACCCGCACCGCTGAGATCACGATCGTCGAGCCCCGCTCGATCGTCATCATCGAAGGCATCCTCTTGCTGAGCTTCGAAGAAATCGCCGATCGCCTCGACCTCGCCGTGTATCTCGACGTGCCCGAAGACGTCCGACTCGAGCGTCGCATCAAACGCGATATCGCCGAACGAGGACGCGAGCCCGACGACGTGCGACGCCAGTTCGCTGAGACGGTGGCGCCGATGCACGACCGCTTCGTCGAGCCGTTCCGCCACCGCGCACACCGCACAGTTGCCCTTCACGAGGACTACGGGCCGGTCGCCGACGAGCTGATCGAGCGCCTCTTCGACCCGAGCGCCCTCGCAAGCTGACGCACGCCATGACGTCGCGCGGTACCGTCTGCGCCGTGCGAGCGCCGGTGCGTCGTTGGACCCTGCTCGTGTTGATCCTCGCTCTCGTCACCGCCTCCTGCGGTGGTGGTGGCGGTGACGACACACAACAGGTCGAGTCGAGCTTCACGCCGCCACGCACCTACGAGGATCTCGACCTGAGCAGTCCCGAGGCGGCCGTCGCTGAGTTCATCTCAGCGTTCGCTCGGCGCGACTACATCGCTGCGGCGTTGATTCTGCACCCAGATGCGCAACGGGCGGTGAGCACTGCGGTCGACGAGAACGACCTCACCAGCCTCATCGCACCGAACGCCGAACCGGCGGTCGTGGCCCGGATGGCGATCGAACGCAACGGCGACCACTTCCTTGACGGGATGCGTGTCTTCGAGATGGCGATGGAAGAGGCGATGACCAACGGCGGGTTCATCGTCGATCTTGCCTCGGGCGCCGAGGGGCTCACCCTGCGAACGTCGGATCAGTTCGGCGCGGTCGTCGAAGGCATCCTCTCCTCCAACGGCAGCGACGTCGTCTTCGAACTCGCCCCGACCTCCGACGAGCGTTGGCGAATCCGCTCGGCCAGACTCGCCAACGGCACGCCCCTTCAGATCCCCTTTAGCGGAACACCGACGGTCGACTCACCCTCCCGGAACCTCGAACCCCGCGACATCTGGCGCAGCACGCTCCCCAACGATTCACCGCAGGAACTCCTCGACACGATCGTGACGCTCGTCGGACTCGGCGATTACGTATCGCTGTATCTGCTCCTCGACGAGACCGGTCAGCGCGGGGCCGCAGAGCAGCTACCACCATCGATCTCAAGCGACCATGGTCTCGTTGCGATGCTGCTCGACACCCGGTTCGATACCGCCAGCTTCCCGGTCGACGTCACCGAGGCCGATCCCATTGCGAGCGAAACCCTGACGATCGCCCAGGATGTCGGGATCGGCGAAGCCATCACGTTCGCAGTGACCGTGGGCGAGAACGCGCTCGACGTCACGATGGCTCGGGACTCCACTGGTGCCTGGCGGCTGCGCCGCATGGTGCCCGTTGGGGAGTTGACGGCGCCGACCCCGTTCTCGCTGGGCTGATTCAGGCGAGATCGTTCAGCGGGTGAACCGGGCGACTGTCTCGACGTGACTCGTACCCGGGAACATGTCGAGCACGGTCCATCGATCGACGTGCAGACCAGCGTCGAGCAGCAGGGCAGCGTCGCGCCCAAACGAGGACGGGTCGCAACTGACGAGGACGAGGACGGAAGGGTCGGCTCGCAACAAGGTCTTCACCGCCTGCTTCCTCAGGCCTTCGCGGGCGGGGTCGGCCACCACAACGGGAGCTGGCGACGGGCGCCAACGCTCGACGTCGGCCTTTACAATCCTGGCCTCGCGGGCGGTCAGGTTGATGCGAGCGTCAGCGATCGAGTCACGACCCCGCTCGATCGCGATCACCGGTCGGTTGCGACCGACCGTCGCCGAGAACAACCCGACACCGGCATAGGCGTCGACCAGATGACCCTCCGGGGCACCCTCGATCATCGAACGCACCTCGTCAACGAGGGCATCGCAGCCGGCCGGGCGGTTCTGAAAGAACGCATTGGCGCTCACCCGAAGTCGACGGCCATCGATCTCTTCATGGATCCACGCCCGCTTGCCCTTCTTGAGTTGTGCCTCCGAAACAACGAAGACGTCGTCCGGTACGGACACGTCGAACGTGTCGCGCTCGACGACCACCATCCGGTCGCCGGTTCGGTTGCCGACTCGGATCAGCACCCGACTCGAACCTGGATAGCGCCCGTCGACGAGCAACTCCTCGGCCAACGGGTCGACGGCGTCGCACTCGTCGGGCACCACCACGTCGTGAGAGCCACGAGACCGATAACCGGCCCGGCCGTCGTGGACCGCGGCACGGATCGTCGTGCGTCCCTGATCGCCGACCAGGCGCCGCATCATCGGGTCGGGCACCTCGACCCCAGCCCGAGCGAGCTGATCGATCGCCATCGCGGTCTTCATCGTCAGCTGGGCGTCAGAAGTGACGTGCAACAGGTCGCAGCCACCGCACCCTTCCAGCTGGTGTGCACACGGCACCGGCACCCGATCAGGCGACGGCTCAAGCACTGTCACCACACGGGCTCGCGACCAACGTTTATCGGTACGCACGACCTCGGCGGTCACCGACTCGCCCGGGAGCGCTCCTTCGACGAAGACGACTCGTCCGTCCTCGGCTCGGGCCACCCCGGCCCCGTCACGCGATGTCGCCGTCACGCGGAGTTCCACGGAGCAAACGGTATCCGGCACCCACACGAAACCAGCCTGATCGGTCGAACCGTCGACAGGTCGCTCGGGTAGGGTCGCGTCGTGATGCGCCCGATCGAAATCAGTCCATCTGTTCTGCCCGCCGACTTCGCCCGTCTCGGCGACGAGATCGCCACCCTCGAGGCTGCCGGGTGCGACCGAATCCACTGGGACGTGATGGACGGCGTGTTCGTACCCAACCTCACCATCGGTCCCGACATCGTGAAGAGCTGTCGCTCCTTCGCCGACATCATGTTCGAGGCCCATCTGATGGTCGTGAACGCCGACGAGATGGCGCCGCTCTACGTCGACGCCGGCTGCGAGGTCGTCATGGTGCACGCCGAGGCCTGCACCCACCTCCACCGCTCGCTCGACAACATCCAGAAGCTGGGTGCGAAATCCGGTGTGGTACTCAACCCGCACACCCCGGCCGACACAATCCAGCACGTCCTCGACGTCACCGACCATGTGCTGATCATGACCGTCAACCCCGGCTTCGGGGGCCAGACCTACATCCCGCTCGTCGCCAAGATCGAAGCGGTCAAGCAGATGGTTGATACGGGTGGTCACGACATCGACATCGAGGTCGACGGCGGCATCAACGCCGAGACGATCAAAGAGTGCGCTGCAGCCGGTGCAAACGTCTTCGTCAGCGGCTCGGCGCTCTTCCGTTACGACGACCGGGCGACCGGCGTCGCCGAACTCAAGGGCAACGCCGAGACCGCACGCTCGTGAGCTTCTACGACGAGCACCACCGAGCACTCCAGGACCACTTCGACTCGCGGGCGCTCGCCGACACGCTCCAGGCCATCACCGTCCAGCCCGAACTCGATGACGACACCGCCGACTTCCTGGCCGGCCGAGAATTCTTCTTCCTCACGACGGTGCGGGCCGACGGCTTCCCCACCGTCTCGCACAAGGGCGGCCCGGCCGGCTTCGTGAAGGTCCTCGATCCGACCACGGTCGCCTTCCCCAGCTACGACGGCAACGGCATGTTTCTCTCCATGGGCAACATCGCCGCCACCGCCAAGGTCGGACTGCTGTTCATCGACTTCGAAACCCCACATCGGGTCCGGCTTCACGGCGAGGCCACCGTCAGCGCTGACGACGAACTCCTCGGCGAGTTCCCGGGCGCCGAGCTCATCGTGCGCGTTGCGATCACGGAACAGTTCGTGAACTGCCCTCGCTACATCGTGAAACACGCTCGGGTGGCCCCGTCGCCCTACGTCCCTGACGACAACGGCGACGCTCCCACCGCCACATGGAAGAAGATCGACGGCATGAGCGCAGTGCTGCCACCGGCCGATGCGGCACGCGTCGACACCGAGGGCGAGCAGATCAGCATCGCCGAGTACGAGGCGCGCCGCCGAAACGGCACCGCCTGACGTTGCTCGCCTGAATCCACCTGTCAGCGCAAGCGCTGATCAGTCACGTTCGTCAGCGCGAGCGCTGATCAGAGCATCTCACCGCGCTTAACGATGACATGGTCGATGAGGCCGTACTCCTTGGCCTGCTCGGCCGTGAACCAGCGATCACGATCCGAGTCAGCTTCGATCGTCTCGTAGGTCTGGCCCGTGTGCTGCGCAATGCGCTCCTGCAGCAGACGCTTCGTGTAGGCCATCTGCTCGGCCTGGATTGCGATGTCGGTGGCCTGCCCCTGAACACCGCCAAGGGGCTGATGCATCATGATGCGGGCGTGCGGCAGCGCATAGCGCTTGCCCGGTGCGCCGGCACACAGCAAGAACTGCCCCATCGACGCGCCGAGTCCCATACAGATGGTGCCGACCTCGGGCTGAACAAACTGCATGGTGTCGTAGATCGCCATGCCGGCAGTGACCGAGCCACCCGGGCTATTGATGTACAGCCAGATCGGCTTCTCCGCGTCCTGTCCCTCGAGGTACAGCAGCTGGGCGGTGATGTAGTTGGCGATGCCGTCGTTGACGTCGGTACCGAGGACGACGATCCGCTCCTGGAGGAGACGATTGAAGATGTCGGCCTGCGGAGAGCCGAAGGAAGGCGCTTCGGCGAGCTGGGGGATGACGTGGTTGATCTCGGTCATAAGCCCGAAGGGTACAGGGGCGACGCACCCAACTCGTGTAGCGGGCGACCAGGTGTTCGTCGTGACATCAGTCGCCGAACACACCGTCGATCGAGTCGGAGGACGCCCGGGATACCGGGATCAGTCAAGGCTCGACCAGAAGTCGACCAGCGCGCTCGCAGCCGCTGCCGGATTGCCGATCATCCACCAGTGCCCCTGATCAGCGAAACGGACAACGGTGCCGCCGAGATCGCCGGCGGTCGACGCCGCCAAGTCGGCGGGCACATAGGGGTCCTGCTCGGCGACAACGAACAGGGCGGGTCGTCGAGCTGCGGCCCGGAGGCGGGCCCCGAGCTCCGGAAGCGCAGGCGGCACGGCGCTGCGGTAGAGCGCGAGAACGCATGCACCCATCGCCTCGTCGACGGCATCGGCGTGCGCCTCGGCGATCGAGCCCGGCATGCCGAGGCCTTCGAACATCGCCAACCGGTCAGCTCGTGAGGCTCCGGTCATCGCCGCAACGACCTGCTCCCCCACCTCCGGGGTCTGCCACGCCTGGGCCATGTCGTGCCAGACATAATCAGGGTGCACCAAACCGCCGCAGTCCATCGCAAAGGAGCGGATCAGGTCCGGGCGATCGCCAGCGATCCCCGCCACATGACCAGTGCCCCAGTCGTGCCCGACAAGGTCGATCGGGCCGTCGATCGCTTCGAGCTCGGCAACGAGCCAGGCGTGGTACCCCGCCATCGTCGCCTCGAAGCCATCGGGCACCGGCGCCCCGAAGCCCGGAGGCGAAAGCCGGACGACATCGTCGACGGACCGATCGACGAGTTCGGCGACGAGGAGATCCCACACCGCCGAGCACTCGGGGTTGCCATGGACGAACACCTTCGGCATGAGCGAGACCCTAGTCCGCGATGGCGACGGGCTCCTGACGGCCAACGGTGCCGAAGAGCAGTCCGAGAAAGATCACCGCCCCGCCGAGAAAGGTGCGTGTCGATGGCTGCTCGCTGAAGGCGATCCAGGCCCACGCCGACGCCGCCAGCGTCTCCACCGGCGTGAACAACGCAACCTCGGATGCGGGCGCGTGGCGAGGCGCAGAGGTCAGGCACAGGCGCCCGATCGGGTTGAACAGCAAGCCCATTCCGATCGCGGCGAGGTACACCTGAACCGACAGCCCGAACGGAGCGGCGAACCACACCGTGATCACGATCGTGACCGACGCAGCGATCGACAGGCCGATGAAGCGGCTTTGCTCCCGGTAGCGACGCCACACGTTCATATTGGTCGAGAAGGCCGCCACGGCGGTGAGCGCCAACAGATCACCGACGAGGTTGGGCGAACCGATCGACGATGACACCACGACCACCACACCGCACATGGTGATGCCAATTGCGATCCAGGTGCGCCGATTCGTTCGTTCACCGAAGAACACTCGCCCCACGACGGCAGCAATGATTGGCGACGCCGCCACGATCACGACCACGTTCGCCACGTCGGTTCGCGTGATCGCGGTGATGAAGCAGACCTGGCTGACCCCCGAAAGGATCCCGACCGTGGCAAGCCCACGNGGCGAGGCCCGGAACGCNCCGACGNCATCNCCACCCTCCACNACTNTCTGGAGNGCCAGTTGAACNGGCAGCGANACGACCGAGACNAGGAAGGCCATCGTCCAGCCGTCGATGTCGGCGAGCCGCACGAAATAGGAATCGGTGGAGACCAACAACATGCCGAGCGCNGCAAGCACCCAACCCCGCTGCCGGCCTTCGANCACGATNAGNCCTCGNTGCGNAGCGCCTCGGCGAGNGCCCGGAAGGCNCGNCCNCGATGGCTGATCNCNTGCTTGTCGTCACCCATCTCNGCNAACGTGCGNCCGTCTCCTTCGGCCGGAACGAACACCGGGTCGTANCCGAAACCACCATCGCCCGCCGGGACGAGTGCGATGTGGCCCTCNACNGCACCTTCGACGCTCAACGCTCGACCNTCNGGCCAGACGACCATNACGGCAGTGCGGAACCGGGCCGTGCGCTGNTCGGGGGTCAGCGCNCCGACCCGCNCGAGNTCNNCCATCANCTTGTCGACATTGTCCTGATAGCTGACNTCGNCGCCCGCATAGCGAGCCGAAAAGACGCCCGGNGCACCGTCGAGCGCATCGACCTCNAGGCCGGTGTCGTCNCTGACCGCAGGGGCNCCNGCCGCCNCGCACACGGCAACGGCCTTCANNCGAGCGTTNCCCTCGAGATCGGGGGCATCCTCCACCACGTCACCAAGACCCGCAGGTCGAGGNTGAAGATCGACGAGCCCNTCNAGGACNAGNGCGATCTCGGCGACCTTGTCGGGGTTGGCNCTCGCACAGACNAGNCGGGGCAGNTCGGCCATCAGCGNCCNGGGGTACGNGGCGCNGGAGCGTCGGCGAGCACGGCGCGTTGCGCCTCGGCGATGGTGGCGACGCCACCCTCGGCGAGGTCGAGCAGGGCGTCGAGTTCGNCTCGCGAGAACGTNTTGCCCTCGGCNGTNCCCTGCACCTCGATCAACTGGCCGTTGCCGTCCATGATCACGTTGAAGTCGACNTCGGCGGTCGANTCCTCCGGATAGGGCAGGTCGAGGACGGGNCGNCCNTCGACGATGCCGACCGAGATNGCCACGCACTCNGTGGTCAGCGGATTGGCCGGNATGTGGCCGGCNTGCACGAGNCGCTCGCATGCGTCNTGCAGAGCGANNTAGGCGCCACAGATCGACGCCGTGCGGGTNCCGCCGTCGGCCTGGAGNACNTCGCAGTCGAGCCGAATCGACGTCTCGCCGAGCGCCCGCATGTCGGTGACCGCACGCAACGACCGNCCNATGAGNCGNTCGATCTCCTGGGTGCGNCCCTTNGCGCCNCGACGNTCNCGATTGATGCGCTCGGGNGACGAACCCGGAAGCATCGAGTACTCGGCGGTGACCCAACCCTCACCCTTGCCTTTCATCCAGCGNGGCACNTCCTCCTCGACCGANGCNGTGCAGAGCACTCGGGTCTCGCCGAANGTCACGAGGCACGACCCCATGGTCATGGTCGTGAAGTCNCGGGTGAAACTGAAGGGACGCAGTTCGTCGGCCTGNCGGCCGTCGTAGCGGGTGGACACGGGCACTCCCGAGGGTCGAGGACAGATCANATGGTGAAGGTGCAACCCGGTAGGGCGACCTCGACCGNGCCACCGTAGGCGGCCTCGGCTTCCGCGCGGTGCGCTTCCGGGTCCGANCCCGGCACAAGGTGNGTCANCACCAGGCGTTTGACGCCGGCNTCACGGGCNCGGACGGCCGCCTCGCGGGCGCTCATGTGAGGGATGGAGCCNCCTTCGAATGCCGAGAGATNGCTNGCNTCNGCAAGGGCNAGNTCGATCTCCGGGGCNGCATCGGNGAAATNCCAGCCGGGCCCGCTGTCGGAGGTGAANACNAAGGTCTTGCCGTCGACCACCACNGTCGGNCCGAGCGTNTCGACGGGGTGNTCNGCGAGNGTGAACGACCAGGACTGNTCNCCGATCTCGANCGTCGACGACGGNNCGATCGTCGTCCAGTCGAAGGTTTCGGCTCGTCCGGAGATCGTCACNGCNTCATTCAACGCTTTGGTCTCGGCGGTNCCGAANACCGGCAACCCGGTGCGCACGGCNAAGTAGGTGAAGACGTTGCGCAACACCGGCAGCTCCATCCAGTGGTCGGGATGGCAGTGGGTGAGNACGATNGCGTCNAGGTCGAGCAGGTCGATCTCGGTNTGCANCGGACCCACCGTNCCNGGACCACAGTCGAGCAGCACGGTCGCGCCCGGNGAACGNAGGAGATAGCCGGTGCANGGGTTGTCGGGNGCNGCGTACGAACCCGACGAACCCANGANCGTGACGGAGAAGGTCACGCNNCNTCCCANCGGTGGGCGATCACGGTGNCGAGTTCGGGNCCGAGGAGCCGCCGGCCGAGNCGGGCGAANGTCTCNATGTCNCCGCTCGACACGAACGTGTGNCGACCCGTNCGCCCNCCGTCGGCCTCGAGNCCGGANGTGGCGAGTGCAGAACNGACNGCGAANGCGGTCTCGTCNGCGGANGANACGAGNACGACATCGCGACCCATCACGTCGGCGATGGTGCGGGCGAGGAACGGNTAGTGCGTGCAGCCGAGCAGCAAGGCATCGACCTTCGCNTCGGCGACGGGNGCCANGAGGCGCTGNGCGAGCACTCGCACCTGCTCNGAGTCGGTCTCGCCTCGCTCGACGAACTCGACGAAGCCCGGACACGCAGCACACGTGAGTTCGACATGAGGNGCGACCTCGGCTGCCGCTCGCTGATACGCCCCGCTCGCNATGGTGCCNACCGTGCCGATGACCCCCACCCGATCGGNGTCGGTGACGGCAAGAACNGCANCNAGTCCCGGNTCNACCACGCCGATCACGGGCACATCGAAACGGGCCTGAAGTTCATCNAGNGCAACGGCCGTCGCCGTGTTGCAGGCCACCACGACGACCTTGGGATCGTGGGCTNCCACCATCCACTCGGTGATCTGNTGGGCGTAACGCCGCACCTCNTCGTGAGGACGAGGGCCGTANGGATANCGGCCCGTGTCACCGAAATAGACGAGGTCCTCGTTCGGNGCGAGATCGATCAACGCNCGCGCNACNGTNAGACCCCCGAAGCCGGAGTCGAACATCGCGATGGGGCGGTGNGCGGCCGACGACATCGGCGNAAGCCTAGATCAGCGTCGGGCGACGCCGAAGCCGNNNAGGCTCAGCGCTCTTCCTTGAAGATCACGTGCTTGCGGACGACCGGGTCGTACTTCTTGATCTCGATCCGCTCACGCGTNTTGGTCTTGTTCTTGGTGGTCACGTAGGTGAACCCCGTNCCCGCCGTCGAACGCAGCTTGATGATGGGACGCTTGTCGCTCGCCATNACANAACCTCAGATCTTCTGGCCGGCGGCGCGCATGTCGGCGACGACNCGCTCGATGCCACGCTTGTCGATGGTCTTGATGCCCTTGGTGCTGAGGTTCAGCTTGATCCANCGCTTCTCNCTCGGCAGGTAGTAGCGCTTCGTCTGCACGTTCGGATCCCAGCGGCGGCTGGTNCGACGGTGCGAATGCGAGAGCTGCTTACCGAAGTGAGGNTTCTTGCCGGTGACTTGGCAGATCTTGGACATCGGAGACTCCAGGGAATTGCNCGCNGCGCGCGAGCGAAGAACGACNCAAAACTGTACCGCCCCGACCATCCATCTCCACCCGCCTCGGGAGTGTCCCGGCATCACCGAGCCAGAGCCTGGNCAGTAGCCTGACGAACGTGAACACCCCTGCCGACACNCCCCTNTCGCCCGTCGCCGGGGTCGAGACCGTGCTGTTGGCTGCGCCGCGAGGTTTTTGCGCCGGTGTNGAGATGGCGATCAAGGCCCTNGCCTGGATGGTGCGGGCGTTCGAACCNCCGGTGTACTGCTANCACGAGATCGTGCACAACCAGCTCGTGGTGAANCGGTTCGAAGAGTCCGGNGTGATCTTCGTCGACGACATCGCCGANGTGCCGGCNGGTCGACCGATCATGCTTTCGGCCCACGGNTCGGCCCCCGANGTCGTNGCGGCNGCTCGNGCCCANGGTGGCTATGTCGTCGACGCGGTCTGTCCTCTCGTCACNAAGGTCCANCACGAGGTGAAGACNCGCGCCGAGAAGGGCTACCAGATCGTCTACATCGGNCACGAAGGTCACGAAGAGGCGGTCGGCACGATGGCGGTCGCTCCCGACCACATCCATCGCGTCGAATCTCGCGANGAGGTTGCCGCGCTCCCCCAACTCGAGCAGCCCGTCGCCCTCCTCACCCAAACCACGCTGTCGCACCGAGAGCGGGCCGACGTCCTCGAGGCAACCAAAGAGCGTTTTCCCGACCTGTGGCAGCCGGGCCGCTCCGACCTGTGCTTCGCCACCACCAACCGCCAGGCCGCGCTGATGAAGATCGCCCCGCGCTGTGAGGCCATGGTCGTGATCGGTTCGGCGAACTCGTCCAACACGAACGCACTCGCCGAACTCGCCCGAGAGGCCGGATGCCCGGAGGTGTACCGCATCAACGGGCCCGACGAACTCCCCACTCGATTTCCCGCCATCGTCGGTGTCACCGCTGGCGCGTCCGCACCCGAAGATCTTGTCCTTTCAGTGATTGATCGTCTTGCCCCGAGCAACGGAGTCGAGGAGATCCGCGTCACCGAGGAGGACGAATATTTCCCACCACCTCGCAATCTGCGCGAGTTGCTCGGGGCGATCGACGCAGCGACGCTCCTCACCTTCGGCGGTACCGACCGAGCAGCTCTCGACGACCGCAGCATCGATGCTTCGGATGTGCTCGAGACCCTGGCGGGCCCCACGCCGTGACCCGGCAGCGGTTGCTCGTCATCGGCTGGCGCGAGTGGATCACCTTGAGCGGGCTCGAGTGCCCAACACCGATCAAGGCCAAGATCGACACCGGCGCCGCCACGTCCGCCCTGCACGCCTCGAAGCTCGAACACTTCGAGGTCGACGGCCAGCCGTGGGTGCGGTTCACCGTCCGTCCACACCAGCGGCGCACGGGCGGGGCCATGCGTATCGAAGCACCGGTGATCGACGAGCGACGGGTGCGGTCGTCGAACGGCAAGAGCGAACTTCGACCCGTGATCGAGACTGAAATCTCACTTGGCGAACACGTGTGGAACGTCGAGTTCACGCTGACCCGCCGCAACGCCATGGGCTTCCGCATGCTGCTCGGCCGGCGAGCATTGCGTCGCCGAGCCGTGGTCGATGTCGGCAGCTCCTACCGCCTCGGCGAACCACCGCCACGCAATGAAGAAGCGTGAGCGGGCTCGAGCTCAGGGAGCGGGCTCGTCACCAGCGAGCACTCGCGCCTCGATGTAGAGATCGCTGAGCTCGGCATAGAGCGTGTTGGTCAGGTCGGTCACCGCACCTCGCGGCACCCGTCCCTCGAACGTCGGTGGGTAGATCGGATCGCCGATCACCGCGACGACCTTGCGCGGGCGCGGGATCTTCGAACCGAGTGGGAGTGCCTTGACGCTGCCACCGATGCCGACGGGCACGATCGGAACACCTGTACGGGCAGCCACGAAGGCCGGNCCGTCGAGCACCTGTTCGCGCGCCAGGCGAGGCCCCTCCTGGCGAGTGCCNTCCGGAAACATCACGAGCGGTTCGCCAAGGGCGAGCACATCCTGTGCNGCCCGCAACGCAGTGCGATCGGCAGNGCCTCGNTCGACCGGGAAGCCGCCCATGACNGAAAGGAAGGCACCGAGCGGTTTGGACTTCCAGAGGCTCTCCTTGCCCATGAACCGCAGGCGTCGAGAGGTGACCATGCCGATGATCGGCGTGTCGATAAAGGAGCGATGCACGCCACTGAGNATGAACGGCCCCTCCGGNAGGTTCTTGCGGCCCTCGACCCGCAGCCGGAACAAGACGAGGATCAGNGCGTAGAAGACCCGCCAGAGGATCCAGTAGAGGATGCGTCCNCCAAGGGTCTGCTTCGAGCGTTCGACNCCGTCNACATCTTGATCGCCGTAGCGATTGGCGGTCACGACGAGGCNNCCTCGTCGAGCAGTNCGGTGATCGTGGCNACCACCTCGTCGATGNCGAGGCCGGTCGTGTCGACNACNGTGGCGTCGGCNGCCTCGACCAGNGGGTCGGCGGCCCGNGTGGTGTCGAGCGCATCACGTCGAGCGATGTCGGCGGCAACCTGCTCNTAGTCGAGNTCGGTCACCTCCTTGGCCCGACGCCGGGCCCGCTCCTCGGGGTCAGCGGTGAGNTACACCTTGAGTTCGGCNTCAGGGAANACNACGGTGCCGATGTCTCGACCTTCGAGCACGCCTCCNCCCTGCCGGACCGCCCACTCACGCTGACGGCTNACGAGTTCCTTGCGNACCTCNGGGTTGGCCGCCACNGCGCTCACCGCCCGNCTCACNTCGGGTCCGCGNATTTCGACCGTGGCGTCGACNCCGTCGACCATCACNCGATCGAGNCCGATGTCGAGATCGACCAGCCGTGCGGTCGCCGTGGTGGACTCGGCGTNGTCGGGNTCNCCNCCCGCTCGCAGCACGGCGAANGCAACCGCCCGGTACATGGCACCCGTNTCGAGGTANTTNAGACCGAGATGCTTGGCGAGGGCCCGGGCCACGGTGGANTTGCCNGATCCGGCCGGACCATCGATCGCAATCACGCGCATCGGAGGATTCTGCCCGCTCACCGCAGCTGATCCAAGGCCTGGAAGAAACCGGGGAAGGTCTTGGCGACNCAGCCCGGGTCGCTGATCTCGANNCCNNCGACGACGAGCCCNACGAGCGAGAACGCCATNGCCATTCGGTGATCGTCNTAGGTGNCGAAGGTGNCGGGGNTCGGCAACCCNGCGGGNCGGATGACAAAGCCGTCGTNGNGNTCNTCCGCNTCGACNCCGGCNCGCCGCAGCTCGGTGACCGGACCGGCGACACGNTCGCTTTCCTTGTCGCGGATGAAGCCNATGCCGTCGACCCGNGTGGGTGACTCGGCGAANGCCGCCACCACNGCAAGNGTCGGNGCNGTGTCGGAGATNTCGCTCAGATCGACCTCGANCCCGCGACTCGCTCGCCCNGACANCTCGANATGGNNGGGNCCAAGGTCNACNCGGCAACCCATNTCCCCGAGCACCTNGGCGAACGCGACATCGCCNTGGAGNGCATNNCGCCCGAGNCCGTCGATACGAACCCGACCTCCGGTGATCGCAGCTGCGGCCAGAAAGTACGACGCAGCAGAGGCATCCGGNTCNANGCGGTAGTCGGTGCCGACGTAGCCNCCNCCAACGCNCCANNNTCGATCACCGTCGTCGTCGACCNCTGCGCCGAACGNGCNCATGACTGCGCNGGTCATCTCGATGTAGGGCCGNGAAATCGGTTCGGTGGTGAGGGNCACCNGCATCGACGACGCCCCACCNGCGAGCAGAAGGCCGGTGATGAACTGGCTCGACGTATCGCCCGGCAACGATGTCTCGGCCCCGTCGATCGGNCCCGTGATGCGAGCCGGCANTCGATCGGGNTCGCCNAGTTCGGTGATCGTGACNCCCATCGANCGNAGAGCNGCGAACTGNTCTCCCATNGGGCGNCCCCGCATCTGCGGGTGAGCGTCGACGACGACCGGCACCTCGCCGAGCGCNGCNAGCGGCACCGCAAAGCGGGCGGTCGTCCCCGACTGGTTGGCATCGACGTGCGCCTCGGTGCCCGGCAGGTGACCGCCNCACCCNTCGACCTCGATGGTGGCGGTCGCNTCATCGGCGCGGGTCGAGATGCCNAGGCCNTCGAGCACGCCGAGCATCGCTCGCGTGTCGTCGGCNAAAAGCGCTCCACGCAGGACACTGNGTCCCTCGGCCAGCGCNGCACACACCAGNGCACGATTGGTGATGCTCTTCGACCCCGGCAAGNCGACATNGACGTCGGGCGGCGANACCAACGGCTCGATCGNCANCGGATCCGGNAGNGTGCGCGGATCGATCATGCNTCGAGCGAACGAGACGACGGCCGNTAGCCGAGCGCCATCAGCCCACCCTGCAGGCGCTCGGTCATCGCCGTCTCNACGACGAGCACGACGACACCCCGNGGNCCTTCGGCNGAGTGAGCGATCTCGAGGTCGTANATGTTGACGTCGAGATCGGCNGCCAGNGTGGCGATNGCAGCCANNTCACCCTNNNGGTCGAGCACNGGGANCCGCATCTCGCTCATCGCCTCGGTGCTCGGNATCGTGGTCGGCAGGTTNCGACGAGCGACGCGNGCGCTTTCGAGTCGCGCNAGGAGNGCCGCACGGTCCCGCTCGGACACGACGTCGCGGATCGCCGANAGNTCCGAGATCAGNTCNTCNAGGGCATCGACGATCGGNTCGGCATTCTGCACACAGATGTCAGGCCAGATCGCCGGATGACCCGCCGCNATACGCGTCATGTCGCGGAAGCCACCCGCNGCGAGCCGCAGCAGGGCCCGNTCCTCGGTGGCTCGNCCGTCGGCCAGCCGCATCAGGGTGGCCGCCGTGAGATGGGGAACATGGGAGATGACGGCGACGAGCTGATCATGACGATCCGCAGGGATNGCNATCGGATTGGCNCCCATCGACTTCACNACATCGCGGATCGTCGCGAANACGGTGTCGTCGGTGGNGGANGTCGGGCACAGCACCCACATNGCGCCGCTGAACAGNTGCGCNGCCGCNCCNTCGAGACCNTCCTGCTCGCTGCCCGCCATCGGATGCCCGGCAACGAAGCGAGGATCCTCGATCGNNCCGGCGATCGCCGCCTTCACCGACCCGACATCGGTCACNGCNGCGACACCNGCNTCGAGGAGNCGNTGNGCGAGTTCCGCGACACTGTCAGCCGGCGTGGCGACCACCCCNAGATCNGCGGCNGGCAGNGTGTCNAGCGAGCCGATCTCGTCGATNACACCGCGATCNACCGCATCGNCGAGGCGGCCNGCGTCGAGATCGACNCCGACGACNTGCCAGCCCTCGNCCCGCAGCGCAAGGCCCACGGATCCNCCGATNAGGCCCACACCGACGATCACGGCCTGTNTGGCGTCAGTCACGACAANGCAGGNTACCGGGGAGGCTCGGAGCCGGTGGCGGGTTTCNCGGATGCCGANGCAACCTCGAGCGACCGGACCTCGTCNCGGGTCAGTTCCCGCCANTCCCCCGGCGCCAGACGCGGATCGGTGATCGGCCCGATCCGAGTGCGTACGAGTCGCACGACCGGATGNCCGACCGCATCNCACATTCGGCGAACCTGNCGGTTCCGTCCTTCGTGNATCGTGATGCGGAGCAGGTTCGGCTCCACCGCCGTGACGCGGGCACGAGCGGTCGGCCCGTCCTCGAGNTCGACGCCGTCACGCAACNTTCGCAGCGANGCCCGCGAGGGTTCACCTTCGACNAGNGCNAGGTACTCCTTCTCNACGCCGAAGCTCGGGTGGGTGAGGNGATGGGTGAGCTGACCATCNTTGGTCATGAGCAANAGGCCCTCNGTCTCGGCNTCGAGACGCCCGACCGAGAACACCCGCGGCTNNTCGGGNACCACGTCGACGACGGTGGGNCGNCCCTGCGGGTCGTCGGCGGTCGTGATGACCCCGGCCGGTTTGTTGAGCAGGTAGTAGACGAGGTCGGGCCTCACCCCGACAGGAGCACCGTCGACGGCGACGACCTGGGTCTCGACATCGACNCGCTTGCCGAGTTCGGCGACGACCCCGTCGACCGTCACCCGGCCCTCAGCGATGATCTCCTCANAGACCCGCCGGCTGCCGAACCCGACNCGGGCCAGGATCTTCTGCAGCCGCTCCCCCTCCGGGTGCGGCTCGCGGTGGCTCACTCGTCCTCGCCACCGTGATCAGCGTCGGTCGACTCGGCGTGGNCGCCATNGAGCTCATCGTCGTCGGATCCGACGCGCAGTCCCCGCTCNAGCGCCTCGACCACNTCAGCCTCCGGNAAGAACTCGCCGAGCGGCGGGAGATCCTCGACCGAATCNATCCCGAGTCGCTCGAGNAACGTGGGTGTCGTGCCGTACAGCACGGCCTGNCCGGGACCCGGATCACGAGCAACCTCGTCGACATANCCCCGCTGCTGCAGGGTGCGCATCACGGCATCGACATTGACGCCACGGATCGAGGCGATCTGNTTCCGACTCACCGGCTGCTTGTAGGCGATCACNGCAAGCGTNTCGAGNGCCGCCGCCGACAGCCGAGCCGACTGNCCATCGAGAACGAAACGNTCGACGTAGGGNGCCTGNTCGGTGGNGGTCTGGAAGCGATAGCCCCCCGCNACGCGGGCNAGNANGAATCCTCGGCCGTCNGCGACGTANTCNGCCGCCAAGTTCTCGCAGATCTCCTCGACCTCGTTGATCGGCGCNCCGACCAGCTTGGCCAGCAGCGCNGGNGGAAGCGGCTCCTCCGCCACCATCAAGATGGCTTCGAGCGCAGGTGCGACGTGGTCAGCCATATCAGCCCTCGTAGGTNTCGATGACGATGGCGTCGGCGCTCACGCCCTCNCCNCCCGTCCAGATCACGGTGATGTCGCCGAACGCCGANGCNTGATCGAGTTCGACCACGCCNTGCTTGAACAGTTCGAGTACGGCNAGGAAACGCACNACGACCTCGATGCGGTCGACGAGNTCGGCGGTGAGCGCCCGGAAGGTCATCNGGCCGACNCCGGGCAGCTCCTTGACGAGCTCCTCGACCGCCTCGGCGACGGTGACCTTGATCGGNGTCACATGNGANAGNTCGACCCGGACGACCGGCTTGGGTGCCNTCGCCTTCAGGAAGGCGGCTCGNAGATCCTCCGGNGTGGTCTTCTCGAGGAGGTCNGGAGCCAACGAGAGGAAGTGTTCCTCGACCGGGCCGCACTGGCGCGGGTANCTGCGGGCGGCGACGGCGGTCANNTGCCGCAGGATCAGCGCAGCGTCCTTGAAGGTCTTGCACTCGACNAGNCGCGCCAGCAGGAGATCNCGCTCCTCCCACAGACCGAGTTCGTCGTCGAGATCGATCTCGTCGTCGTCGGGCAGNAGCCGGCGGGCCTTGAGNTCGACCAACGTGGCNGCGATNAGNAGAAACTCGGTGGCGACCTCGAGGTCGAGTTGCTCCATGCGATCCAGCTCGCCGAGGTACGCNTCGACGATCTCGTTCAGNTTGATNTCGTAGAGATCGACCTGNTCGCGCAGGATCAGNTGCAACANCAGATCGAACGGACCGTCGAACACCGGCGTGTGGACCTCGTACGGCATCGCAGGGACCCTAGACGCCGCGNCCGGGGACGCGGCGTTGATCCGACGATCGCGTGACTTTTCCACAGGCGATCGNCTCGAGCCCGGACACCGNAAGNNTCANNGCNATCCATTTCGNCGGAGAGCATCCGCACGCCNCCGACCGCTCGTAATCGAATCGATGTCCACCGCCATCGTNTGGTTCCGTCGCGACCTCCGCNTCGAGGACAATCCNGCCTGGGCNGCCGCCACCGANGCCCACGACGAGNTCGTNCCCGNGCTGGTGNTCGAACCTGCGCTGCTCGACNCTGCGGGNCCCCACCGGCGCCGAGCGTTNCTCACCGCTGCNGAGGCCCTCGACCGATCGATCACCGAGCTNGGCGGGCGACTCCATGTCCGCATCGGCGACCCGGTCCGCATCCTGCCCNCCCTCNCCGAGGAGGCNGATGCGGCTGCGNTGTACGCCAACGCCGACGTCTCGCGCTGGGCCCAACGNCGCGANACNGCGGTCGAATCCGCCCTCGGNNTCNCGATCGAGTGGCACTGGGGNACCCTCGCCCACGCGCCGGGCACNGTCCTCACCAAGGCCGGCACGGTCTCNCGGGTNTTCACCCCCTTCTCGAAGCAGTGGTTNGCNGTGCCNATGCGCCCNGAGGCCGTCGCCCANGACATNGCNNTCANCNNCGACNCCGGCGATGGTNTGCCTNCNAGNGATGGCGCCGAGTCGGCNGTNCTGGCCGAGTTGCGAGTCGANGNCTGGCAAGCCGACGTCGANGCNTACGACGNCACCCGCGANCTNCCGGCGGTCGACGGNACCAGCCGGCTCTCCACCGCCCTTCGCTTCGGCACCGTGTCCCCNCGATCACTNGCGGAGGCGTTCGGCACNCACTCCCCNGGNCGCCAGGGNTTCGTNCGNCANCTGGCNTGGCGCGACTGGTACGCCCACATCACCCATCAGTTCACCGACATCGATCGGCGGGCNATCCGTCCCGAGTACGACGGCATCGCGTGGCAGACCGGCCCANCCGCCGANGAGGAGTTCACGGCNTGGGTCGAAGGTCGCACCGGCTTCCCGATCGTCGANGCCGGCATGCGCCANCTCGCCGAGTCGGGNTGGATGCACAACCGGGTCCGCATGATCACNGCNTCGTTCCTCGTGAANGATCTCCTGATCGACTGGCGACGCGGCGAACGCCACTTCCGNCACCTGCTCTCCGACGCCGAACCTTCCCAGAACGCCGGNAACTGGCAGTGGGTNGCCGGNACNGGACCTGANGCNGCNCCGTACTTCCGNATCTTCAACCCNTGGAGCCAAAGCCGGAANTTCGACGCGAGCGGCGACTACATCCGCCGTTGGGTGCCCGAACTCGCCGGACTCGACGCCACGACCATTCACGAACCTGCGGCTGCCGCCCCACTCGACCTCGCCGCCGCCGGTGTCGTCCTCGGCGACACCTACCCGGAGCCGATCGTCGACCATGCNTTCGCCCGAGACCGCACCCTGGCNGCGTACAAGGCCGCNCTCGGCAAGTAGCAAAACCACCNTCGCCGCAGCGGCGAGGCCGTACGCTGTCGGGNCATGACCCGCGTCTTCTCCGGCATCCAACCCACGGGCGAGCAGCACCTCGGCAACTTCCTCGGCGCCACNCGGAANTGGGCGAANATGCAGCACGAGACNGATGCCTTCTTCTGTGTGGTCGATCTCCANGCGATCACNATTCGCCACGANGACCGAGCGGCNGTGCGNGANGGNTCNGTCCGNCTCGCCCAGATGCTCATGGCCGTGGGCCTCGACCCCGAGGTCTGCACCCTGTTNGTGCAGTCCCACGTTCGTGAGCACGCCGAACTCGGCTGGATCATGCAGTGCAACGTGTCGTACGGCGAACTCAGCCGCATGACCCANTTCAAGGACAAGAGCGGCCAGCACGACTTCATCTCCGCCGGCCTGTTCACCTACCCGGCGCTNCAGGCTGCNGACATCCTCCTNTACNACACCGANGAGGTGCCNGTNGGCGATGACCANCGCCANCACATCGAGATCACCCGNGACATCGCCGANCGGTTCAATTCCNACTACGGCGAGACCTTCGTNCTGCCCGAGGCGGTCATCCCCGCCGCCGGNGCCCGCGTNATGGACCTCCANCAGCCGACCTCGAAGATGTCGAAGTCNCTCGACTCNCCCAAGGGCACNGTNGGTCTCCTCGACGAGCCGAAGCAGATCGAGAAGAAGATCAAGAGNGCCGTCACCGACAACGANGGCACNGTCCGTTTCGATGTGGNCGAGAAGCCNGGNGTCTCCAACCTGNTGTCGATCCTCGGCGCCGCCACCGACCGNGATCCCGCATCNCTNGCCGACGAGTACGAGCAGTACGGCCCNCTCAAGACGGACACGGCNGCCGCCGTCATCGAACTGCTCGANCCCGTGCANGCCCGCTATCGCGAACTGGAAGCCGATCCCGCCGAAACCGCGCGCCTGNTGAAGCTCGGNGCCGACAANGCNCGCGNGATCGCNGANGGCACGATGGAACGGGTCCGNACCAACGNCGGGCTNCTCACCGACTNAGCNGNCCNACNGCGCTCAGTCGTCGTCGACCTCGAACAGCACTCGGCCGANNGCCGGATCGATCGTCCATNCCTCGGCGGGNGNGTGATGCTCCTTCGCCCAGGCGACNGTCANCGGAGCNCTTCCCGCTGCGGCGAGCAGATCGGCCCCGATCTCGGGATGGTGCAGATANCGCCCGATCCGGCCGGNGNACCCGCGNNNNGCAATCCAGNGNNTNGCCGTGTCGCGGCCGNCGANCCNNGCNACAANGGTGGCGACNACCCGTCCCCACGTGCCGAGGNCGGCATCGATCTTGCCGATGTCGTGCAACAAGGCAGCAGCCAACACGGGNCGGGTGGCGTCGCNGCCGAGCCGANGCTCGACCTCGTTCGCGACCTNCACGGTNTGGCGACGGTCNGGNCCGTACTGGCGGGCCCANAGGGCGTACTCGGCCTCGGACAGCACATCCTCGACCCACGCNCGGTCGGACTCNGGCGGCCCNCCGGGNCGGAGCGAGCCGANGAACCGGCGNGTCANATGCCAGGNGCCNCCCATCAGCGACCCACCGCCCGNGGNTGNGCCGANCGNTAGATNCTCACGAGACGCTCGGNCGTGACCTTGGTGTAGATCTGGGTCGTCGAGATCGAGGCGTGACCGAGCAACTCNTGGACGGTGCGNATGTCNGCGCCGTGATCGAGCATGTGGGTGGCGCACGAATGCCGGAGCACNTGCGGCGANAGCTCGTCGGTGAGGCCGACAACNGCGCCNCGGTCGCGAATCACGCCATAGGCNCCCTGNCGNCTCAGCCGCCCNCCGCGCTGGTTGAGAAAGACNGCCTCGGCGTCNCCGCGCCGGGCCCAACGATCGGGGGCCAGCTCAGCNCGCCCNCCGACNTCGAACCANCGTTCNAGTGCCGCCGCNGCCATCCGACCGAGCGGAACGATGCGTTCCTTGGACCCCTTGCCCATGAGCCGCACGAGGCCGTCGTGCAGGTCGACATCGCTGATCGACAACCCGACGACCTCGGAGATCCGGGCACCGGTGCCGTAGAGCGTCTCCAACAACGCGGCATCTCGACGGCTGACGGCGTCGTCGCCTCCGACCGACTCGATCAGGCGGGTCACCTGGTCGAGCGTGAGCGCNTTGGGCAGGCCTTTCGGGATCGATGGGATCTCGATGTCGGCCGCCGGATCGTCGGTGCGNATCTCGTCGGCGACGAGGAACCGGTGCAGGCCACGCACGGCAACCAGCGTGCGGGTGACCGATGAGGGCGCCANCCCCTCCCCTTGCAGCACGTGGACGAACGCCAGCACGTCCTCGTCGGTGGCCGTCAACGGATCCACNCCGCGNCGAGNGAGGTGNGCTTGGTAGCGGGCCANNTCGCGGCCGTAGGCAGCCAGCGTGTTCGAGGAACGGCCCCGCTCGACGGTGAGCCACANCACGAAGTCCTCGATCGCCGGGTGCCGNCGGGCCNCNGAGGCGACGANATCGGTATCGACGTCGTCGGCGGGGCCCATCTCCCCATCTTCCNCTATCGGCCGAGTCGACGGGCGGCAGCCAGAATGCCGATCTGGGTCTTCGAGTCGGTGATCCGNCCGTCGCTGGNCGCNGCGATCGCNTCGTCGAGNGGCCACCGTTCGATCGTCATGTGAGCTTCCTCGGGNCCNTCGTGNGCCGTCTCGACCGGCTCGAACGCCGTNGCGAGGAAGACGTGGACGTACTCGTCNCAGAAGCCGACGGAGTTGTGAAAGCCNGTGAGCAACTCGAGNNCGAGCGGACGCAACCCGACTTCCTCCTCGAGCTCTCGAGCAGCGGTGAGNTCNGGCGCCTCNCCGNCCACNTCACGCTTGCCCGCCGGGATCTCGAGGAGATCGNTGTGAAGCGCGGCCCGGTACTGGCGAACNAGAATCACCTCGTCGCCNTCGATCGCCACGACGGCNACGGCNCCNGGATGGTGGACGATGTCNCGNGTGATTCGATCGCCTTCCGGNGTCTCGAACTCGCCCTGNGCAACNGAGATCACGTACCCCTCGTGGAGCACGGTCTCGCCGATGNANGTGAAGCCCGACTCGGAGGTCGAACCCGGTTCGATCACGACTCGGCCGTGGNGAGNTCGTCGTNCATCGAGGGCAATTGNGGATTNCGCCCCGCCGCCCGNTCGAGCGCAGCACNCACGAACTCGCGGAACAGCGGCGCCGGGCGATCCGGGCGNCTCTTGAANTCNGGATGNGCCTGCGTNGCGATCCAGAAGGGATGNTTNTCGAGTTCGATGAACTCGANCAGCCGACCGTCCGGNGACTCNCCCGACAGCACGAGNTCGCTTTCCTCGAACNTGGTGCGNTACNTNGGGTTGAANTCGTAGCGGTGGCGGTGCCGCTCCGACACGACCTCTTCGCCGTAGGCCTCNGCCACCCGNCTGCCCGGCTTGAGCTGGGCGACGTAGGCNCCGAGACGCATCGTGCCACCCATGTCGGTGACNTCTCGCTGGCTCTCCATCAGGTCGATNACNGGNTGGGGCGTGCGGATGTCGAACTCGGTGGAGTTCGCCCCNGTGAGCCCGAGGGCGTTGCGGGCGNACTCGATGGTCATCACCTGCATACCNAGGCACAGGCCGAGGCANGGGATGTCNTGCTCACGGCTGTACGCCGCAGCNGCNACCTTGCCTTCGACACCGCGCTCGCCGAANCCNCCNGGAATGACGATGCCGTCGAGNTCNCGGAGGCGACCGGCAGCNAGNAGCCCCTCGACCTCTTCCGCTTGAATCCACTCGATCTCGATGTCGGCNCCGTGATGAATGCCGGCATGGTTGAGCGACTCGACGACCGACAGATAGGCGTCGGGAAGCGCGACGTACTTGCCGATCATGCCGATACGGACCGGTGTCGTGGCCTCCTCGACNCGNCGCACNAGNNCTNCCCAGGCANTGAGNTCGACGGGGGCNTCACNGAGNCCCAGGATGTCGCAGACNTANTCGTCGAGNCCCTCGTTNTGCAGCACGAGCGGNATCTCGTANAGNCTCGACGCGTCGGCGGCATTGGTGACACCNGCGACCGGNACGTCGCAGAGNTTGGAGATCTTGCGGCGGAGATCNGANCCGATCGGTTCNTCCGANCGACACACGATCGCATCGGGCTGAATNCCCCGGCTGCGCAATTCGGTGACGGAGTGCTGNGTCGGCTTGGTCTTCATCTCNCCGGACGGNCCGATGAANGGCACCAGCGTGACATGGACGTAGCAGACATTGTTGCGNCCNACGTCGAGTCGGAACTGACGGATCGCCTCGAGGAAGGGCAGNATCTCGATGTCGCCCACCGTGCCGCCGACCTCGGTGATGATGACGTCGACGTCGTCGCTCACNAGNCGNTTGATCCGGCGCTTGATCTCGTTGGTGATGTGGGGNATCACCTGCACCGTCTTGCCGAGATAGTCNCCACGGCGCTCNGCAGCGATGACCGCGCTGTAGATCGAGCCGGTNGTCCCGTTGGAGTCCGTCGTGAGGTTCTCATCNATGAACCGCTCNTAGTGCCCGAGGTCGAGNTCGGTTTCNCCGCCGTCGTCNGTGACGAACACCTCGCCGTGTTCGAAGGGGTTCATCGTTCCCGGATCGACATTCAGATACGGGTCGAGTTTCTGCATGGTGACGCGGAGNCCGCGGGCCTTGAGGAGGCGCCCAAGCGATGATCCGGTGAGCCCCTTTCCGAGCCCACTCACCACGCCACCGGTCACGAAGATGTGCTTCGTCATCGGGATGGCACCCTAACCCCGAGGCGCAGCCGACGCGCGTTTGCCCACCAGGGAAATCTCACGATGAACGTCGGCGGACGGCACCGGCGGCCGCTCGCAATTCGTCGGCGTGCTGACGGGCCGATGCTGAGTCCGGTGAACCCGACAGCATCCGGGACAGCTCGGTGACGCGGGCGTCGTCGTCGAGCACGGTGGCCTCACTGACGGTTCGACCATCGACGTCGCGTTTCNTGATGGCGACGTGNTGNTCNGCGAACGCNGCGACCTGGGCGAGNTGGGTGACCACGAGGACCTGNTGGGTCGCCGCNAGGTCGGCGAGCGACGCNCCGACCGTNTTNGCGACGTCGCCNCCGATNCCGGCATCGACCTCGTCGAAAACNAGGGTGGGNGGNCCNGCACTNAGCACGAGNCGGAGCGCCANCATGGTGCGAGCGAGNTCACCNCCGGAGGCNACGCGTGTGAGCGGNTGCGGATCGTGACCGGCNTTNGCGGCGAGCCGGAACGCCACCTCGTCGCCTGCTTCGCCNGCNACCGANACCTCCAACCGNGCGCCNGCCATCGCNAGACCGACCANNTGCTCCNCGACNGCGGCCGCCAGACGAGGAGCCGCTTCGGTGCGGGCGGCCAGAACCTCNGCNCGGAGTCGGGTGAGNTCGGCGAGNAGCGCNGANCGCTGCTCGTCGAGNNCGGCAGCCCGCTCGTCGAAGCTCACGAGCTCGGCGAGTCGTTCCGACGACNCNGCCTGGAACGCNAGGACATCGTCGAGTGACTCGCCGTATTTCCGGCGNANCTCNCGCAGCATCGCCCGACGCTCTCGGAGCTGCTCNAGACGGGCNGGGTCGTCGTCGATCGACTCCGCACGAGAACGGGNNTCGCTCGCNACGTCGGCNAGTTCGGCNCTCAGCCCCTGGAGNCGGCTGGCGAGATCGGTGAAGGGNGNNCGNCCNTCGAGNGCNGCAAGCGCGGANGANATGGCCTCGGCGGCNGCGCNGTCGGCGTCGAGNAGCGCNACGGTGGTGCCNGCNGCGTCTCGATGGGCGGACGCNTCGGCAAGGAGGCTCTCTTCGTCGTCGAGGCGTNGATCCTCGTTGGGATCCTCGATNCCCGCCGTGTCGATCTCGGCGACCTGGTGACGAAGAAGGTCNATCTCTCGGGCNCGAGCTCGTTCGTCGCCGCCCANTTCGGCCAACGACGACTCGACCGCTCGCAACTCGTCGAGNACCGATGCCAACGGAGCGGTATCGATCCCACCGAAGCGGTCGAGCGCACTGCGCTGCACGGCGGTCTTCAGCAGCGATTGATGCGCATGCTGGCCATGCAGGTCGATCAGGTCGACACCCTGCTCGGCGAGNGCNCTCACCGTCGCAAGGTGCCCGTTGANGTACACGCGACTGCGNCCCTCNCGCGAGATNACCCGNCGGACNACCAGTTCGTCGTCGCCGAACTCGAATCGGCCTTGNATCTCGGCTTCGGTCGCACCCGGACGCACGAGCGACGCGTCGGCCCGACCACCGGTGAGGAGGTCGATCGCGCCGACGATGAGGGTTTTGCCGGCGCCNGTNTCGCCGGTGACGACNGTCATCCCGCCGTCGAGNACGAGCGACAGTTCATCNATGACCCCGAGGTCACGAACCAACAGTTCGGTCAGCACACCACACCTCGGGAGCGGGCACNAGCAAGATGNTCAGCGGTCATTGAGTCCGAATTTCGCCTTGAGAACGTGNTGNAANCGGCGGCTGCCGAAGGTCACCAANTGGGCCGANTGAGGGGCGGCNACNCACCGGATGGTTGCGCCGTCGCCNACGGTTGCGATCCTACGGCCNTCCACTGACACGGTCGCCNGNCGGTGCCCNTCGACGGTCAACTCGACCGGGCTCGANGGCTCGAGGACNAGCGANCGGTCGAAGAGCATGTGGGGCGANACCGGNGTCACGAGCATGGAGCGGTGGGTGGGGGCGATGATCGGNCCCCGAACCGAGAAGGCGTAGGCCGTGGACCCGGTCGGGGTGGCGATGATCATCCCGTCGACNGCNTAGGTCGTGAAGAACTCCCCNTCGATATCGACCCGAAGCCGGATCGTGTTGANGTCGGCGGANCGCTCGACGACNGCNTCATTCAGCGCCACCNGNTCGATGGGAGCGCTNCCGTCGCCAGGNTCGACGGTGATNGCGAGCAGCATGCGTTCCTCGACGGCTCGCTCGCCCGCCAGGAANCGGGCGACNGCGTCGGCGGCCTCCGNCGGCTCGACCTCNGTNAGATAGCCNAGCTGNCCGTGGTCGACCCCCATGATCGGCGTGCCACCAGAACCGACGAGCTCGATNGCNCGCAGCATCGATCCATCNCCNCCGAGCGCAACGACNAGGTCGAGACCATCGGCGAAGTCGGCGCCGTCGCGGATCTCGACACNGTCGAGGNNNGCGGTCTCGGCATCCTCATGNGGCGCCCGCACCNCATGNCCGTCGGCGATCAATCCNTCNGCGAGNTCCNGGGCCTGCGCGCTCGCCGACGCTCTCCCGAGGTGCACGATCATCCCGACGACNGCCATCAGNNCCCCTCCCCTGCCGCAACGGCCGCATCGCGCCACTGNNCCCACGACACCNGGTCGACATCGGGNGCNCCAGCACGGGCNTGGACGAGGAACTCGACGTTGCCGTCGCCTCCGGTGATCGGCGAAACCATGACCCCCATGATGGCCGCTCCNGCNGCCGAGAGCGCGGTCGTTGCGTCGTCGAGCGNGCGACGCCACACCTCGGGATCGCGNATCACGCCCCGGGCCTTGTCGGCCTCGGCCTTCCCNGCCTCGAACTGAGGCTTCACCANAATCACCAGATCGGCNCCGTCNNCNGCGAAGGCGACGAGGTGAGGGGCGACGACGCGCANCGANATGAANGAGAGGTCGGTGACGACGAGANCGCCNGNACCGCCGAAGTCGGCGGGGTCGGTGTGGCGGANNTTGGTCTGCTCGTGGACGTCGACTCGATCGTCGGCTCGNATCTTCTCGTGGAGCTGNTTGCGTCCGACATCAATGGCGACGACNCGGGTCGCNCCCCGCTGCAACACACAGTCGGNNAACCCACCCGTCGACGACCCGATGTCGATGACACGGCGTCCGGCCGGATCGANNCNGAAGTGGTNGAGCGCNGCNTCNAGCTTCTCGCCNCCNCGGCTCACGAACCGGGGGCCNTCGCCNGCGACCTCGACCGCCTCCCCCGGGTNGACCAGGCGGGTCGGCTTGGGNGCCGGAGCNCCACCGACGGTGACCTTGCCGCGCTCNACGAGTTCCCGGGCCTGGGCTCNGCTCGCNGCGAGCCCGCGCCGGACNAGTTCGGCGTCNAGACGGCGCCGTGNGGCCATGTCAGTNCTNGAGGAGCNGGTCGACCAGCACCGCNAGGTCGGGGGCNGTGTGCACGGCCGGCGGATCGGTNGGAAGGTCGGCTTCGNTCGTGACCCCGCTCAGNACGAGGGCAAAGTCGTANCCGACNACGCCGGCGAACAGCCCGTCGGTATCGGCGCGGTCACCCACCATGAGNCCGGANGGGCCNAGCTGNGCNCGNACGAGNNCGGCAATCGGANGGTGGGGTTTGCCNGCGATCTCCGGCTCGAGGCCGGTNGCCGTCGCCACTGCNGCGACGAGCGCNCCGTTGCCGGGAACGAGTCGGTCGGCCATCGGAAAGGTCGAGTCGGTGTTGGTNGCGATGAAGCGNGCNCCGTCGGCNATGGCGTGCATGGCNCGNGTNATCATNTCGTAGTCGAACGCCTGCGTGATNCCCATGATCACGGCGTCGGCGGGCCCGTCGTGCACCACGGTGCAGCCTCGGGCNCGAAGCGCCTCGAANACACCNTCGGAGCCGATGGCCAGGACGCGATCGCCCGGGTCGACCATCGTCGTGGCTGCNACNGCNGCCGTGATGANNTCNGACTCNGCGTCGGGGATTCCGTGCGACGCNAGCTTGTCNGCGACCTGAGCNGGCGTGCGCTGGGCCGAGTTNGTGACGAAGGCGANCGGGACCCCNGCGGNTCGGAGACGGGCGACCGCAGCCGGTGCGCCGGGAACNGTCTCGGNCCCGCGCCAGATNACNCCGTCNAGGTCGAGTGCCCAGCCGGTCAGCTCACGTCCCACGTGGGCAGACTACGCAGCAGGCCGTGCAGATCCCCCGGACCCTTGGTGTCCTGCGCNGCNGCGATCTGAGACGACACGGANTCGCCGTACTCACGGCGCTGCACCGAGCGGAACACGCCAACCGGGGTGGGCGACTCACGGTCGTCGGCGAGCCGGCTGATNGCGAACGCGACGGACGGGTCGGGGGCGGTCTCGTCGTGAACGTGCAGCGCGTCGATACCGACCTCGGCAACGTCGACAATCTTCGCCGTGCCATCGACGATCATCACNCCCCNCTCNCCATCGACACCGAAGCGNACCGGCTCACCGTGCGTGAGGTTGATNAGCATCGCGTCGCGGGCGTCCTTCNTGGTGATNGCGTTGAACGCGCCATCGTTGAAGACGTTGCAGTTCTGGAACACCTCGACGATCGCACTGCCCTGGTGATCGTGGGCTCGACGGAACATCTCCTGCATGTGACNGCGATCCATGTCGTGCGTGCGGGCGACAAAGGTNGCCTCAGCACCNAGCGCCACNGAGATGGGGTTGAAGGGCTGATCGATCGAACCCATCGGCGTNGACTTGGTGACCTTGCCGACCTCGCTCGTCGGCGAGTACTGGCCTTTGGTCAGNCCGTAGATCTGGTTGTTGAACAACAAGATCGTCAGGTTGATGTTGCGNCGAAGCGCATGGATCAGATGGTTGCCACCNATCGACAACATGTCGCCGTCNCCGCCGACGACCCACACGTCGAGATCCGGGCGNGCCATGGCNAGGCCGGTGGCGATCGCCGGCGANCGGCCGTGGATCGAGTGCATCCCGTAGGTGTTCATGTAGTACGGGAAGCGNGCAGCGCAGCCGATGCCGGAGATGAACACGGTGTCCTCTCGNCGGACCTCGAGTTCGGGCATCAGCAACTGCATGGCGGTGAGGATCGAGTAATCCCCNCAGCCGGGGCACCAGCGAACCTCTTGGTCGCTCGACCAGTCCTTCTTGGTGGTGACCGGAACGGCGCTCATCGGGCGACCTCCTGGATCTTGGTGACGAGTTCGGCGGCGGTGAAGGGCTGACCCGACACCTTCGAGATGGNCTTGGCATCGACGAGAAACTCTGCTCGGAGCAGCTTCGTGAGCTGTCCGAGGTTCATCTCCGGCACGACGACGTGGTCGAACCTCTGCAGGAGTTCGCCCAGGTTCGGGGCGAACGGGTAGAGGTGGCGCAGATGCACGCTGGCGACCTTGGTGCCNCCNCTCCGGAGGCGACCGACGGCACTNGTGATCGCACCCCATGTCGAGCCCCATCCCACGACGAGGATGTCGGCNTCGTCATCNCCCATCACCTCGAGTGGNGGGAGCTTGTCGGCGATCTTGAGGATNCGCTCTTCNCGAAGACGNACCATGAACTCNTGNTTCGCCGGGTCGTAGCTGATGTTGCCCGTGCCGTCCTGCTTNTCGATGCCGCCGATGCGATGCATCAGCGCCTCGGTGCCCGGGATCGCCCACGGACGNGCGAGNTCGTCGTTNCGGACATAGGGCCAGTAGACCTCNCGCCCCTCNCTGTCGACACCGTTGAGTTCGCTNGCGAACTCGATGTCGATCGNCGGAAGGGAGTCGATGTCGGGCAGCTTCCACGGCTCGGTGCCGTTGGCGAGNTAGCCNTCGCTCAAGAGCATCACNGGGGTGCGGTANTCGAGCGCGATNCGNACCGCCTCGANCGCTGCATCGAAGCAGTCAGCGGGCGAACTCGCAGCGACGATCGGCANCGGNGCCTCCCCGTGNCGGCCGTACATCGCCATCATCAGATCGGCCGCCTCGGTCTTGGTGGGCAGACCGGTGGACGGGCCGCCGCGCTGNATGTCGATCACNACNAGCGGAAGCTCNAGGCTCACNGCGAGCCCGAGGGTTTCGCCCTTGAGCGCAATACCCGGGCCACTGGTGGTCGTGATGCCGATNTGGCCGCCNTAGCTCGCGCCGAGGGCGGAGCCGACGGCGGCGATCTCGTCTTCGGCCTGGAAGGTCCGGACGCCGAAGTTCTTGTGCTTCGACAACTCGTGGAGGATGTCGCTCGCCGGCGTGATCGGATACGAGCCGAGGAACAGCGGNAGTCCGGCCTGCTGGCTCGCGGCGATCAGGCCCCAACTCANGGCGGTGTTNCCGTTGATGTTCGTGTACGTGCCGGCCGGGAGTTGCGCAGGGCGAACCGTCATCCGGCTGGCNGAAAGCTCAGCAGTTTCGCCAAAGGCATTCCCTGCCCGGTACGCCGCTTCGTTCGCNGCGATCACNAGGTCNCGGCCNTTGAACTTNTCCTNGATCCACAACATGGTCGGCTCTTCGGGCCGGGANTACANCCANGACACNAGCCCNANGGCGAAGAAGTTCTTGGACCGTTCCGCATCACGCGGCTTCACGCCGAGGTCTTTGCAGGCCTCTTTGGTNAGCGATGTCATCGGCGCCGTNATCACGGTGTAGCCGTCGAGCGTGTTGTCCTCGAGCGGATTGTGCTCGTACCCGGCCTTGGCAAGGTTGCGCTCTTCGAAGGCATCGGAGTTGATGATGACGGTGCCGCCACTCTCGAGCGTGTGGAGATCGGCCTTGAGGGCCGCAGGGTTCATTGCGACCAGCACGTTCGGGGCATCGCCCGGGGTGGTGATGTCATGATCGGAGATGTGGACCTGGAACGCCGAAACACCTGCGAGGGTGCCGGCTGGCGCCCGGATCTCGGCTGGGAACTCCGGGAGTGTCGCCAGGTCGTTCCCGAACAAGGCACTCGCCGAGGTGAACCGGTCACCGGTGAGCTGCATACCGTCGCCGGAGTCGCCAGCGAAGCGGATGATGATTCGTTCGACTTCGCGGACCTTGTCGGCCCGATCGACAGTGTCGGTCACGTGTGCCCCTTCACGCAGGTTGCGGTTCGCTGAACCTAACGCGCCTCGTCGCTGAACGGGGAACCCACCGCGCAATCACGCCGCAGGTGGGATCTGAGCGGGGCCGACAACGCCGCGCTGGATGGTCTCGGCGCTGGTGTTGAGCAGCCCGGCGAGCCGCCTTGAGTCCGGCTTGAGCACCGACGAAGCGACGACCTCGGTGCGACTTGCCGCACCGCTGGCGGCCCGGAAGAAGCGGCGACGGACGTGCCCAACCACGACGACGGCATCGCCGGTTGCGACGGCGGGAGGGCGGCTCGGCCTGAGCCAGGCAACTGGAACACTGGACGCCCCGTCGGCGAGTTCGGTGGTGACCTCGTAGGTGATCAGTTCGTCGCCGGAGGGCAGAAGCCGATGCTTGGGCTCGCTCGAGAGCGTGCCGTAGAGGACGGTGATGTTCATGACGCTTCCTTCGTCTCGGCCCGCGCCGACCTTGGCGGGGCGCCGTGATGGAGGAAGTCGTGACGACCTTACGGCCGGGGTGTGACGCTCAACTGAGCGCCTTCACCCGCTGCTGGACATCGGCCAGGTCGGGAGCGTGCCCGGCGACCCAGGAGAACAGTTCGCGGGCACGAGGGGCTCGGCCGGCACGGTCGTACAGGTCAGCCAGCGCGTAGGCACGGCGGAGATGATGCCCCATCGGACGTTTGGGCGGCTTCCAGTTCTGCTCCAGCAGCCGAATGGCGCTGGTGAGATCACCCTGGTCGGCTTTCGCCCCCGCGACGACGATGCGACCTTCGACGACGAGTTCAGCGCTCGGCGATGCCTCCCCCAACTCGGCCCAGAGCGCATCAACGTCGGCCCAGTTGCCCAGCGCTCGATGAGCATCGGCGAGGACGGGGTGCTGCTCGGTTGAGCCGGCGAGCTCTCGGAACGACTCGAGATGCTCGATCGCTTCCTTCCACTCGCCGAGCCGGTACAGGGTCAGACCCATCAGCTCTCGTCCCTCGGGAAGCTCTGGCGCCTCCTTCACGACTGGCCCAAGCGCCGAGCGAGCGTCGGCGAAGCGCTCAGCTTCGAAGGCCTTTGCCCCTTCATTGAGACGCCGGACAAGCGTCTTCGAGCGGGATTCACCGACCGTTTTCTTGAGGGCGATGGCCGGATCCTTTACCGGATGCGGACGACCGGGAAGCCGGCGTCGATCACGGGCTGGAGCACCCTTGCGGCCGCGTGCGACCGCCCGGTTGGCCTGCCGTTGAAGATCCGAGGCCGATGGAAGATCACGCTCGCGTTGCGGCCGCTGCGGCTTCTCCGGCGTCTCGGCCGCCCGCTCGGCCTCGCGACGGGCCCGCTCGGCTTTGCGCTGCTTGTACTCCTCGCGCTGGGCGATGGTCTCGGGATCCTCGTACTCCATGTTCCCGGCACCGCGGCGGGCGATGCGGCCCCACTGCTGCGGACCGGCAAGGTCGCGATCCGGTCGACGCTCGTCGCGGCTGCGGCGCTCGTTGCGATCGTTCCGCTTGGGGCCGCCGCGCTCGGGGCGCCGATCATCGTCGCGCCGAGGCCCCGAACTGCGTCCCTGGCTCTGAGAACGGCCAGGCTTGCCACCCTGACTGCGACCCGTGGGGGCGCCGCCACGACCAGGCTTGTTGCCAGGCCGCGATGAACGACGGTCGTTCGGCTTCTGGTTGCCTCGGCGTGGGCGCGATCCGTCGTTGGACACGGCCCTCAACCCTACCGGCGACGGCGGCATCAACATCGGATTCGTCGCAGCTGACCGAACCGGGCCGAAAACGAACTGAACCCCGCCAGGGGCGGGGTTCAGTGTGAGAAATCCGGCGACGTCCTACTCTCCCAGGGACACTCGTCCCAAGTACCATCGGCGCTGGAGGGCTTGACTTCCGTGTTCGGAATGGGAACGGGTATGACCCCTCCGCTATCGCCACCGAAACCTTGTTGTCGCTGCCATGTGGGCAGACACTCGGCCGGCCGAGACGGCGGACCGAGGACGAGAAACGAGCTTCTCGAGAACTCCATAGCGAGCACGAACACCCGGATCGAAACCGATCGAATGAATGGTGAAACCAAGCCCTCGGCCGATTAGTACCGGTCAGCTGAACACATTGCTGTGCTTACACTTCCGGCCTATCAACGTGGTGGTCTTCCACGGGCCTTACCCGGTTAACCCGGTGAGAGATCTCATCTTCGAACAGGCTTCCCGCTTAGATGCTTTCAGCGGTTATCCCTACCGTAGGTCGCTAACCAGCCATGCCCCTGGCGGGACAACTGGCACACGAGAGCTACGTCCATCCCGGTCCTCTCGTACTAGGGACAGCTTTCGTCAAATCTCTTCCGGCTGCAGAGGATAGGGACCGAACTGTCTCACGACGTTCTAAACCCAGCTCGCGTACCGCTTTAATGGGCGAACAGCCCAACCCTTGGGACCTGCTTCAGCCCCAGGATGCGATGAGCCGACATCGAGGTGCCAAACCTTCCCGTCGATATGGACTCTTGGGGAAGATTAGCCTGTTATCCCCGGGGTACCTTTTATCCGTTGAGCGACGGCGCTTCCACACGCTACCGCCGGATCACTATCTCCTACTTTCGTACCTGCTCGACTTGTCGGTCTCGCAGTCAAGCTCCCTTGTGCGATTGCACTCAACGACTGATGGCCGACCAGTCTGAGGGAACCTTTGAGCGCCTCCGTTACCATTTAGGAGGCGACCGCCCCAGTCAAACTACCCATCTGGCACTGTCCCTGACCCGGATAACGGGCCGAAGTTAGATTCCCAGTATGAGAAGGGTGGTATTTCAAGGACGACTCCACACTGACTGGCGCCAATGCTTCCTAGTCTCCCACCTATCCTACACAACTCAGACCAAGAACCAATACCAAACTATAGTAAAGGTCCACGGGGTCTTTCCGTCCTTCTGCAGCTAACGAGCATCTTTACTCGTACTTCAATTTCGCTGAGTCTCTGGTTGAGACAGTTGGGGAGTCGTTACTCCATTCGTGCAGGTCGGAACTTACCCGACAAGGAATTTCGCTACCTTAGGACCGTTATAGTTACGGCCGCCGTTTA
>PABW01000026.1 GCA_002699625.1 Acidimicrobiaceae bacterium
CGACGCTCTTGGCGCCCGCCAGGAACAGCGATGTCCAGCTGGCGCCGATGACGCCGCCGCCGAGCGAGCAGGTGTGTCGATTCGTTTCCATGTTGAGGCTCATGATCCGTGCGTCATCATGACGCGCTGGACGGCGTCCGGTGTGTTCCGGAGGTAGGCGACCTCGTCGACGTCGCCTTGGGCACACGACGTCGCAAGAGTGGCGACCTCGTCGCCCAACCAGCGCATGACCTGTTCGGCGTCGACGTAACCGCCGGTGCTCTCGATGTCGCTGTCAATCGCCACGCGCTCGCCTGAGTGCAGAACGACCACCCGACCCTCTGGGTCCCAGGTCGTGCCGGCGGGCCAGACAATCGGGAACCGGGAGCCCTGGGGCGACACGAGAAGCAGGCATTTGCCCTCGAGTACGAGTGTGCCGAGGATCTCGGCAGCGTCAGACACCGCATCGAATGGCGGCAGGTTCCGCATCACCGGACCGTCGATCGTGCCGTCGGGAAACGCTGTGTCGGCGGTGGGCGATGCCGGCGCCGGCTGTTCGTCGTCGTCGACGCCGAGCCCCACGACGAGACCGACGGCAACCGTGAGCCCGACCGCGAGAGTGCCGAGACTTACACCCTTGTACTCACCGGTGATCATGCGATGCGGGGAGGAGGTCGCCCGCTAGCCCAGGAGATCGACGGTGTCGAGCATGACCAGCACCGTGAGCAGCGCGATGATGCCGCTGTTGATCGCGGTCATCGGCCACTTCCACCGGTGGTCGGCGCGATGGAATCGGCGGATCGACACGACGTTGGCAGCGATGGCCACCAGCCCGACCGGGAGGCCGATCCAGGGTCCCACACCGGCGCTCAGACCGATGAGTGGGAACCCGAACGGGATCAGCAGGTAGGTGAACGTGCAGCGGACCGCTGAGACGAGGACCGACCTCGAGAAGGCATGCTCGGCATCGGTCGTGGAGACGGCCGCTTCGGTCGACGGGGTGGCGTGCACGTCGGTCACGTCCGCCACCGTACTCGCAGCGAGATCGGTAGCCTCGACTGGGCTATGGAACGTTTCGGGTTCGTCGGTCTCCCCAACGCGGGCAAGTCCTCGCTGTACAACGCGCTCGCCGGAGGCGGTGCCCATGCGGCTCCCTACGCCTTCGCCACGACCGACCCCAATGTCGGTGTGGCGAAGGTGCCCGACCACCGCCTCGACGCCCTCAGCGAGATGTCGCAGAGCAAGCAGACGATTCATGCTGCCGTGCAGTTCACCGATATCGGTGGGCTAGTCGAGGGCGCGAGTCAGGGTGAAGGGCTCGGCAACGCCTTCCTCAGCCACATTCGCGAGGTCGATGCGATCGTGTTCGTCCTGCGGGCGTTTGGCGACGACGACGTCCCCGGGCCGCAGGATCCCCTCGAACACCTGCGTGTGGTCGAGATTGAACTGGCGCTCGCCGATCTCGCGAGCGCCGAGAAGGCTCGAGACAAAACCCAGCGCATGCTCAAGGGCGACGCCTCGCTGAAGCGCACGGTCGACCTGCTCGACAAGGTCGTCGACACGTTGGGTGAGGGGACGCCTCTCTACCGAGCCGGCCTCGACGACGACGCACGCGACGATCTCAAGGAGTTCTTCTTCCTCACCAACAAGCCGGTCATGGCCGTGCTGAACATCGGCGAGGATCAGATCGGCGACGAAGCAGCGATCGCTGCTCCCGTGCGCGAGGAACTCGCTGGTGCTGAGGTCGTGCCGCTGTCGGTGCAACTCGAAGCCGAAGCTGCGGTGATGGCGCAGGAGGACCGTCAGGAAATGCTTGAGGCACTCGGTCTTGGCGACGGTGCCGTGCCTGCGTTCCTGACGTCGGCGTACCACATGCTCGGTCTGCGCACGTATCTCACCACCGGGGAGAAGGAGTCCCGTGCCTGGACCTTCCGCGCCGGTTCCACTGCGCCGGAGGCTGCCGGAGTGATCCACACCGACTTCCAGCGCGGCTTCATCCGTGCTGAGACGATCCAGTGGGACGAACTCGTCGCCGCCGGTTCGTGGGCTGCTGCTCGTGACGTCGGCAAGGTCCGCTCCGAGGGTAAGGACTACATCGTTCGCGACGGCGACGTCATGGAGTTCCGCTTCAACGTGTGAGGCTGGCGCCGCCGCTGCCCGTCGTGCTGCGCCCAGTCACTCATCGTGTTGCATCTGGGTCAGACCACCTGTGACCCACGTCTCCAAACAATCGTTTCGCCCGTTGTTTACTCCCTGCCGACCGGCAGGTAGGGTGGGGGTCTGATGAGCACGCCACCCGATGCCCACCTCCGCGAGGTGCTCGCCGAAACGGCCGAGTCTCTTCTCAACCGTCATCTCGAGACCGCGCAGGAATGGCATCCACACGCGCTCATCCCCTGGTCGGCAGCCGAGGACTTCCCCGAGGACTACGAGTGGTCCCCCGAGGAGATGAAGATCTCCGCTCCGGTTCGCAGCGCCCTGTTCGTCAACGTGCTCACCGAGGACAACCTGCCGTACTACTTCCGCGACATCGAGCGGATGTTCGGCCGCGACGGTGCCTGGGGCGAGTGGGTGCGCCGCTGGACCGCCGAAGAGGGCCGTCACGGGCTCGTGATCAACGGCTACCTCATGGCCACCCGGGCCATCGATCCGGTCGAACTCGAACGTGGCCGTATGGCGCAGGTGCAGAGCGGCCAGGTGCCCGAGCCACCAACCCTCGCCGAAGGTCTGGCCTACGTGTCGTTGCAGGAACTCGCCACCCGTATCAGCCACTTCAACACCGGCAACATGCTCAAGGACGAAGCCGGTCAGGCCGTCATGCGGCGGGTCGCCAAGGACGAGAACCTTCACTACCTCTTCTACCGCGATGCGATGACCGCCATCTTCGAACACGATCCATCGACCGCCGTGCTCGCCGTCGAGAAGCAGGTCCGCGATTTCCAGATGCCCGGCACCGGTATCCCTGGGTTCGTCGAGCACGCCAAGGCGATCGCCGATGCCGGCATCTACGACATCGCCATCCATCACGACAAGATCCTCCAGCCGGTCGTTCTTCGTGACTGGAAGATCGAATCGCTTGAGGGCCTCAGCCCCGAAGCCGAGCAAGCTCGTGATGCACTCGTCACACAGATCAGCCGCATCGGCAAGATCGGCCATCGCCTGGTCGAGAAGCGCGAAGCCCGGAAGGCCCGTGAGGCCGAGGGCGAACTCGTCGACGCCTGAGCACCCGATGTGGCGCAGCGATGCGGCGCCACCATCAGCGTCCGCCGTTTCCGAAGACCGTGTGCCGTCCGTGCGGATTACGCTTCGACCATGCCGTGGCTGGTGCACAAGGGCCGAGTGCTCTCCTCGTTGGAGATCGCCGAATCTCGGCGCGACCGGCGAGTGGGGCTGCTCGGTCGCGACGGCATCGACGGCGCACTGCTGCTCCGTCCGGCCAGGTCGGTGCACACCATGAAGATGCGCTTTGCCATCGACATCGCCCATCTCGACCGTGACCTCGTTGTGTTGTCAACCACCACGATGTCGCCGTGGCGGTTTGGTGCGTGGTCGCCACGGGCGTCAGCCGTCATCGAGGCCGAAGCGGGTGCGTTCCGCCGGTGGGGCCTCGAGCGCGGCATGCAATTGGAGATACGCGAATGACTGGCGTCCTCACGCTGGTGTCGACCCCGATCGGCAATCTCGGTGATCTGGCGCCTCGCGCCATGAAAGCCTTCGAGGCGGCGGATCTGGTCTGCTGCGAGGACACGCGCCGCACCGGCTCGCTCCTCAAGCAGATCGGCGTCCGGGTTGACGAGCTCCGTCGTCTCGACGACCACACCGAGTTCGAGTCAATCCCAATAATCCTCGACCGGCTCGTTGCGGGGGAGCGGGTCGTGCTTGTGAGCGATGCCGGGACTCCGGGGATCAGCGACCCGGGCGAACGCCTCGTCGCCGCCGCAATCGAGGTGGGAGTCGAGATCACGACCGTGCCGGGGCCGGTTGCTGCGATCGCTGCGCTTGTGAGCAGCGGATTGCCGTCAGGTCGGTTCGTGTTCGAGGGCTTTCTCGCCCGCAAAGGCCAGGAGCGTTTGGCTCAGCTAGCAGCGATCGCGACCGAGTCGCGCACGACGGTCTTCTACGAGTCGCCCAATCGGGTGGCGGCGACGCTCGCCGCACTCGTCGAGACCTGCGGGCCCGAGCGGCGGGCCGTCGTTGCGCGCGAACTCACCAAACTCCATGAGGAGCTGCGGCGTGGGACTCTCGCCGAGCTGGCTGAGTGGTCATCGGCGGGCGTGAAGGGTGAGGTCGTCGTGGTGGTCGATGGAGTGGACGCATCGGTCGAGCTCGACGACGGCGAGCTCGTCGAACGTCTGCGGACGGTGCTCGCCGAGGGTTCGTCGAAGCGCGATGCCGTCGACCGGGTCGTGGCGGCGACGGGCGCCCGTCGAGGTCGGGTCTACGACCTCTCGCTCACGATCTGAGTTGAGCTATCCGCAGACCTGTCACATCCTCTTCGTAGTGTCATGGCATGAACACCGTGCTTGTGATCTCACTTCTGGCCTCCTTTGTCGTCATCGCTGCGCTCGGCCTCGGTGCCGGCCTGTTCATTGCGCGCAACCGTGCCGAGGGTGAGTCGGCTTCGCTCGACGGTGTCGTCGAGCGGGTCGTAAGCGTCGCCGGCGAGAGCTTTGATAGTCGCTTGCAGACGGGCACGGCCGAGCTTGAGCACCGACGTCAGGCGATCGATGACCACCTCGAGGGTGTGGTGAAGTCTCTCGCCGAGAAGATCGACTTGGTCGACAAGCTCGTTGCCGAGCGGGTTGTTGGCATGTCCGAGACTGTCGGCGAGCGGGTCGGAGGCATGTCAAAGAGCCTTGGCCATCAGGTCCAGGCGATGGGCACCGAACTCACCCAGTTGCGCAACCTCGTCGCGCAGTTGCAAAAGGAGCGCGCCCAACAGCACGGCCAATTCGTCGAGTCGCTTGAAGCGGCGACCCGGCAACAGCAGGTCCTCGCCGAGACCACCCAGCACCTGCGCGAGGCGCTCGCCAGCCCCCAGGCCCGCGGCCAGTGGGGCGAGCGTATGGCCGAGGATGTCCTGCGCTCTGCCGGCATGCGCGAGGGCATCAACTACCGAAAGCAGCGAGCGATCGAGGGAGGGACCCGCCCTGATTTCACCTTCCTGTTGCCCGACGACCAGCACCTGCATATGGATGTCAAGTTCCCGGTCGACAACTATCTGCGCTACCTCGAAGCACCGTCCGAGGCCGAGGCGGTCCCGCTTCGCGATCGCTTCCTGAAAGATGTGCGTGACCGAGTGAAAGAGCTCAACGGACGCGGGTATGCCGCCACCGACTCCACGGTCGGCTACCTGCTGCTCTTCATCCCCAACGAGAGCGTCTACGGCTTCATCCACGAAAACGACGCGTCAATGCTCGACGACGCCCTCGCCAAGAAGGTCGTCCTGTGCTCGCCGACCACCCTCTTTGCGGTGCTTGGTGTCGTTCGGCAGGCCATGGATACCTTTGCCGTCGAGCGCCAGACAGGCGAGATCCTTGATGCGCTCGCTGGCTTCGGGGCGCAGTGGTTGAAATTTTCCGAGCAGGTCGACAGGGTCGAGAAACATCTCGGCACGTTGAACAACAGCTTCAACGACCTCGCTGGGCCGCGCCGCAATCAGTTGGAGCGCCAGCTCGGCAAGCTCGACGCGATCCGCTCCCGGTCGATCGACGACGAGGTGATCGAGTCCTCGGCGACTGACGCGCTTCCGTCGGGTGATGATGCCGTGTCGATCTTGCGGGACGTGACCGACCGCAGCGCCTCGTAGGCACCGGTAGCCTCGGCGGGGTGAGCACCCCCGTTCTCGTCGCAGTCGCCTGGCCTTACGCATCTGGGTCGCGCCACCTCGGTCATCTCGCTGGCGCGTATCTGCCGGCTGATGTCTTCGCCCGTCATCAGCGAATGGTCGGCAACGAGGTGCTGATGGTGAGCGGCTCCGACGTGCACGGCACACCGATCACGGTCCGCGCCGACGCTGAGGGCGTGACCGCGCAAGACATCGTTGATCGCTACCACGGCGAGTTCGTGCGGCAGTGGGACGAGATCGGCCTGCAATGGGATCTCTACACCACGACCGGAACCGATCATCACGCCCGGGTTACGCAGGAGATGTTCCTGAAGCAGCTCGAGCAGGGCTTCATCGACAAGCGCACCTCCGAGCAGTTCTTTGATCCCGAGGCCGATCGCTTTCTCCCCGACCGCTACATCGAGGGCACCTGTCCGCACTGTGGCTTCGGCGAAGCCCGCGGTGATCAGTGCGACAACTGCGGCCGCACCCTCGACGCCACCAATCTGATCGATCCCCGCTCGAAGATTTCCGGCGCCACCCCCGAGCTACGGCCTACCGAGCACTTCTACTTCCGGTACTCCGACTTCACGGAGCGGGTCGGCGCGTTCCTTGCCGACAAGCAGGGATGGCGCAACCACGTCCTCAACTTCGTGAGGGGTTGGATCAACGAGGAGGGGTTGCTCGATCGGGCGATCACGCGCGATCTCGACTGGGGAGTCGAGCTCCCGGTCGACGACCTTGGTCCCGGCAAGCGCATCTATGTCTGGTACGACGCCGTCATCGGCTACCTGTCGGCCTCCCAAGAGTGGGCCCAGCGTCAGGGCAACGACGAGCGTTGGCGCCACTGGTGGTACAACGACGACAGCCGTCACGTGTACTTCATCGGGAAGGACAACATCCCGTTCCACTGCCTGTTCTGGCCGGCGCAGCTCATGGGCTACGACCCCGAGATCCACCTGCCCGACGACGTGCCTGCCAACCAGTACATCACCTTCAAGGGCGGCAAGGCCTCGGCGTCGCGCGGTGTCGGTCTCACCATCCAGGAAGGTCTCGACCTCTTCCAGGCCGACGGGCTTCGGTACGCCCTCGCCGCCAGCTTCCCCGAGCAGGCGGACACCGACATCTCGATCGAGGAGATCGGCCGCCGGATCAACGAAGAGCTCGTGGCGACGTGGGGCAACCTCGTCAACCGTGTGCTGTCGATGGTCAACAAGAACTTCGGTGAGCAGCCGTCGGTTGAGGGCCGCACGGAAGCAGACCACGCCGTGCTCAGCGCTGTCGACGAGTTGCTGACGACTGCCAACGGCCAGCTTGAACGGGTCGAACTCAAAGGGGCGCTGCGCACTGCGATGGATGCCGCACAGGCGGTCAACGCCTACCTCAACGCCACCGAACCGTGGAAGGTTGCCAAGGAAGATCCGCAGCGCGCCGGNGTGCTCCTCGGCACCGCCCTCGACGCCATCAATGGCGTACGTATCGGCTTCGCCCCGTTCCTGCCGTTCAGCACCGAGGCGCTGTCGGAGATCCTCGGCCCGATCGAGGGATGGAGCCGGGTGCCGGTCCCGACCGGCACGCCGATCGCCAAACCGACGCCGATCTTCACAAAGGTCGACGTCGAGGCCCTGCTGGCCGAGGACTGATCCGGTATGGCCTGGATCGATCAGCACTGCCATATCGACCCTGGGCCCGGCGGCGTTGCCCAGGTCGCCGAGGCCAACGCCGCCGGCGTGATGCGCATGGTGTCGGTCGGCTGCGACCTCGAACAGTCCACCCAGATGGCGGCGATTGCGCTCGAACACGACGGTGTGTACGCCACCGCCGGCGTCCATCCCCACGAAGCGAGCGGTGGGCTCGATGGCATTGCCGAGTTGCTCGATCTCCCCCAGGTCGTCGCCGTGGGGGAGGCGGGCCTCGACTATCACTACGAGCACTCGCCCCGCNCTCAGCAGCGCGACGTGTTCGCCGCCCAGATTCAGTTGGCGAACGAGCGTGATCTCCCGCTGGTCATCCACTCGCGCAGCGCCTGGGACGAGACCTTCGAGATCCTCGACCGTGAGGGCACCCCCCGTCGCACCGTGATGCACTGCTTCACCGGTGGCCCCGACGAGGCACACGAGAGTCTCGCTCGCGGCGCGATCGTTTCGTTCGCCGGGATCATCACCTTCCCGAGCGGACAAGACCTCCGCGACGCTGCTGCCGTCACCCCGCTCGGCCGACTGCTGGTCGAGACCGATTCGCCGTACCTGGCGCCGGTCCCGAACCGGGGCAAGCGGAACCAGCCCGCATGGGTCGTCCATGTTGGCGAGGCCGTGGCCGCAGCGAAGGGCATCACCCCCGCTGAGGTCGAAGCCGCGACTTGGGCGACCGCTGCAGCCTTCTANGACCTCGACNCNGTTGATGCGGCAAAGGCAGCCAGCTGAGGGCGGACGCTGCCCAACATTGCGTTTGTGTTACGACACTTCTAGCTTTGTCGTCATGGCTCAGATCAGGCCCAAGCGGGGTCGGGTGCCCGTCGCCGCGATTGCACTAGCTGCAGTTGTGCTCGCTNTGCTTTTTCTTGCCCCGCCGGCCGGTTCGCAGAGCGGTATCCGTCTCGGGGTTGACGTAGCGAGCTTCAGCCAGCGAGCTGCAGCGTGGTCATCAGCCAACGTTGTGCACCGAAGTGCTGCGGTCGAGCGAGCTGAGGCGTTGGGGAAGCAGGCCGCCGAAGCTGAGGCCGAAGCCGAGCGTCAGGCTGCACTCGCCGCCGCTCGGACCACCACGACCAGTTCGCCCCCGTCGACCACGACCAGTCCGCCTCCGACGACCACGATNAGTTCGCCAACCACCACGGTGGCGCCCGTTCCGACTGGCGGGCCCACGGCCGAGCAGTGGGCGGCGCTGCGCAACTGCGAGTCCAGCGGCCGGTACGACGCCATCAGCCCCAGCGGCCGCTACCGCGGGGCGTACCAATTCTCCCAAGCAACCTGGGACTGGGTAGCGAGCTTCTCAAACCCGGCACTGGTCGGTGTTGACCCGGCCGCGGCATCAATCGCCGACCAGGATGCCCAAGCGTTCGCGCTCTATGACCGCAATGGCGCTGGCCCTTGGCCGCACTGCGGTGCCTACCTGTCGTGACCCATAGTGGTGCCGACATTCGAGCGTTGCTNGATCGCCACGGCCTCGAAGCACGTCGTTCTTTCGGGCAGAACTTTGTTGTCGATCCCAACACGGTCCGCCGGATCGCCACGCTGGCCGGGGTCGCTCCTGGCGACCCGATCGTCGAAATCGGTCCGGGCCTCGGCTCGTTGACCCTCGCCTTGCTGGAACACGACGCATCGGTCACCGCCGTGGAGATGGATGCTGAACTGGTGCCGNTCCTTCATGAGATCGTCGCCGGACGCGACGTCACGATCATTGAGGGCGATGCCCAGCAGGTCGANTGGGATGCCGTGCTGGCGGCGCACCCGGCGTGGAAGCTGGTCGCCAACCTGCCCTACAACGTCGCCACGCCGNTGATCCTCGACCTGCTCCGAGACGTCCCTGCCATCACCGAGATGCTCGTGATGGTGCAACTCGAGGTCGCTGAGCGTCTCGCCGCCACCGCGCCCNACCCGGCAATCGGGATCCCATCGGTACTTNNCGCCTACCACGGAAGAGCCGAGGTGGTTGGACGGGTCCCACCGACGGTCTTTCATCCCAAGCCGCGCGTCGACAGCGCGCTCGTCCGGGTCGTACGCCACGAGCATCCACCGGTCGACGCGTCGCTCGATCGGCTTGAGCCCCTTGTCCGGGCCGCCTACAACCAGCGCCGCAAGATGATTCGCAAGTCGCTCAGCGGTCTGCGGACGGTCGANCAGATCGAAGCCGCNGGAGTCGANCCGCAAGCGAGGCCCGAGACGCTNGACCTTGCGGCGTGGGGCAGGCTGGCCGACGCCTNANTNAGGTGCGGGCCGCAGCCCANCGTTCAGCCATCAAGGCGAACAGNTCAGCCATCGGTGTCGCCTCGCTCCGACCCTCGAACTCCCGGTAACAGGTGTCGAGGAGTGTCACGATGCGCTCCGGCTCGCCCCAATCGGCCCACCGGTCNAGCGAAACATCGGCCGCTGCGGTCGCGAGATCCATCTCGGCGTCGAAACANCGTCGCGCCTCGNCGTGGCAGTGCTCGTAGTACGCCCGGATCTCCCGCACGCCAGCGAGATCGGTGATCGGCCCGTGCCCCGGCACGATCGTGTCCGGCTGCCACGCCTCGATGTGATCGAGCGCCCCGAGCAGGTCGGGGATCGTGCCCGCCCACAGGATCGGATGCCCCTCCACGAAGAGAATGTCGCCGGTGAACACCGTGGCGCGGTCGGCGACGTGGATCAGCACGTCGCCACCGGTGTGCGCCGGGCCGACCTCGACGAGGTCGACGACGGTGTCGCCGACGGTTCGAGTCGTCGCACCGCTGAACGTCGACGTCGGTTCGCGTCGATTCACGCCGCCGAAGTCGAAGCGCCCGAAGCAGTGTTGGAAGAATTCACCGACGACTCCCATTGTCGGTGCGGCTTCCAACAGCCCCACCATCATCGCCGGGTTCTCCCGGGTCATTTCCTCGGCGGTGATCACCGACGTGAGGATCTCCGCCCCGTGCAGCAGTTCGTTGCCATTGCAGTGGTCGCCGTTGCTGTGAGTGTTGACCAGCGTTGTGATCGAGACGCCCGGAAGCGCCGCCTCGAATCCGTCGAGCATCGTCCGCGTCAACGGCACGTCGTAGAGCGTGTCGACCAGCAACGCTTCGTCGCCGTCGACGATCAGGCCGGCGTTCGACCATCCCCAACCACCGTCGGGTTGGAGCCACGCGTAGCTGCCTTGGCCGACATCACAGAGGCCGGCGACGTACGGGTGCGTCCCGAGTCCCATCCGGCGACCGTAGTCTGCGCTTGTGGACACGCCATCGACTGATGCCGACGTTGCGCCAGAGACGCTCCTCGCACCGGCCAAGCTGACCCTGTCGCTGCGCGTCACCGGCCGACGCGACGATGGCTATCACCTGATCGATGCCGAGATGGTGTCGCTTGACCTTCACGACCGACTTGAGATTGCGCCGGGTGACTCGCTCACGGTTGTGGGACCTCACGGCACCGAGACGGTCGGTCCAGACGAGGACAACCTGGTGCGACGGGCGCTCGCCCTCGCCGGGCGCACGGCGTCGGTCACGCTCCACAAGCAGATTCCGGCCGGTGCCGGCCTCGGCGGGGGGTCGGCCGACGCCGCTGCGGTGCTCCGCTGGGCGGGCTTCACGGACCTCCGCGCGGCAGCGGCGCTCGGCGCCGATATCGCCTTCTGCCTCGTCGGTGGCCGAGCCCGCGTCACCGGCATCGGGGAGATCGTCAACCCGTTGCCCCATGACCGACGGACATTCACGATCGTCACGCCGCCCATTTTCTGTTCCACCCCCGCTGTCTACCGAGCGTGGGACGAGATGGGCGGACCCGCCGGCGACAACGGCAACGATCTCGAACCGGCGGCGCTTGTCGTCGCTCCCGAGCTTGTCCGCTGGCGCGACGAATTCGCCGACCAGACGGATCGGCGACCTCAGCTCGCGGGGAGTGGCAGCACCTGGTTCGTCGAGGGGGCATTCCCCGACGTCGGACGCGTGGTCACGACGGTGCCGGCGTCCGAGTGGAAGCGCAGGGGCGATTGAGCGCCCCGAGCGTCACTTCCGCTGGTGACGCGTCCTCCGGAGCATCTTCTTGTGCTTCTTCTTGCGCATGCGCTTGCGGCGCTTCTTGATGAGTGAACCCACGGAAGGCGACGCTACCGCCTCGGCGCCGGTGTCCCACCCTCTCGTAGATCAGGTCGCGACTGCGATCGCGGCCGCTAGGTTGAGCCGCGCCGTGGCCCGTAGTTCAACTGGTTAGAACGTCGGACTTTGACTCCGGATGTTGCAGGTTCGAGTCCTGCCGGGCCAGCTCGTCGTGCTCGCCGCCTCGCGGCGAAACCTGAGCCGATTTCGCGCGGTGTCGACCGGGTCACCGAATCAACGCGCGAGGTAGGGTGCTTCCGGGACGGAACCACCGGGGGCACGGGATGCAACTCCTGAATCACAAGAAGCTGCACATTGTCGCGGGTCGAGCCACCGAAGAGCTCGTCGCCGACATCTGTCGAGAACTCGACGTCGTGCAGGGCACGCCGAATATCGCCGAGTTTGCGAACGGCGAGATCCACGTCAAATACAGCGATTCGATCCGTGGCTCCGACGTGTTCATCGTGCAGACCCACACCGCATGGGGCGGTCACTCCGTCAACGACTCGATCATGGAGCACCTGATCATGGTCGACGCCGCCAAGCGGGCGTCGGCCAAACGCATCACCGCCGTTGCGCCCTTCTACGGCTACAGCCGCCAGGACCGCAAGGCATCGGGCCGTGAGCCGATCACCGCCCGACTCATCGCCGATCTCTTCCATGCCGCCGGCGCCGATCGACTCATCTCAGTCGACCTCCATAGCGGCCAGATTCAGGGCTTCTTCGACGGCCCGGTCGACCACCTCACCGCCATGCCGGTGCTGATCGACTACCTCGCCGGCCTCGACGAGGACGACATGGTGATCGTGTCCCCAGACGCCGGGCGCATGAAGGTCGCCGAGCGCTACACCAATCTGCTCGACGCCGACCTCGCGTACGTCCACAAACGCCGCTCCACGGAAGAAAAGAACGCCGTCGAGGCCAAACAGATCATCGGCGAGGTCGCTGGTCGCTGCTGTGTTCTGATCGACGACATGATCGACACCGGTGGCACGATCTGCGCCGCGGCCGAACTTCTGCACCAGTACGACGCCAAGCGCATCATCATTGCCACGACGCATGGTGTCTTCTCGGGACCGGCCATCGACCGAATTAAAAACGCTCCGGTAGAGACCGTGCTGGTCACCGACACCCTCCCGTTGCCGAGCGAGAAGCACGTCGACAACATCACGGTGTTGTCGGTGGCACCGATCATTGCCCAGGCCATCTCGGCGGTCTTCGAAGACACCTCGGTCAGCGAGATCTTCCAGGGCAACCACCTCGCCTAGTCCTCGCAGGGCGCCGTCAGGGGCTCCGCGATGCGTGCTCGGTCCGGCATCCGGTGTTTTCGTGCCGTCTGCACCGGTGGTTCTGCGTAGCCGGCCCGGTACCATGGCCAGCCGGCCCACCAGGGCTGTTGTTCGATTTTCACGTGCCCACTCCGGAGCCGAATTCTCATGTCTGACCTGCTACTGAGCGCCGAGACCGGGCGCATGGAAGGCACTCGCCCGTCGCGTCGCCTGCGTCGTGAAGGCAAGATTCCTGCTGTCGTTTACGGCCTCGATGCCGACCCGATCGCAGTATCGGTCGCTTGGCCCGAGTTGCGTCGCTGCCTCACCACCGATGTGGGCATCAACGCCCTCATCACCCTCGATATCGATGGCGCCAACCACTTGTCGGTCGTCAAGGACATCCAGCGCCACCCAACGCGCCGCGATGTCCTCCATGTCGATTTCCTCCGGGTCACCGAGGATCAGCAGATCGAGGTCAACGTTCCGGTGGTCTTGCAGGGTGAGGCCCGTCAGGTCACCCAGTTCGACGGCATGGTCGATCAGACGATGTACGAGATGGCCATCTTGGCGAAGCCAACAGCGGTTCCGCAGGAGATCGTCATCGACATCTCCGCTCTCGAGCTCGGCGCCACCGTCAAGGTCGCCGACGTCATCCTCCCCGAGGGTGCCGAATCGGCCATGGATCCCGACGAAACCGTCGCGATCGCACTCATCACCCGCTCCACCCGTGAGGCCATTCGCCGCGCCGAGGAGGGCGAAGCCGCTGAGGCTGAAGGGGCTGAAGGGGCCGACGAGGGCGACGAGGGCGACGAGGGCGAGAGCGGCGACGAGGGCTAACGCCCGTCCGGGGCCTGACTCATGGTGGTCCGGCGTCGCACTCACGACCGCACTGGAACGCGTGCTGACCTTTTGGTGGTCGGCCTCGGCAATCCGGGCGACGACTACGCGCAGACGCGCCACAACGCCGGCTTCTGGGTTGTCGACGAACTGGCCCGCCGCCACGGCGGGCGGCTTCGGCGCGGCAAACGCGAGCACGCCGAGAGCGACGTTCTGCGCATCGGCGGCAAGCTCGTCGTGGTCGCTCGGCCGACCACGTTCTACAACGAAGCCGGTCGAGCGGTCAGCGCCCTGATCAAGCGGCACGGCATCGACGAGTTCAGTCGGCTGGTGATGGTTCACGACGAACTCGACCTTGAGGTCGGGCGAATGAAGCTGAAGTTCGGCGGTGGACTCGCCGGGAACAACGGCCTCAAGTCGGTTCGGTCGCACCTGCGGACCGATGACTTCTCCCGACTCCGCATCGGTATTGGGAAGCCCGAGCAGGGCACGATGGCCGGGCGGGACTATGTTCTTAAACGTCCGTCGCGCGCCGACCGTCCCGTGCTCGAGGAGATCGTGGCCGACGCCGCCGACGCCCTCGAGGATCTCGCCGTCAGCGATATCGAGGCGGCGATGAACCGCTACAACCGCTGACCCACCCCCAACCCGCGAGAAGCTGCCCCTGTGAGTTCTCCTCGTTCCGTGCCTCCGCTCGGCGACCTACTCGACCAACTCAGCGAGGAACCCTCGATCGAAGCCGCCCTCGGCCGGCGTGAACCGGTGATCGCCGTCGCCGACCCTGGTCGGGCCTTCGTCATCGCCGGCCTTGTCGCCGCGTCGGATCGTCGCCCCGTGCTGGTCGGAACCCCGACGCAGGCCGAAGCCGAGCGTCTCGCCGCCGATGCTGCAGCGATCCTGGGCGACGACAAGGTGCTACATTTTCCCGCCTGGGAGACGCTGCCATTTGAACGCGTCAGCCCGGGTGTCGAGACGATGGGTCAGCGCCTGGCCGTGCTCCACCGGCTCACATCCGACCGTCCTCCGTCGCTCGTCGTGGCGTCGGCGCGAGCGCTGATCCAGCGAATCGACCCGCATGCCGCAATCGACCCGATCAAGGTGCGCCCTGGCGATCAGGTCGACCCGGTCGAGCTCGTCGAACAGCTCGTCATGCTCGGCTACCGCCGGGAGGGACAGGTCGAACATCGCGGTGAGGTGGCGGTACGCGGCTCGATCGTCGACGTCTACCCGAGCACCGCCGATGCGCCCGTGCGCATCGACCTGTGGGGGGACGAGGTCGAGCGGCTCACCGAATTCGCCGTGGCCGACCAGCGCTCCACCGAACCGGTCGAGTCGGCGCGCATCTATCCATGCCGCGAGTTCCGGCCAACCGAAGCACGACAGGCACGGGCGGCTGAACTGGTCGCAGAGGAGCCGTGGGGTCGCGAACAGTGGGATCGCTTCGCCGACGGCACCCTCTTCGATGGCATGGAGTCGTGGCTGCCGTGGCTGGTCGAGGGCGAACACCTCATCACCGATCTGATCGGTGCCGACGGGCTGGTGGCGTTCGTTGAGCCTCGCCGCGTCCGCGACCGGGCCGCAGAGATTCTCGCGGAAGAGGCCGATCTCGCGTCGACGCTCGCCCTGACGTGGGATGTCGCGGCCGACGACGTGCACCGACTACACCTCGACTTCGACCGGCTCATGACCCGGACCGGTGCGGCGTCGTGGTCGATTCTGGCGACGCCCGACAAGCCGGCGACGCCGGTTGTCGCGGCGTCCGGTTGGGAGCCGGTCGGGGGTGATCTGTCGCCCACGATCAGCCAGATCCGCAGCCTGCTCGACGACGGCTACCGGGTCGTGGTGGCCGCCGATGGCGAGGCCAGCGCCAACCGACTCGGCACGCTGATGGCCGAGCACGACGTTGTGCTCGACATTCGATCCGGGCCGACCAGGGGAGAGGAGGCTCGGCCCGCCGGCGAGGTGATCGTCGCCCCGATCGAACGCGGCGTGGTCCTCGCCGACATCAAGCTCGCGGTGATCGCAGAATCCGATGTGACCGGTCGTCGCCGCACGCACCGTCACGCCCGGCGTCGCAGGCGCGATACCCAGCGGTTTTTCGAGGATCTGCGAGAAGGCAGCTTTGTCGTCCATCACCAGCACGGCGTCGCCCGGTTCGGCGGCATGGTCACCCGTGCGATCGGCGGCAACGAGCGCGACTATCTGCTGCTCGAGTACCGCGGCGGCGACAAGCTGTATGTGCCGTCGGACCAGATCGAGTCGGTGCGGCATTACACCGGGGGCGATACGCCGAGCCTGTCGAGGATGGGAGGCTCCGACTGGAGTCAGACCAAGGCCAAGGTCCGTTCGGCGGTGCAGGAGATNGCCCAGGAGCTCGTCGTGCTCTATCAGAAGCGAGTCACGAGCAGCGGCCACGCCTTTGCGCCCGACACACCCTGGCAGGGCGAGTTCGAGGCGTCGTTCCCGTTCCAGGAAACCACCGACCAGCTCAACGCGATCATCGACGTGAAGAACGACATGGAACTCGAGTCGCCGATGGATCGCCTCGTCGTCGGTGATGTCGGCTTCGGGAAGACCGAGATCGGCATGCGGGCTGCGTTCAAGGCCATCCAGGACGGCAAACAGGTCGCCGTGCTGGTGCCGACGACCCTGCTCGCACAACAGCACGTCACGACCTTTACCGAACGGATGGCGCCATACCCGATTCGCGTCGAGGTGCTGAGCCGGTTCCTCACCGCCAAGCAGGCCAAAGCGGTCACCGATGGTCTCAAGGATGGCGAGGTCGACCTGGTTGTCGGCACGCATCGGCTGCTGGGCGAGGGCATTGAGTTCAAGAACCTCGGGTTGTTGATCGTCGACGAAGAACAGCGCTTTGGTGTCAGCCACAAGGAACAGATCAAGGAACTCCGCCACGACATCGATGTGCTGACGCTCACCGCTACACCGATCCCGCGCACGATGGAGATGTCGCTCACCGGCATCCGCGACATGTCGTTGCTCAACACACCGCCGGCGGATCGTCAACCGATCCTCACCTATGTCGGTGAGTACGAGGAACGAGCGGTCGCCGAGGCGATCCGTCGTGAACTGCTTCGTGAAGGGCAGGTCTTCTTCGTGCACAACCGCGTGCGCGACATCGACCATGTCGCCGAACGGCTCCGGAACCTCGTACCTGAGGCGCGGGTGGCGATCGCTCACGGGCAGATGGATGAGGGCACGCTCGAACGGGTCGTGGTCGATTTCTGGGAGGGCAACTACGACGTCCTCGTCTGCACGACCATCATCGAGTCGGGCATCGATATGCCGACCGTGAACACGCTGATCGCCGATCGGGCCGATCTGCTCGGACTCGGGCAGCTCCACCAGCTGCGGGGTCGTGTCGGCCGAGCCGGACAGCGGGCCTACGCCTATCTGTTCCATCCGGTCGATCAGGTCTTGTCCGAGGAGGCCTACGAGCGACTTAAGACGATCGGTGCGGCCACGGAGCTCGGGTCGGGTTTCCGTATCGCCATGCGCGACCTCGAGATTCGCGGTGCCGGTAATCTGCTCGGCACCGGCCAGTCGGGCCACATCGCCGCCGTCGGCTACGACCTCTACTGCCAGATGGTCACCGAAGCGGTCGGTGAACTACGGGGCGAGCGGCCCCCGGAGCCGGTCGAGATTGCGATCGAGGTCCCCGGCAACGCCCACCTGCCCGACGACTATGTCCTGAAGGAGACCAACCGACTCGAGGCCTATCGGCGGCTTGCGTCGATCGAGTCCCTCGAGGCGCTCGATGATGTTCGGGCGGAATGGCTCGACCGTTTCGGCCCGATCCCCGAGCCGGCCGAGGCGCTCCTGCAGGTCGGGCGCCTGCGGGTCGAGTGTGTCCGCACCGGGGTTCGCGAGATCACCGTGACGAAGGGCCCCGGCTTCGGTGGCCCTGATTTCGTCGCCCGGCTGTCGCCTGTCCACCTGCCCGACAGCAAGCAGGTGCGCATGGAGCGGCTCTATTCGGGCAAGGGCTCGGGCAACCAGGCCGTATTCAAAGAAGCGATCGGCGAACTCCAGCTGCCTCTGCGGAAGCGAGATGGTGGCGTCGTCGATCAATTGGCCGAGATCATGGGCGACCTGATCCCCGACAGCCCCGACCGCGCCGCTAGCATTCCGTCTTCGTGAGCAACGAATCGCAGGTCGAAACCGAGTCCGACGCCCCGCAAGGTCGCCCGAGTCCGAGGGCGACGCTCTTTGCCGGCCCGTTCGGCGTTGTCGCTGCCGTGATCGCCCTCGGCGTGATCATCGGCGCGGCAGTGTTCTTTGCCGTGGGCTCTGATGATACGGAGCGTGCAGCCTTCGAGTCGCGCTCGTTCGAGGACCGGGCCTCCTCTCAGGACGCGATCACCGAATGGCGTTCGGTTATCGACAGCGGGGCGATCGCCGCAAGCCTCGACGGCACCGAGCTGAGCTGGTCCGAGCTCGAGGGCATGCTCGAACGACTTCCGGCTGGTTCGCCCGTGTACACCGGCGTCCCTAACCTCGAGACCACTCGCCAGGTCGTCCGGCAGTGGATGATCACGCTTGCGCTCGAGGATGAACTTGCGGCGCGCGGCATCGAGTCCGTGGCCGCTGATCGTCAAGCGGCGCTCGACGAGACCGCGCTTGCGGATCCGACATTCGACGAGACCACGCCGTACGGCACGTTGGCGCTCGACACTCGGACGCTCACGACCACGCTCGACCGAGCGGTCGACGAACTGGCGCTGGCGGCCGAGCTCGAGCATCCCGAGTACCTCTGTTCAAGTCACATCCTCGTCGACACGGCAGCGGAGGCCGAAGAGATCGTCACCCTTCTCGACGAGGGTGCCGACTTCGCAACCCTTGCCATCGAGCGCAGCGGCGATGGATCGGCGGCGATCGGCGGCGATCTCGGTTGCGGCCCGACCATCGGCTACGTCTCGGAGTTCAGCGACGGCGCGCGAATGGCCGGGAGTGGCAACATCTCGTCGCCGGTGCGCTCCCAATTCGGTTGGCATGTCATCTNGGTCCGCACGATTGGCGAGCTCACCCCGGAGAACCACCCGGAAATGACCGAGGCCCAGGTTCAGCAAGCGCTCGGCAGTTTCGAACCGCTGGCACGTGACCGCATCGCCAACGACCTCGGCACCGAGATCGTCGACGCAGCGTGGGAGCGGGTCGCTGCCGGGCACTCGCTCGACGAGCGACTCGGTGTGTGGGATTCCACTGTTCGCTTCATCGCCCCGCCCGGCGCGATCGACGGCTGAGCCCGGACGTGGCGGGTCGACTCACCATCGTGGGGCTCGGCCCGGCCGGTCCCGAGCTGATCACCCCGCAGGTCACGGAGCGGCTGGCCGCGGCCCCGACAGTGCGACTGCGCACTGCCCGGCATCCTGCAGCCGCTGTGGTCGACGCGTCGTCCTACGACCACGTCTACGAGGCCGCTGATCGGTTCGCCGACGTCTACGAGGAGATCGCACGCGATCTCCTTGCGCTCGCCGCCGTCGACGACCTCGTCTATGCCGTACCTGGTTCGCCGCTCGTGCTCGAACGAACGGTGGAGCTGGTGCGGGAGGCAGCGACCGACATGGATCTCGAGCTTGAGATCCTTCCGGCGGTGTCCTTTCTCGACACCGTGTGGAGTCGCCTGCAGGTCGACCCGATCGAGGCCGGGGTCCGATTGATTGACGGCCATGTGTTCGCGACCGCCGCAGCCGGACAGACCGGCCCGCTCCTCGTCGCCCACGCCCACGCCAACCATGTGCTCTCCGATATCAAGCTCGCCTTCGAGGAGCCGCCGGCCACGGCGATCATCCTGCAGCGACTCGGGTTGTCCGACGAGCGCATCGTCGAAGTCGCCTGGGCTGATCTCGACCGCGAACTCGAGGCCGACCATCTCACCTCGCTGTATCTCCCCGAGGTGGCCGAGCCCGTCGCCCACGAGTTTGCTCGCTTCGACGAGTTGGTGCGGACCCTGCGTGATGAGTGTCCGTGGGACCGCAAGCAGACTCACGCCAGCCTGCGGCGTCACCTGCTTGAGGAAACGCACGAGGTGTTGGAGGTACTCGACGCTCGGGCGGCGTTCGCCGACGCCGAGCCTGCCCCCGAATTGGACGACCANCTCGCCGAGGAGCTCGGCGATCTGCTCTACCAGATCTACTTCCACGCCCGGTTGGCCTCCGAGCGGGGATCGTTCACCGTCGCCGACGTGGCCCGAGGCGTGCACGACAAGCTGGTCATCCGGCACCCGCACGTCTTCGGCGACGTCGATGCCGACGATGTGGAGACCGTCGTGTCGACGTGGGAGGAGATCAAGGCGAAGGAGAAGCAGCGCGACTCCGTCCTCGATGGCATCCCCCCGTCCCTGCCGGGATTAGCGCTTGCGGCCAAGATCCAGAAAAAGGCGGCGTCGGCCGGCTTCGACTGGGATGGCGGAGTCGAGGTCGCCTACGCCGACGTCGAAGCAGAACTTGCAGAGGTGCGAGACGATCCGAGCGAGCATGAAGTCGGTGATCTCCTGTTTGCCGGGGTGCAGGTGGCCCGCAGGCTCGATGTCGACCCGGAGGCTGCGCTGCGCAGTGCTGCCCAGCGGTTCGCCTCGCGGTTCCGTCGGGTCGAGGTGCTCGCCGGGAGCCCCGAAGCGCTTGCCGCAGCTGACGAAAATCAGCTCACTGCATGGTGGGCGGTGGCCAAGTCGGCCGAATCCCTGGCAGACTGACGGTCCCGGGACGGCGGAGCATCCCAGGGCTCGCGCGGTTCGCGCGAAGTCCCTCACTCTTCGCGCGAAGCCCACTAGCCTTGCGCCCGATTCCGCCATTTCGCGCACTGCGAGGTCGTTCCGTCATGAACACCATTGAGCACGTCCACGGTCGTGAGGTCTTCGACTCGCGTGGCAATCCCACCGTCGAGGTGGAGATCGGCCTCGATTCTGGCGCCATCGGTCGGGCGATCGTGCCCTCTGGCGCTTCCACCGGCGCCTTCGAAGCGGTCGAGTTGCGCGATGGCGGCGATCGACTGAACGGCAAGGGCGTGCTGACTGCCGTTGGCTTCGTCAACGGCGAACTCGCCGACACGGTCATCGGTCTCGACGCCACAGACCAGCGGCTGGTCGACGCCGAACTGATCTCCACCGACGGCACCGACAACAAAGGCCGGGTCGGAGCGAACGCCATTCTCGGCGTCAGCCTCGCCACAGCTCAGGCTGCGGCCAACGAACTCGAGATCCCGTTGTGGCGTCACATCGGTGGATCCAACGCCCACGTGCTGCCCGTTCCGATGATGAACGTGCTCAACGGCGGTGAGCATGCCGACAACGCCGTCGACTACCAGGAGTTCATGTTCATGCCGGTGGGCGCTGCGTCGTTCACCGAGGCCCTGGTGTGGGGTGTCGAGGCGTACCACGTGCTCAAGAAGGTGCTCGGCGACAAGGGGCTCTCGACCGGCATCGGCGACGAGGGCGGCTTCGCCCCCGACCTCGCCAGCAATGAGGAGGCAATCCAGTTGCTCGTCCAGGCGATCGAGATGGCGGGCCGAACCCCTGGTGACGACATCGCCATTGCGATGGATGTCGCCTCGACCGAGTTCTACGACACCGANACCGGCCTCTACACCCTNGCCGCNGAGGGCCGCAGCCTCGANTCNGCGNCGATGGCCGGCGAACTTGCGTCGCTGTGNGAGCGGTACCCGATCGTCTCGGTCGAGGACGGCATGGCCGAAGANGATTGGGATGGCTGGAAGGCCCTCAANGAGNGNGTCGGNGATCGCGTNCAGCTCGTCGGNGACGACCTCTTCGTCACGAACACNGAGCGNCTCAGNCGCGGNATCGAGGGNGGCTACGCCAACTCNATCCTGATCAAGGTCAACCAGATCGGTTCGCTCACNGAGACCCTCGAGGCTGTCGACATGGCCACCCGCAACGGCTGGACNTCGGTGATGTCGCANCGCTCCGGCGAGACCGANGACACGTTCATCGCCGANCTCGCCGTCGCCACCAANTGCGGCCAGATCAAGACCGGNGCNCCGGCTCGCTCCGACCGTGTCGCCAAGTACAACCANCTGCTGCGCATCGAGGAACAGCTCGGTGAGTCNGCGGCCTTCCGAGGAANGANCGCCCTCGCCGGCGGNTGAGCATGGCTCCGTCNCGCTCGCGCGCCACGGCCGGATCACCGGCACGCCGCCCCGCTGGGGGACGGCCNGCGCGCGGNCCGCAACCCGTCCGCAANCCNGCGGCNAANCCGGCNGNANACGGANCCCGGTTCCGNNCGGGNATNNCNGTNCGCNGCGCACTNGTCGCNGCNACCCTTGCNGCGGGTGCNGCNCTCGCNTACATGCCGGTCACCGACTACTTCGAACTGCGCGGCGAGCTGACCGANCTCGAGGGNGANGGCACNGAGCTNCANCAACAGCTCAGCGACGCTGAGTTCCAGAAGCACAAGGCGGAGAGNGAGATNGAGCTGCGAGCCCGCTGCTATGCGAACTATGTCTGGCCCGGCACGGAGAGCTACGCCATCCCCGGTTCCGGCACGGGTTGTGTCNCGGTNCGCTGAGTCGGCCACGATGACCCGATGAGATCTTCTTCGGCGGNCCACGTCGTCGCCCANGGCCTGGTTCGACGCTTTGGCGATCTCACTGCAGTCGATGGCATCGACCTCGANGTGGGGGAGGGCGAGATCTTNGGCTTTCTCGGTCCGAANGGCGCCGGCAAGTCAACCACGGTCCGGATGCTCGTGACCCTGCTGAAGCCGTCGGCGGGATCGGCCTCGGTTGCGGGTTTCGATGTCGCCTCCCAGCCGAACGAGGTTCGTCGCCGCATCGGGGTCGCCCTGCAGGACGCCGCGATCGATCCACTGATGACCGGCAACGAGTCACTACGGCTTCAGGCGGTCATGCAGGGCCTCGGCGGCAGGCCAGGGCAGCAGCGGGCGGGAGAACTCCTCGAACGGGTCGGGCTCACCGAAGCCGGCGACCGGCGGGTCGGCACCTACTCCGGAGGTATGCGTCGACGTCTCGATCTCGCGCTGGCGTTGATTCACAAGCCATCGGTGTTGTTTCTCGATGAGCCGACGACCGGACTCGACCCGACAAGCCGCCAGGCCGTGTGGGAGGAGGTTCGGTCGCTCAACGACGAAGGCACCACGGTCTTCCTCACCACCCAGTACCTCGAGGAAGCCGACCAACTCGCCGGTCGTATCGCGATCATCGACGGTGGCACGATTGTCCGAGAAGGTGACCCCGCCGCACTCAAGGAGGCCGTCGGCGATCCGACATTGCGCCTTGAGGTCGCCGATCCGTCTCGTCAGGAGGCGGCGCAAGGCATCCTTGCCAGATTCGGAGGCGAGCGCCCCGCCCGGGCCGGACGGATCGCCATCGGTCTTTGGGGCGGTACCGGCAGTCTTGCTTCCGTGATCCGAGCGCTCGACGAGGCGGGCATCGCTGTCGGCCATGTCGAGGTCGACTCGCCCAGTCTCGACGATGTCTTCGCCGACGCCACCGGACGCCGTCTCGAGGGCGCCGGTTCGTGACAGCGGCGGTCACCACCGATCGGCCTCGCTGGCGGATCGCAGCGGAGCAATCGTTCGCCCTCGCCGTCCGCTCGGTGCGCAACACGGCGCGCGACCCCGGTGCCTGGGTGCCTCCCATGATTTTCCCGCTCGTGCTCGCGGCCATCTATAGCGCCCAGTTCAGCCGGGCCACCGAGTTGCCCGGATTCCCCGAGGTCGACTCGTTTCTGCAGTTCATTCTTCCTGCGTCGATCCTTCAGGGCGTGTCGTTCAATGCCGGCGATGCGGGTACCGGCATGGCGACCGACATCCAGAATGGCTTCTTCGACCGCTTGATGAGCTCGCCGACAAGTCGCCTCGCCGTCTTCATCGGCCGTCTCGCCGGGGCGATCGTGTTCTCCGCGATTCTCGCCACCGTCCTGGTGCTGGTCTTCACGGTGTTCGGTGCGCCGGTGCAAGGCGGTGTGGTCGCCGCCCTTGCGTTGATCGTCATCGCAGCCTTTCTGGCGGTCGCAATCGGTGGGTTCAGTCTCGCCGTCGCGATCCGAACGGGTTCGAGTGAGGCGACCCAGGCGATGTTTCCCCTGACCTTCGTGATCATCTTCGTGTCGTCGGCGTTCTTTCCGACCGGACTCATGACCGGTTGGTATCAGGAGGTTGCCGAGGTCAACCCGTTCACCCTGATCGTCAATCCGGCCCGCCAGATCGCCCTCAGCGGATTCGACTGGGGCGACTTCGGCCAGGCGATGTTCTGGATCGCCGCCGTCTCCTTCGTGTCGCTCGGGCTGTCGTATCGGGCCTACCTGACCAGGCTGCGACGCTCGTGACGGTCACCGACCTTCACCCCGAGCAAGGTCGGGCGGGCGGCTTCGTGCCGTCGGCGCCGCTGCTCACGGCCCTGATCCAACGAGCGGTGACCAGGATGATCCGGCTCCCGGCGGTGCTCGCGCCGACGGTGATCATGCCGGCCTTCTTCATCACCGCCTTCACCGGCAGCTTCGACGGCATCTCGCGCGTCGACGGCTACCCGACCGACAACATCGTCAACTGGGTCGCTGCTTTTGCCATCCTGCAGTCGTGCGCCTTCGCCGGTATCGGTGCTGCGGCGGCGATGGCCGCCGACCTCGACACCCGCTTCATCGATCGGCTCTTGGTATCGCCGATGCGGCGCGGGCTCGTGCTGCTGGCACCGCTCGGTCAGGCCGCCGTCCGAGCCCTGATCCCGACCACCATCATCCTGCTCATCTGCCTACTCAAGGACGCGTCGATGCCGGCCGGCATCCTCGGGGTGGCGATGGTCTACCTCGGCGGCATGTCGATGGCGGTCGTCATAGGCCTCTTGGGTCTCGGGGTCGTGTTGCTCGTCGGGAACATCCGAGCGATGGCGGTGGTGCAGGTGATTTCGTTTCTGGTGTTGTTTCCATCGACCGGTCAGGTCCCGATCGAGTTGATGGATGGTTGGCTGGCAACGATGGCGCGCTGGAACCCGGCGACACCGGTACTCGCGATGACCCGCCAGGGCTTCCTCGGTGAGATTTCGTGGGCCGAGACATGGCCGGGCCTGCTCGTCATCGTCGGTGGTCTTGCGCTCTTCGGGGCATTCGCCCGTTCTCAACTGCGCCGTCTCCACGGCTGACCGGGCTCCGCGGGGCCGGGTCGTCGCTCGCCACAGCGCTAGATTGGTCGCTGGTGAAGGATCTCTTCAACGCTCTCGATACATGGCACGGCTCGGGGCGTGACGCGGCCATCGCCCGGGTGGTCGACCTCGACGGCTCGGGCCCTCGATTGCCCGGCGCAGCTATGGCCGTCAACCTCGATCAGGACGTCCGCGGGTCGGTCAGCGGCGGTTGCGTCGAAGGCGCCGTCGTGATCGAAGCGCTCGACGTGATGGAGGCCGACGACCATCGGGTCGTGACCTTCGGGTACAGCGACGACGAAGCGTTCGCCGTCGGGCTCACGTGTGGCGGCACGATCCATCTCTTCCTCGAGCGTTTCAAGCCGAGCGATTGGTACGCCCCGCTGAAGGCCGATATCGCGGCGGGCCGCGCCGTTGCCCTCGCCACGGTCATCGAGGGGCCAGGGGTCGGCAACAAATTGCTCGTACGGGCCGATGATTCCGTGATCGGCACGCTCGGTCATGAGAACCTCGATCGGGTCGCCGAGCGCGACGCTCGAGGTGAACTCGCCGCCGGCCGCTCCGGTTTGCGGCACTACGGCGAACACGGCGAGGCGCGAGAGGATGTCGTCGCAGTCTTCATCGAATCGTTCGCCCCGCCGCCGCAGATGCTGATCTTCGGTGCCGTCGATTTCACCGCCGCGCTCGCCAAGGTCGCCAAGGTGCTCGGCTACCGGGTGACGGTGTGCGATGCCCGTGAAGTGTTCGCCACCAACCAGCGCTTCCCGATGGCTGACGATCTCGTCGTCGATTGGCCCGATCGGCTGCTTGCCGACATCGGCGGTGATCTCGGCCCGCGCGACGCCGTCTGCATCCTCACCCACGACGCCAAGTTCGACGTCCCCGCCGTCACCGCATCGCTGGAGACGAAGGTCGGCTACATCGGCGTGATGGGGAGCCGTCGAACCCACGACGACCGNACCAANCGCCTNGTCGACGCCGGTGTCGACCAAACCGGCCTTGATCGCCTCCGATCNCCGATCGGTCTCGATCTCGGNGCCCGCACGCCCGAGGAGACGGCGATCTCNATCGTGGCGGAGATCATCGCNGAGCGCACCGGCCGCTCTGTNGCCTCCCTCTCCNGCACCGAGGGTCCGATCCACNATTGANTCAGCTNGGCGAGGGTGGTGGNCCCATCGGTCGCTGNGGTGTCTCACGAACGTGGAAGCGCTGACGCCAGTCGAGGTGGGTGCTGTCGTCGATCGACAACTGCCATGCGTAGGAGCGCCCGGGGGTGACCGGGAGCGACGGGAAGGTGATCGCCAACGGCACCGACAAGGGCGTACCCGCCTGAAGGCCCGCAGGNCGGCCGGCTTCGAATCGGCCGTGCACGACCAGCGGCTGCTCGTTGATCATCACGGGGTGCCCGTCCTCGTCGAGAAGGTCGAGGCGCCACTGGTGTGGCGTGTTGGCGCGGTCCCANGGGACCTCGATACGGATGGCGACCCCCATCGGNTGGGGCCGNGGTCCGATGACGGAGAGACCACCGCCGAGNACATACAGCTTGCGGTCGGCGACCTGGGCCGAATCGGCCAGCAACATGGTGACCCGGAGGGTCGGGGGTGAGGCCGGCGCGGGAACAGTCGGGTCCATGCCGGTGACCCTAGGCTGTGNCGGTGACCGACATCGACCGCATCCGNCAGCGTTCCGTTGCTGCGGTGATCCTCGCCGCCGGNGCCGGATCCCGTTACGCCGGNGACACCCACAAACTNTTCGCCGAGNTCGACGGACGTCCGGTCATCTCNCACGTCGTCGANGCCGCTCGAGCCTCNGAGGTCGACGAAGTGATCGTGGTNGGCGGTGCCGTCGACCTCGANNCGTTCGTGCCCGACGATGTCACGCTGATCCACAACGAGCAGTGGGCNGATGGTCAGGCGACCTCNCTCCGTGCNGCAGTCGGCTATGCGGAGTCNCGACGNCANGACGCGCTCGTGGTCGGNCTCGGNGACAGCCCNGGNGTCACCACCGAGATCTGGAACAAGGTCNCCGANGTCGACGCCGATCTCGCGTCGGCCCGNTACGACGGNGAACTGCGACCGCCGGTTCGCCTCAGCGCCTCGATGTGGGCATCGCTCCCGGTCAGCGGNGACGACGGNGCTCGTGCCCTNATGCGGCAGCGTCCTGACCTNGTCCGTCCGGTCCCCGTCGANGGCGACCCGCGCGANATCGACACGCTNGAGGACCTCCGCCGGTGGAGNTGAGCGACTCGTTCACCGTCGCNTGNCCGATCGANGAGACGTGGGNNCTCTTGAGCGAGCCCGAGCGGGTCGCCAGGTGNNTCCCCGGCGCCCACCTCACCGAGNTCGTCGGCGACGACCANCACGGTGTCGTCAANGTGCGCCTCGGTGTGCTNGCNGCCCGCTTCACCGGTCANGNCANGTTCGAACACGACCTCGACCGGCACCGNATCATCGTGAAGGCNCNGGGTGACGGCAACCANGGGCGAGCAGAGGCGCACATCACCGCTCGGCTCGAAGCGCTCTCCGACGATCAGACNCAGGTGAANGTNGATGCCGANCTNCANCTCGANGGNCGCTTGGCGCAGCTTGGTNGGGGCATCATCACCGANGTGAGTTCGGCACTNACCGCCCAGTTCGGCGACAACCTGGCGGCNTCGANNACNGCTGAGCGGGTTCTCGGNCCCGACGCGTTCGCTCATCCNCGAAGCGTCGCNATGCCGGAGCCCGANGCGCTCGACCTNCTCGATNCNGCTCGTCGNCCCATCATGAAGCGGCTTGTCCCNCTCGCCGGNCTGNTCACGCTGGTCGNCTGGNTCNTTCGTGGTCGTCGGAGTGGTCNATGAGCGANCTCACCGATGCCGACCGTCGNCGGGTNGCGGAACTGTTGGGCCGCGAACCCGGCGGCGCCTATGAGATCGTCGTGCGCAACGANCTCGGCGACCCGGTTGTGCTCTGCAANGCGCCGTTGCTGGAATCGGGTCGACCNATGCCCACNCGGTACTGGCTCGTCGGTGATCACGAGCGCCGAATCGTGGGNCGTATCGAGAGCGACGGNGGCGTGCGNCGTTCCGAGGCNGAGATTCCTGCTGNGGAGATCGANGCNGCTCACGAGCGCTACCGACTCGAACGCGACGCCGCGATGCCGNNGGATCACGACGGTCCGCGGCCGTCCGCCGGCGTCGGCGGTACCCGCCGCGGCGTCAAGTGCCTGCACGCCCACTACGCCTGGTATCTCGCAGGCGGNGACGATCCAGTAGGCCGTTGGGTGGCCNAACGGTTCGCCGNCTACGAGGACCGTGACGATCTCCCCGAGGACCATCANCATGACTGACGCTCCCGTCGCCGCCATNGACATGGGCACGAACTCGACTCGNTTGCTCGTCCACGACGGCGAGAACACGATCGAGCGNCTCATGACCATCACCCGGCTCGGNCAAGACGTCGATCGCACCGGCCGTCTCGCCGACGAAGCNATCGAACGGGTGCTCTCGTGCCTGCGGACCTACAAGTCGGTCATGGACCAGCACGGCGTCACCCNNGTGCGAGCGGTGGCCACCTCNGCCGCTCGTGATGCGGCCAACCGCGACGAGTTCTTCACCGCAGTGCNCGANGTCATCGGNGTCGAACCAGAACTGTTGTCGGGCTTNGACGANGGCAAGCTNTCNTTCCGAGGTGCCACCGCCGACCTCNATCCCNCCGACGGCCCCTTTCTCGTGTTCGATATCGGTGGTGGATCCACGGAGTTCGCGTTCGGCACCGACGAAGCCGAGGCGGCGATGTCGCTCGACATCGGTTGTGTGCGACTCACCGAGAAGTACGTCGAGCACGACCCGCCACGGCCCGAGGAACTCGTTGCGTGTTTGTCGATCACCGAGGCCCACCTCGACGATGTCGCTCGCCAGATGCCTCAGATCGCCCATGCGGCGACCTTCGTCGGGCTTGCAGGCACCGTGTCGACCGCAGCGGCGGTCGAACTCGGTCTCGCCGAGTACGACCGCGACCAGATCCATCACTTCGTGCTCACGAAGGAAGCAACAGAGGACGTCTACCGCACGCTCGTCACCGAAGCCCGCGACGATCGCATCCACAACCCCGGTCTCGAAGAAGCTCGAGCCGATGTGATCGTCGGTGGCCTGTGCATCCTCGTGCGCATCATGCGCTACTTCGACATCGAGGAGCTTGTCGTTTCCGAGGCCGACATCCTCGACGGGCTTGTCTTTTCGCTGCTGTCACCACAATCGAGCTGAACTCGCCCCACGAGTGAGCGGGTGCTTCACTGACGGCCATGACCGTCCGTGACCTGCCCGAGTACGCCACCCTCCTGATCGAGGAGCCCGACGACGACATCGTGCTCGTCACCATGAACCGGCCCGAGCGCCTCAACGCGATCTCGGCTCAGCTCATGACCGATCTTCAGGACCTGACTCGACGGGTCGACCTTGACCGAACGCTGCGGGCCGTCGTGCTGACCGGCGCCGGTCGCGGGTTCTGTGCCGGCGCCGACCTTCTCGGTGACCCGAGCATCCCGCCCGGTGCAGAGGGCGTGGGTCCGATCGTCGGCCGGTTCATGGCCCAGGATCAGATCGCCACGGTCAACGAATCGATCCACCGCTCGCGCAAACCATGGATCGCAGCGGTCAACGGCGCAGCGGTCGGCGGCGGCTTCGCCATTGCGTTGGCCTGCGACGTGCGGATCGCCGCTCGGGGTGCTCGCTTCGGTGCGGTTTTCATCAAGGTCGGCGTCAGCAACTGCGATATGGGAACCAGCTACTTCCTGCCCCGACTGGTCGGCGCCGGCCGGTCGGCCGAACTCTTGCTCACCGGCCGTATCTTCGATGCCGACGAAGCCGACCGGATCGGGTTGGTCGCCGACGTGGTCGACGATGGCACCGAAATCGAACGGGCGATGGTGACCGCTCGGGCGATTCGCGAAAACGGACCGTTCAGCGTCTGGATGACCAAAGAGACGATGTGGCAGACGGTCGACTCGCCGTCGCTGCGTCATGCCATCGACATCGAGAACCGCACCCAGATCATGACCACCACGACGGGCGACTTCAGCGAGTCGATGGTGGCGTTCGCCGAGAAACGGTCGCCGGAATTCGGCGGCCTCTAGTCCTCAGCCCTGCGGGGCGGGAGGGTCGCTCGGAGGGCCGGCGAACAGCTGGGACATCGCCAGCCAGTCGACCGCGATCTCGCCCTCCACGGCGAGGTCGGTGTCGGTGACGTCGCGTCGTTGAGCGGTGACGAGGCAGAAGTCGAGAGCCGAGCCGGTCACGGTGGCGTCGGCCTGATCGGGGCCCCACACCCAGGTCTCGCCGGAGGGCGACGTCAAGGTGACCTGTACGTCACCTGCGGGCACGTCGAGTGCCCAGTTGATGTACGTCCAGCCTCGAGTGATGGAGCCGAGCTGCGCGATGTGCCGGAGCCGGTCGGTCGGTTCGCGCTCGACGCCGACGGTGTCGCAGATGTCCTGACCGTGCGCCCAGGCCTCCATCAACCGGGCGGTGAGAAATGACTTCGCACCCATCTACGGCCCGTACCACTCGATGCGGGCGTCGTCGGCGCAGGTTGCGGCTGCGGCGGCGAGATCAGCCCGCTGCCGACGCCAGTGGTCGAGCAGCTCAGGAGCCGACATCGCCCGGGTCTCGCCCAGCGTGGCGTCGTCGGCTGATGTTGCCGACGCGAAGGCGGCAGCGACGAAGGACTCGCGGTGGGTGACGAAGCCCTCCGGATCGTCGATCGCCAGCGCTGCCGTCATATCGAAGAACGCAAGGTGGCCGATCTGGTCGCGGACCGCCCAGCCGGGTGATGGGGTAGCCCGCTCCCAGTCCTCGGTCGCCAGGGGCGCGACAACAGCATCGAGGGCGTCCTGTTCGGCGATGAGGTCGGCGGTAATGGAAGCAACGGTCGGCTTGTCCATGTCGGCAGCATGGCATGCCCGTGTTGTGGTGACGGAAGGGAGGCCTCGCCCCTGTGCCGCGGTCGGGTCGACGGTCAGGCGACCGATGCCCGAGCGGCGGCGATGTGGGTGTCCATCTCGTCGAGCGTTTCCTGGCGAAAGGCCCTGATCGTTCCGGCGTAGGCCCTCGGATCAAGGGTCGCCGCGAACTCGGCGGCGATAGCAATCGCTCGGTCGAGCAACTCGTCGGCTGGGACGACCTCGTCGAGAAACCCGACATCGACCGCGTCGGCGGGCGTGGTGATGCGGGCATTGACGATCGAGCGTTGCATGTGGCGTTTGCTGAGCCGGGCACCGGCGATCGTGAGCGCCCAGTCGGGCAGCACCATCTTGATCGCCACCTCGTTGAGTCCGACCTTTGCGGGAAGGTCGGCGCCGATGCGCACATCGCAACCGAGGAGCATCAAGGCCCCGGCGGCGAGCGCATGGCCGGTGCTGGCGGCCACGACCGGTACCGAGCAGCCGTACAGGGTGCGCACCAACTCGCCGCCGTTGGCGACGAGGTTCACGATCGCCGACTGGTTGTCGGCCATCATCACGCCGAGGTCGAAACCGGCAGAGAACTTGCCCTCTCGGCCATGCACGACGACCGCTCCGATCTGGTCGTCGTTCTCCGCCTCGCGGATTGCGGTGAGGATGCCGTCGATCATGTCGAAGGACAAGGCGTTGGCCTTTCCGTCGTCAAGGTGGACGACCAGGATCTGGTCGCGGCGTTCGGTCGTGATGGCGCTCATGACGCGCAGCGTAGGTCAGACAGGGCGGTCGGCGATGGTCGACGTGCTGGTCGGGGCCTCGCCGGTCTTCGGGGCGCCGAGCTTGCCTCGGACGTGGTCGTCGACGCGCGTGGCGCCGTAGCGAGATTCGCCATCGTCGACGAAGGCGGGGAGCGGGGCCACGACGACGTCAGGGTCGGGGTAGTGGAACCAGGCGACCGAGCGTCGCCGTTCGGCGGCGCCGAGGGCTATCGGAACGACACGGTGGAGGGTTGAGGGCCAGGCGTCGTTGGTCCAGATGGCGAGCAGGTCGCCGACGTTCATCAGCAGGTTGCCGGCGGACGGGATCACATCGATCCACGAGCCGTCGGAGCCGACGATTTGCAGCCCGGGCACCGGGTCGGCGAGCAGCAGGGTGTAGGTCGTGTAGTCGGAGTGGGCGCCCATGCGGAGTTGTCCGTCGACGACTGCTTCGGTGCCGTCGGGGCTCGGGCGGTAGTCGATGCAGGCGAGCATGTCGGGGCCGTTGACGGAACGGGCGGCGAGTTTGGGCAGGCCGAGTCCCTCGCCGAGCATCGTGTCGAGTCGGCGGCCGAGACGGCGGAATTCGGCGAGCGCTGCCTGGGCGGCGGGCCGGTAGGTGGGCACCGCGTCGGGCCATGGTGTCGGCTGCACTAGGTCGGTCCAGCCGCCGGCGGGGGTATCGGTTCCGGCGTTGAAGCTCTCGAAGAGGTCGGGAGGCGTTTCCTCGCCGAGGGAATAGGCGAGTGCCTCGCTTCCCCTCGCCCGGAAGCCGCGGTTGGCGAGCGGTTCGGGATGGACCGACCGGTGTTTTTCGGCGGCTGGCAGCGCAAAGAAGTCGTCGGCTGCAGTTCGGAGTTCGGCCATCGTGTCGGTTTCGAGGCCGTGGTTCTTGAGTTCCACGAAACCGAGCGTGGCGAGTCCCGAAGCGAGGTCCACGGCGGCGGTGGGGGAGGCGAGATCGACGAGTGGGATCACGCTGTGATCGTAGGGTCTGGTGGGGCCTCGGCGTCGGTGGTCTCACCGTGCGGCTTGCATTCCTCTTCCGGTCTTCTGCACCGGTTGGCCTTGTGATGCGGTGAGCCTTCGGCTGCAGAGGACAATTCGTCTGGCCGTCGATCGCCGAGTACGTTCAGGTTGCGACTGTGCAAAGGGTGGTTTGTTCCCCGGAACACCACCTGCGTCGGAATGATGAGAGCAGGACCGAGAGAGCGCGTAACGCTGATGGATTTCGACTTTCCCAGCGACGACGACCCGAGGCGGCTCGCTGTTCGGGCGTGGCGCGAGGCCAACCCCGAACCGACACAGGCCGAACTGCACGAGGCCGGCTATGTCGTGCCGCACTGGCCCGAGCCGTGGGGGACCGGCGCCGACCCGATCCACCAGATCATCATCCAGCAGGAACTGGCTGGGCTGAAGGTGAAGCGTGCCGGTGGGCGGGAGATGGCGTCGAACGCCATCGGGGTCGGCTGGGCCGCTCCGACGATCCTGCTCGGTGGTACCGAGGAGCAAAAGGCCCGCTATCTCGATCGGATCTTCACCCACGAAGACATCTGGTGTCAGCTCTTCTCCGAACCCGACGCCGGTTCGGATCTCGCCAACCTCGCCACCCGGGCCGTGCGTGACGGCGACGAGTACGTGATCAATGGGGCAAAGATCTGGTCGTCGGGTGCCCACGTCAGCGACATGGGCATCCTGATCGCCCGCACCGATCCCGATGCCCCCAAGCATCGCGGCATCTCCTACTTCGCCGTGCCCATGGACACCCCGGGCCTGACGATGTCGCCGATCGTCGACATGACCACAGCGCACTCGTTCAATCAGGTGTTCTTCGACGACATGCGTCTACCCGTCGAGAACCGAATCGGCGAGGAAGGCGACGGTTGGCGTCTCGCCAAGGTCACCCTCGCCAACGAACGGGTGTCCCTCAGTTCGGCCGGTTCGCTCTGGGGCGCCGGCCCGTCCGCCTACGACTTGCTCGCACAGATCAAGGGCATGGGCCCGGTCATCGATCCGACGATGCGCCAGAAGGTCGCTCGGATGTTTGCCAACGCCGAAGTGCTTCGGCTCAACCGCCTCCGGACCCTGTCGGCCAAGCTCAACGGACGGACACCAGGCACCGAGGCGTCGATCCAGAAGCTCATGGCCGATGAGCACGGCCAAGAAGTCATGGAGCTCGCCAAGGAACTCGTCGGTGCCGAAGGAATGCTCACTGGTTCGGGCCCGTCGGGCGAACTCGCACAGAGCTCCCGGAGTGGCGCCACCGAGATCAATTTCCGCAAGAGACACTTCGCCGAAGTCGACCCGGTGTGGCACTACGGGTTCCTGTTTTCCCCGGCGCTGACGCTCGGTGGCGGCACCTGGGCGATCCAGCGCAACATCGTGGCCGAGATGGCATTGGGACTTCCGCGGGAACCTGACGTACAACAGGGGATGAGCTGGGCCGAGACGCAGAAAGCGAGAGCCTGATGACCGATGTGCAACTCACCCGTGAGGAGTGGCTCGCCGCTCGCCCAGGGGCCGGCCCCGAATTCGAGCAGGCTCGCTTCGGCGGCGACGTGCCGAGCGCCGTACAGCTCGCGATTGATGAGATCAATCCGTTCAACTCGCACCTGTTCCGCGAGGACCGCTGGCAGGAGCATTTCGCTCGACTGCGGGCCGAGGATCCCGTGCACTTCAACGAGATGGGTTCCTCCGGTCGGTACTGGTCGATCACGACCTGGCAGGACGTCCGTGATGTCGAGGGCGACTGGGAGACCTTTTCCTCCGCGCAGGGCATCACGCTCACGATCCCGCCCGGCACGCCCTTGCCCGACGACGCGATTCCGTTCGATGCCTTCATCGCCATGGATCCGCCGGACCAGACCGATCAGCGCAAGACCGTTCGCGGTATCTCTGCCCCGAGCAGCCTCCGAAATCTCGAAGATCTGATTCGCGAACGCACGATCAATGTGCTCGACTCGCTGCCAGAAGGCGAGACCTTCGACTGGGTCGACACCGTGTCGATCGAGCTCACCACGCTCATGCTCGCCACCCTGTTCGATTTCCCGCTCGAAGACCGCCGCCTGCTCACCAAATGGTCGGATCTGGTCACCACGGTCGGCCCAAACCGCGACGTGGCGACGAACCGGCAGTGGTTCCGCGACCAGATCATGGAGTGCGTCAACTACTTCGATCGACTCTTCCAGGACCGACGCGCAAACCCTGGCTTCGACATGGTCTCGATGCTCGCCCACGGTCCATCCACCAAGGACAAGTCACCGATGGAGCACCTCGGCAATCTGATCTTGCTGATCGTCGGCGGCAACGACACCACCCGCAACTCCATGACGGGCAGTGTCTACGCGCTGAACAAGTGGCCAGAGCAGTACGACAAGCTCATCGCCGACCCGAGTCTGATCTCCAACCTCGTCCCGGAGATCATTCGCTGGCAGACCCCCCTCGCCTACATGCGACGCACGGCGACGAAGGACGTCGAATTCCGCGGCAAGCAGATCAAAGAGGACGATCAGGTTCTGCTCTGGTACCTCTCGGCCAACCGGGACGAGGCCGTGTTCGGCGACAACGCCGATGTGGTCGATCTCGAGCGCCCCAACGCCGACCGGCACCTCGCGTTCGGTCACGGCATCCACTACTGCATGGGTGCCCGCATCGCGGAGTTGCAGTTGCGGATCCTGTGGGAGGAGATCCTCCCGCGTTTCGAGCGCATCGAAGTCCAAGCCGAGCCCGAGCGCACGCTGTCGGCATTCGTCAAGGGCTACACCCACCTGCCGGTGCAGGTCAGGAAGAAGTGACCTCATGCAGACCCCGATGACCGATATGTTCGGGATCGACGTTCCGATCTTCGCGTTCACCCACTGTCGCGACGTCGTTGCCGCCGTCACCAAAGCGGGTGGCCTCGGCGTGCTCGGTGCGGTCGCACATTCGCCGAAGCAGCTCGAGATCGATCTCGAGTGGATCAAGAACGAGATCGGTGACCGCCCCTTCGGTGTCGACCTGATCGTGCCGGCCAAATACGCCGGCTCCGACGAGGGCGGCCTCAACATCGGCCAGGTTCGCGAGCTGATCCCCGCCGAGCACAAGGCCTACGTCGACGACATCCTCAAGCGCTACGGCGTGCCTGCACTCGCCGACGACAAGGGCGGTCGGGGCATTGGACGAAGTGGAAGCGACACTGCGGCACCGATGTCGGCCGAGTCGCAGGACCCCAATCTCGAGATCGCGCTCGCCCACGGGTCGTCACTGATCGTCAACGCGCTCGGCCCGCCCCCACAACACATGATCGACCGTTGCAACGAGCTGGGAGTGAAGACGGGCGCGCTCGCCGGCAAGGCGCAGCACGCCGAACGCCATGTCAACACCGGTGTCGACTTCATCATCGCCCAGGGCTCCGAGGCCGGGGGCCACACCGGCGAGATCGGCACGATGGTCCTGATCCCCGAGATCGTCGATGCCGTTGGCGACACACCCGTGCTCGGCGCAGGCGGCATCGGCCATGGTCGTCAAATGGCTGCTGCCATGGCTCTCGGCGCTTCTGGTGTGTGGTGCGGCTCGGTGTGGCTCACCACCGATGAGGCCGAAACCCACCCGGTCGTCAAGGACAAGTTCCTCGCCGCCTCCTCGTCGGACACGATCCGTTCTCGCAGCCGAACGGGAAAGCACGCCCGTCAGCTCAAGTCCGCGTGGACCGACGAGTGGGAGAACCCCGAGACCCCCATGCCGCTCGGTATGCCGATGCAGATGGTGCTCACCGGCGAGGCGATCATGCGCATCGATCGGGCGGCCCACAACGCCGGCTCCGGTGCCGAGGCGCTCTCGAACTACTTCGTGGGCCAGATCGTCGGCACCATGAACGAATCGAAGCCCGCGGCGCGCGTCGTGATGGAGATGGTCGAGGAGTTCATCGACGCCGTCGAATCGCTTGGACGTCAATTGAAGGTCTGAGGCGGGCTACGTTGAGGGGCCGTGACCACCCTGTTCGGCCGCCGCGTGCTCCTGCGCCCTCTCGAACCCGGAGATTTCGCCAAGTGGCAGGAAGTGCGGCGACGCAACCGTGACTGGTTGACCAAGTGGGAACCGCAGCGGCTGCCCGGCCAGCCCGACGTGGTGGAGGACGCCCATGCGTTCTCCACACGGTGTTCGGCGCGACAACGCGAGCGTCAGCTCGGCACCGGCTACGGCTTCGGCGTGTTCGTCGAGGGCGTGTTCGCCGGTGAGGTCAACCTCAACTCGATCCAGCGGGGGCCGTTTCAGAACGCCTACATCGGCTACTGGATTGACGAAGCCCAGGCGGGAAACGGCTATGTGCCCGAAGCGTTCGTGGTCGTCCTGCGGTTCTGTTTCGAGGAACTCCGACTCCATCGCGTGCAGGCGGCGATCGTGCCGCGCAACTCGGCGAGCCGTCGAGTGGCCGAGAAGCTCGGTCTTCGCGACGAGGGCACTGCGCAGAACTATCTCGAGATCAACGGTGTCTGGGAAGACCATGTCCGCTACGCCATCACGGCCGAGGATTGGGCTGAACGCGGCGAGAAACTCACCGTCGACTGGATCGGCTTCTAGCGCTTGGCGGCATGCAGTTCCGACAGGCGATCGGTCAGCATCCACGGCGACCGGGCCGGGCGAGCTTCGTCGTCGTAAGGGATCTCGAGCAGGGCGACGAGGACGCCCTCCATGTGCATCTCGAACCGCTCGTTGTCGTTCATCAGCCGCATGCTCCAGCCGGTGAACCGACGTTCATCGGCGGGGAGAGAGCGGGTGAAGCGTTTGACGATCGAGTGCCGGGGATCGCTGGTGATCTTCGTCTCGAGTGTGTCGATTGCGTCGGCCGGTCCCTCGAGGTACTGCAAGAACATCGACCCGTCGAACCAGAGGTAGCCCGTGATGTCCCGTTTTTGGTTTGCGTACTCGGATCGAGAGGTCAGATTCACGAGATCGACACTCGTGAACGGGACCTCGGCGGTGCTCACATAGAGCAGTGATTGCAGCGCATCGTCAGACTTCGTCCACGATCATGCCGCAAAACTGATACCGATTTCAGGACTCTGGCCGCTGATTCTCTGGCCGGGTCCGAGAGAGGAACGCGCCGGCGTCGGCGAGGATCATCTGACCGGTGATCGCCCGTGCCAGATCGCTGGTGAGGAACACCGTCAGACGGGCGAGTTCATCGTGCTCGACCGCGTACCGCAGCGGGGTCGATTGGGCGATCTCCGCGAAGCGTTCTTCGGTGTACGCGGCTGCGACCATCTCGGTGCGGGTGGTGCCGGGCGCCATGGCGAGCACCCGGATGCCCGACGGGCCGAGCTCGACCGCCATCGAGGTGACGAGGTGGTTGAGACCGGCTTTGGCCGCCGCGTAAATCGATGTGAACGGCGCCGGCCGGGTGGTCTCACCCGACGAGACGAAGAGGATCACGCCACCGGTCTCGCTCATCGCCTCGGCCTCGGCTCGACCGCACAGGGCGGCGAGCACCAGGTTCTGGTCGAAGATCTCGCGGTAGTCGTCGCCGCGCCCGGCCGTGAACGGCTTCGGCATCCGACCCGGTGGATACATGCCGACATTGTTCACCGCGATATCGAGCCGACCGTGCCGCTCAACGATGCCCTCGACCATTGCATCGACAGCGTCGTCGTCTCGCAGGTCGGCAATGACGGCCTCCGCCGATCCACCTGCGTCGGCGATCTCGGTGACGACCGCATCGGCGTAGTCGCCGCGGATGTCGTTGACGACAACGTGCGCTCCGGCCTCCGAAAGCCAGCGGGCGACCGCGCGTCCGATTCCTGCCCCGGATCCGGTGACGAGGGCGACCTTGCCGCCGTGGTCGATCGAAATCATCGAGGCTCCGTGAGCGCAGCGATGACCGCTTCGACGACCTCGTCAGCCCACGCCCGGGCGGTGTCCTCGTCGACACCACCGATCGGATGACGGGTCTCGACGACGCGGAGATCGGGTCGGTTGAGGCTCGTGGCGACCTGATCGGTGAGCCGCCGGAATTGCTCGGTGGTGACGACGACCGTCGGGACACCCATCGCCTCAAGCTTCACGGAGTCGTGGACACTCCACGACGTGCAGCTGCCTCAATCGGCAGTGCCGGTGAGGACGATCTCCACTTCCTTGGCGATGCCCTCGAGCACTTGGTCCTCACACGGGATCGCAGCGTTCTTGTTGTCGCGACGCACGACCTTGGTGCCCGTGCGGGCGGCGAGGCGTTCTGCGACGTGTTCGAGCACGATGTCGGCGTTGGGTTTGCGGTTGTCGAGAAGACCGATCTTCTTGCCGGCGAGCACCGGAATCGATGCAGCTCCAACGGCCGGCATCTCGCCAACGCCTCCCTCTGGTGTGTGGATCAGCACGGCGCCACGATCCCAGGCGGGACGCACGGCTTCAAGTTCCCTTGTCGTCATGCCAAGATCTCCGCGTCCCCGAAGGAGCTTCCATGACCCGTATCGCCGTCGGTCGCGCCGACATTGCTGCCGTCGAAGTGCTCGACGAGTTCTCTGCACCGGTGTCCGAAGGGCAGGTCCGGCTTGCTGTTGGGGTGTTTGGGATGTCCGCAAACAACATCTCGTATGCGATGACCGGCGAGTTCCTCGGCTACTGGGCTCACTTCCCCGTGGACGAGGAGCGGGGTTGTGTCCCGGTATGGGGATTCGCCGATGTGGTGGAGAGCCGTCATCCCGACATTGAGGTGGGTGAGCGGATCTTCGGGTACTTGCCGATGGCGACCGAATTGGTCGTGCAGCCCGATGCTGTGACTGATCTTGCGTTCAGCGATTCAATTGAGCACCGGTCGACATTGCATCCGTGGTACCGGCGGCTCTACCGCTGCTCCGCCGATCCGGCCCACGCCGCTGACGCCGAGGGACTTCAGGCGACGGTGTGGGCGCTGTTCATGACCGGATGGGCGATCGCTGACGACCTTGCCGACTCGGTGCGCACGGTCGTCGTGTCGAGCGCGTCCAGCAAGACCTCACTTTCGTTGGCGTGGGCGATGAGCCAGCTCGCTGTCGACG